>NZ_QTQA01000006.1:0-321749 GCF_003853825.1 Burkholderia sp. Bp9012 | reverse complement strand
TGCCGTCGTCACGTGGAAGAAGAAGTTGGGCAGCACGAAGTTCAGCAGATACGATTGGCCGGTGAACTCGATCGGGCCGACGCGCATCTTGAGCACGACCTGGCGCGCTTCGCTGCCATCGATCTGTGCGGCGTCGAAGCCTTTCAGATAGTCGATCGTCTTCTGGATGCGCGCGTGCAGTTCGTCGAACGTCTGCTCGACGTCGGGATAGCTCGGGATGTCGACGCCGGCGAGCCGCGCGGCGCAGCCCTTGGCCGTGTCGGTCGCGATATACACCTGGCGGACGAGCGGCAGCATGTCCGGATAGAGGCGTGCGCCGATGAACACCGACGGGTCGATCTGCTTCTCGGCCGCATGCGCCTGCGCCTTGCCGAGGATGTGCTGCAGGTTGGTGAGGCCGCGGATCAGGACGGGCAGCGAAGCCTGGTACATCGAGATGGACATGGGACGACTCCTGGAGGAAAAGGGGGCAGCCGGTACGCGGCGCACCGTGCGTCGCGGCGCCGAAACCGCTGCCGTTGCATCTTAGCGCGACGGGATGACCCGTGCGCGTCGTTGGCCATCAGGTCAGGTGCCGGGCCGCACCGCCGGCTGCCATTTACCATCCAGGGGGCGGAACAGTCTGGTCAGTCCTGATGCACGCCCTGCGATGCCGACATCATCCGCTCCACATACCGCGCGATCATGTCGATTTCGAGATTGACCTTGTCGCCGGCCTTCACGTGACGCAGTGTCGTGACCTCGACCGTATGCGGGATCAGGTTGATCGAGAACTCGCAGCCGTCGGCGCGATCGTCGACCGTGTTGACGGTCAGGCTCACGCCGTTGACCGTGATCGAGCCCTTGTACGCGAGATAGCGGCCGAGCTCGCGCGGCGCGACGATCCGCAACTCGTGCGATTCGCCGACCGGCGCGAAGCGCGTCACGGTGCCGAGGCCGTCGACGTGGCCCGACACGATGTGCCCGCCGAGGCGGTCGTGCGCGCGCAGCGCCTTCTCGAGGTTCACTTCGCCCGGCTGCGCGAGACCGACCGTGCGGTTCAGGCTTTCGCGCGACACGTCGACGTCGAAACCGGTGTCGGTCTTTTCGATCACCGTCATGCACGCGCCCTGGATCGCGATGCTGTCGCCGAGCGCGACATCGGCCAGGTCGAGCCCGCCGGCCTGCACGGTCAGCCGCACGCCCGCCTCGGGCGACGCGCCGAGCGGGTTGATCGCCTCGATGCGGCCGACGGCCGCGACAATTCCGGTAAACATCCTGACGGCTCCGTTCAAAGAGTGGCGGGGGGCGGCGCGACACGCGCCAGGATTCGCAGATCGTCGCCGATCCGCTCGACGCTGTGGAACGCGAGCCGCACGCGGGCGTCGAGGCTCGCCGGCGCGGCGAGGTCGAACATGCCGGCCGCGTCGCTGCCGAGCAGGCTCGGCGCGAGATAGACCAGCAGCTCGTCGACGCACTGCTCGCGCAGCAGCGAGCCGTTCAGCTTGTGGCCGGCCTCGACGTGCAACTCGTTGACGCCGCGCGCGCCGAGCGCCGCCAGCATCGCGGGCAGGTCGACCTTGCCGTACGCATTCGCGAGCGGCACGATTTCCGCGCCGCGCGACTTCAGCACGTTCGCGCGCACTTCGCCGGCAGCATCGAGCCGGCCGCAGAAGATCAGCAGCGGCGCGCCTTCGAGCAGGCGCGCATCGAGCGGCAGGTCGAGGCGGCTGTCGACCAGCACGCGCTGCGGCTGGCGCGGCGTGTCGATGCCGCGAACGGTCAGGAGCGGGTTGTCCTCGCGCACGGTGCCGATCCCGGTGAGGATCGCGCACGCGCGCGCGCGCCAGGCGTGGCCGTCGAGGCGCGCGGCCTCGCCGGTGATCCACTGGCTTTCGCCGGACGGCAGCGCCGTGCGTGCATCGAGCGACGCGGCCGTCTTCATCCGTACCCATGGGCGACCGCGCGTCATCCGCGACACGAAGCCGATGTTCAGTTCACCCGCTTCGTTCGCGAGCAGCCCGCAGCGCACGTCGATGCCCGCGTCGCGCAGCATTCCGAGGCCGCGCCCCGACACCTGCGGATTCGGGTCTTCCATCGCGGCGACGACCTTCGCGACGCGCGCGTCGATCAGCGCGTTCGCGCACGGCGGCGTGCGGCCGAAGTGGCTGCACGGCTCGAGCGTCACGTACACGGTGGAGCCGGCGACGTCATGGCCGCGCGCACGCGCGTCCTTCAGCGCCTGCACTTCCGCGTGGTCCTGGCCGGCCGGCTGCGTGAAGCCTTCGCCGATCACGTCGCCGTCCTTGACGATCACGCAGCCGACGCGCGGGTTCGGCGCGGTCGTATACATGCCGCGCGCCGCGAGCGTCAGCGCGCGCTGCATGTGGGCGAAATCGGTATCCGAGAACATGCGTGCGGACCCGGGTCAGGCGGCAAGGGCTGCGAATGCGCGGCGTGCGGCCGCGAGCGTCGCGTCGATCACCGCGTCGTCGTGCGTGCTCGACACGAAGCCGGCCTCGTACGCGGACGGCGCGAAATACACGCCCTCGTCGAGCATCAGGTGGAAGAAGCGGTTGAAGCGCTCGGTGTCGCTCTTCGTGACTTCCGCGAAGCTGGTCGGCACACGCTCCGCGAAGTAGAGGCCGAACATCGCGCCGATCGAGTCGGCGGCGAACGGCACGCCGGCCGCGCGCGCTTCGGCCGCGAGGCCGTCGGCGAGACGCTTGGTCTGCGCGGTGAGCGCGTCGTAGAAGCCGGGCGCCTGGATCAGTTGCAGCGTCTTCAGGCCCGCGGCGACCGCGATCGGGTTGCCCGACAGCGTGCCGGCCTGATAGACGCCGCCGAGCGGCGCGAGGTGGGCCATGATGTCGCGGCGGCCGCCGAACGCGGCGGCCGGCATCCCGCCGCCAATCACCTTGCCGAGGCAGGTGAGGTCGGCCGTGATCCCGTAGTACGCCTGCGCGCCGCCGAGCGCGACGCGGAAGCCGCACATCACTTCGTCGAAGATCAGCACGGCGCCGTGCTTCGTGCACAGCGCGCGCAGCGCGTTCAGGAATTCGGGCGTGCCGCGCACGAGGTTCATGTTGCCGGCGACGGGCTCGACGATCACCGCGGCGATCTCGTCGCCGAACGCGCCGAACGCTTCTTCGAGCGCGGCGACATTGTTGTATTCCAGGACGGTCGTGTGTTTCGCGATGTCGGCGGGCACGCCGGCCGACGTCGGGTTGCCGAACGTCAGCAGGCCGGAGCCGGCCTTGACCAGCAGGCTGTCTGCGTGGCCGTGATAGCAGCCCTCGAACTTGACGATGCGGCTGCGGCCCGTGAAGCCGCGCGCGAGACGCAGCGCGCTCATCGTGGCCTCGGTGCCGCTCGATACCATCCGCACCTGCTCGATCGACGGGACGAGCTTGCAGATTTCCTCGGCGATTTCGATCTCGGCTTCGGTCGGCGCGCCGAACGAGAAGCCGTCGGCGAGCACGTTCTGCACGGCCGACAGCACTTCCGGATGGACGTGGCCGACGATCATCGGGCCCCATGAGCCGATGTAGTCGATGTACTGCTTGCCGTCGGCATCCCAGAAGTACGGGCCCTGCGCGCGCGAGACGAAACGCGGCGTGCCGCCGACCGAACGGAAGGCGCGCACCGGCGAGTTGACGCCGCCCGGAATGGTCTTCTGGGCGCGTTCGAAGAGGATCTGATTGTTGGACATGGACGAAACCTGCGAGAGAAGGGCGCGGGGGCCTGTGCACGGGCCGCGGCGCCTGGGCGGAACGATCGTCTGATTGTACCGGAGACGCGCATGACGGGCCCGCCGGGCGGTCTGCGGCCTTTCGGCGCGTGAGGGATGGCGCGGGCCGGGCGGGACGAGGGTGTGATTCGGCCCCGTTATCGATCCGGCAACGGTGGCGGCTTGCGCTTGCCGGTCAGCTCGGCCCAGCGCTTCTCGAGCGGGCCTTCGACCATCGGCTTGATCACCGTGCCGGAGCTCTGCGCGTCCCAGGTCTGCACCGAGTATGGATGGACGCGCAGCGCGTCGCGCGCGATCACGACGTCCTGGTGCGCGTCGACCAGCCAGTCGTAGACGAAATCGATGCACAGCCGGTAGCCGCGCTTCGTCGCCGTGTCGGGCACCTCGTAGGGCGCGCGCGTCACGTAGCCCGAGCCGAACACGCCCTTCGGCGCCTTCGCGACGCGGTGCAGGAACACACGATCGCCCGGCAGGATGCCGCGCGCGAAGCCGCAACCCCACACGTCATGCACGGCCTCGCCGGCTTTCACGCGCGCGGCGACGTCAGGCAGTTCGGGCCACGGCCATTTCTTTGGGCTCCAGATCAACAGGAAGGCGGTCATCGGTTCGATCGTGTGTCGTATTGGTCAGACAAGAGGGGCGAGGAGTTGCAAGCTTAATCGAATCCCGGCGCTCGATCCCGCGCGGTGGGCGTCGCGCCGGTGTTTTCCCGCCAGCCGCCCACTCGGCCGCCAGCACGTAAAAAAGTTGCGCGTACAATCATGGGCCTGGGCGCGCCGTTCGCGGCGCGGCCTCCCGTCTTCACCGCCACGCGCGCCCCGATGCGCGCGGGCCTCCATTCCGGATACCCATGTCTCACGTCATCCGACGCCGGCCCGATGCCCGGCTGATCCTGTTGCTCGGCGCGCTCGCGGCCTGCGGGCCGATCGCCACTGACATGTACCTGCCGAGCCTGCCGTCGATCGCCGACGGCTTTTCCGTGAGTCCCGGCGCCGCGCAGCGCACGCTGACGAGCTTCATGGCCGGCTTCTCGATCGGCATGCTGCTGTACGGTCCGATGTCCGACACGTGGGGCCGCCGGCCCGTGCTGCTCGGTGGCATCGCGCTGTTCACGCTCGCGAGCGTCGGCTGCTTCGTGTCGAACTCGATCGACATGCTGATCCTCGTGCGGTTCCTGCAGGCGCTCGGCGCCGGCGCGGCGTCGGTGCTGTCGCGTGCGATCGCGCGCGATGCGCACGAGCCGACCGATGCGGCGAAGGTGCTGTCGATGGTTGCGATCGTCACTGCGGTCGGGCCGCTGCTCGCGCCGCTGATCGGTGGGCAGATCCTGCGCTTCTCGGGCTGGCGCGGCGTGTTCGTCGTGCTCGCCGTGTTCGGCGCGGTGTGCGCGGCGACCGCGTACCTGCGCGTGCCGGAAACCTGGCCGAAGGAGCGGCGCAAGAGCGCGGCCGTGCTCGCGTCGTTCGCATCGTATGGGCGCATCCTGTCCGATCCGGTCGCGTGGGGGCACATGCTGTGCGGCGGGATGGCGTTCGCGTCGATGTTCTCGTACATCACCGCGACGCCGTTCGTGTACATCGAGTATTTCCACGTGTCGCCGCAGCACTACGGGCTGCTGTTCGGCCTGAACGTCGTCGGGATCATGATCGGCAACTTCGCGAACACGCGGCTCGTCGGCCGCATCGGATCGCTGCGCATCATCTCGGCCGCGTCGCTCGTGAGCTGCATCGCGTCGCTGGCGGTCGCGCTCGTCGCGCTGACCGGGTGGGGCGGTTTGTGGTCGATCGTCGTGTGCCTGTTCTTCGTGGTTGGCGTGGTCGGGATCCTGTCCGCGAACTGCACGACCGACCTGATGCATCGCTATCCGCACAACGCGGGCGCGTCGGCGGCCGTGTTCGGCGCGATGCAGCTCGCGCTCGGCGCGATCGCGAGCGTTGCGATCGGCGCACTCGCGGACGGCACGCCGTTCGCGATGGGCGTGACGATCGGCGTCACCGGCGTGCTGTGTTTCGTCGGCCGCTCCCTCGTGCTGCGCTGGCATGGCCGGCCGGTGAAAGCGGGCGCCTGAGCCGGCGCGGCAGCCGCCGCCCCGGCATGAAAAAACGCCACCGCGCGATGCGTCGGTGGCGTTTTTTTCGGGCGGGCGGAAAGCGGTCGCCGTGCCGTGTCGGGCGTCAGTCCCGCGCGACGTCCTTCGCCGCCGGCGAGGCGCCGTGGCTCAGCCAGTCGAGCACGTCGGCCGTCTCGTCGTCGCTCGCCCGTGCGCGCGCCTGCGCGACGGCCTCCGGCAGTTCGCCGTTGGTGGACGCGCGACGAATCGCGACGCCGACCGCGAGGACGTCGATCATCAACAGATGCAGGACCCGCGAGATCATCGACAACTGCGATTCGCGCATCTCGATGTGGTCGGTCTCGAGCGCGACGGTCGCGCGCTTCGCGAGCGGCGTGTTGCTCGACGTGATCGCGATCACCTTCGCGCCGGCCTGCATCGCGACCTCGAGCACGCGCAGCAATTCCGGCGCGCGTCCCGATTTCGACACCGCGACGATCACGTCGCCCTTGCCGAGCAGCGCGGCCGATGCAGCCTGCATGTACAGGTCGCCGTACGCGATCGTCGGAATCCCGAAGCGGAAGAACTTGTAATGCGCGTCCTGCGCGACGATGTTCGAGTTGCCGAGCCCGTAGAACTCGATGCGGCGCGCGCCGTTCAGGATCTCGATCGCGTTCTCGACGTGCTCGAAGTTCAGGTGTTCGCGCAACTGCAGGATCGCGGACACCGTGTTGTCGAGCACCTTCGCGCCGAAGTCGGTGGCCGTGTCGCCGAGATGCACCTGGCTGTGGCTCATCGGAATCGTGCCGGTGAGGCCGGTCGCGAGCTTCAGCTTGAAATCCGACAGCCCCTGGCAGCCGAGCGAGCGGCAGAAGCGGATCACCGTCGGCTGGCTCACGTCCGCCTTGCGTGCGATGTCGACGATCGGGTCGTTGATGATCGAGCGCGGATGGTTCAGCGCGAGATCGGCGACGCGGCGCTCGGCCGGCGTCAGCGCGTCGCGCATCTGGCGGATCCGCTCGAACACGGCCGACGATGCGCCGCCCGACCGGTTCGACAACTGCTCCGCGAGGATCGCCGACACGCCGAGGAAGGCCGGATATTCGGCGGTGATCAGGTAGGTCGGGATGTTCTGGAGATACTGCGTGAAGCGGCCCTTCGCCTCGAAGCGCGCGCGGAACGACGAGCGCGTGAACAGATCGCCGAGCTTCAGCGCGACGCCGCCGCCAATGTACACGCCGCCGAGCGCGCCGAGCGTCAGCGCGAGGCTGCCCGCGAACGAGCCGAGGATGCCGCAGAAGCATTCGACCGCCTCGAGGGCGAGATCGTCGCCCGCATGCGCGCGCTCGACGATGTCCGCCGTGTCGACGGTCGCGGCCACGCGCTTCTTGTCGCGCGCGGCGAGCGCGCGGTAGATGACCTCGATGCCCGGTCCCGCGCACACGCGTTCGAAGGACACGTGCGGAAACTTCTTGCGCGCGTACTGCAGCACGAGATCCTCGCGCTCGTCCTGCGGCGCGAACGATGCGTGACCGCCTTCGCTGCCGAGCGCGATCCAGCGGTCGTCCGCGGGAATCAGGCCGGAGACCCCGAGCCCGGTGCCGGGCCCGAGCAGCCCGATCACGCTGTTCTGGCGGCGCGTGCCGCCACCGATCTGCACGCGCTGCGCATCGGTCAGGCCCGGCAGCGCCATCGCGAGCGCGGTGAAGTCGTTCACGACGAGCAGCGTGTCGAAGCCGAGCGCGCGGCGCGTGGCCTCGATCGAGAAGCTCCAGTCGTGATTGGTCATCGTGATCTGGTCGCCGTCGACCGGGTTCGCGATCGCGATCGCCGCGTGGTTCACGCGGCTGATCTTCACGTCCTTCAGATACTTGCGGATCGCGTCGGTGAGCGTCGGATAGTCGGCGCCGGGGTAGACGCGGATCTGCGTGATCTCGCCGGGGCCGGTTTCCAGCGCGAAACGCGCGTTGGTGCCGCCGACGTCCGCGAGCAGGCGCGGGCCGTCGGCATGCTGGGCCGCGACGACAGCCTTACTTTGCGCACCAGTAGACATCGAGCTTGGTCCCCTTGTCGTTGGCCAGTTGGGAAATCGCGTTCTTCTGCAGCGATGCGGCTGCTGCGTCGAGCACCGCGCGTTTGCGTTCGCCCGCGATCAGCAGGAACAGCCGGTCGACGCGCTTGAGCGCATCGAGCGAGAAGCTCACACGCGCATGCGGCGCGGCGCCGGGATGCACGGCGACGAAGCGCTCGGGCGTCGTGATCGCGCGATCCCATTCGGGCGCATCGGCGAAGATCGACGCGGTGTGGCCGTCCTCGCCCATGCCGAGCACGGCGACGGTCGGCACGCGGTAGTCGGCGTTCGCGTTGAGTGCGGCGACGTGCGCGTCGAGCGCCGCGCGCGTGTCGACGAGCGGCAGGAAGCGGGCAGGGGCCGCCGCGTGTTGCAGCAGCGTGTCGCGCACGAGCTGCGCGTTGCTGGCCGCGTCGTCTTCCGGCACCCAGCGGTCGTCGACCAGCGTGACGTCGACGCCGGCCCAGTCGAGCGCCGCGTGCGACAGCGTTTGCAGGAACGGGCGCGGGCTCGTGCCGCCGGACACCGCGAGCGTCGGGCGCGCGGGGCCGCCGAGCGCGGCGCGCAGCGCATCGCCGACGGCGCGCGCGAGCGCTTCGCTTTGCGCTTCCTGGGTGTCGAAAGCGTGAATCTCGATCACATCTCCTCCGGACTGCTTTGTCTGTTCAATTCGTGCGAATCATGGGGCACGTTGCCGTGTGCACACGGCAACGGTTTGCATCAGTTTTCTTCTTCGAGCCAGCAGGTGCCGTGCTGCGCAAGCATCGCGCTCGCCGCGGCCGGCCCCCACGTGCCTGCCGCATACGGCTTCGGCGGCTTCAGCGAGCGGGCCCATTCGTTCAGGATCGGCTCGACCCAGCGCCACGCGGCTTCCTGTTCGTCGCGACGCACGAACAGGGCGAGGCGGCCGTTGATCACGTCGAGCAAGAGGCGCTGATACGCCTCCATCTGCCCTTCCTTGAAGAAACGGTCGAACGCGAGGTCGAGGTGCACGCTCGCGAGGTTCATCCCTTCGCCGGGCTGCTTCGCGAGGCAGTACAGGCGAATCGTCTCGTTCGGCTGCAGCCGGATCACGAGGCGGTTCGATCCGGCGCGCAGCGCGGTCGGCCCGAGGGCCGAGTGCGGCACCGGCCGGAAGTTGACGACGATCTCCGCGACGCGATCGGCGAGACGCTTGCCGGTGCGCAGGAAGAACGGCACGCCGGCCCAGCGCCAGTTTTCGATCTCGACCTTCAGCGCGACGAAGGTTTCGGTCGGGCTGTCCGGCTTCACGCCAGGCTCGGTCGCGTAGGCCGGCACCTGCGCACCCTTGATCACGCCCGCATGATACTGGCCGCGCACCGCGACCTTGCCGATGTCGCGCGAATCGATGGGTTTCAGCGCGCGCAGCACGCGCAGCTTTTCGTCGCGCACCGAGTCGGAGTCCATCGAGTGCGGGGGCTCCATGGCGACGATCGACAGCAGCTGCAGCAGGTGGTTCTGCACCATGTCGCGCAGCGCGCCCGTATTGTCGTAGAAATCGCCGCGCGCCTCGACGCCGAGCTCCTCGGCGATCGTGATCTGGATGCTCTCGACCCATTCGCGGCGCCACAGCGGCTCGAACAGCGCATTGCCGAAGCGCAGCGCGAGCAGGTTCTGCACCGGCTCCTTCCCGAGGTAGTGGTCGATCCGGTAGATCTGGTCTTCCGCGAAGATCTCGCCGACCGCGTCGTTGATCGCGTTCGACGAGCGCAAGTCGTAGCCGAGCGGTTTCTCGAGCACGATGCGCGCGCCTTCGTTCAGGCCGACCGACGCGAGCGCCTTGCAGATCGGCACGAACAGCGACGGCCCCGTCGCGAGATAGAACACGCGGATGCCGGGAAGCTGCGCGACCGCGTCGCGCAGCACGACGTAGTCCTCCGCGCGACCGAGGTCGAGCTTTACGTATTCGATGCGTTCGAGGAAGGATTTCCACGCGGTTTCGTCGAAGGCCTTGCCGGCGGCTTTCGCCGCGTGCGGCTTCACGTGCGTGTCGACCCACTCGAGATAGCCGGCCCGATCCGATTCGTGCCGCGCGACGGCAACGATCCGGCCGCTTTCCGCGAGCATGTTGCCGCGGTGCGCTTCGAACAGCGCGGGCAGGATCTTGCGCATCGACAGGTCGCCGGTGCCGCCGAAAAGTACGAAGGTAAAGCTGGAATCGGTATGCATGTGTCTCCGCCGGGTGGGGTGCTGGAAAGCGATCCGTAGTGCGATAAAAATATTTTTGACACTGAATTGTAGTTTAACTACAATCCGCCGCAAGGGGTAGCACCTGGGTGAAGAAAAAAAGAAGTGCGGTCGATGAACTGCGCGAGCTTCGCCTTCGGGAACGCCTTGTGCCGAATGTTATCGGACATTGACGGTGCGCATCGTCCGCGCGCCGTCGCCCCCCGGGCTCGCGCCGCGGCATCGCGGCGGGCCAGAAACACAAAGAGGAGACACGCCGTTGAATCTCGATTCACGCTTTCTGTAAGAGCCCGGCCGGTCATCGGCCCCGTACGCTGCATGCGTCCCGCGGCTCGATTTCCCCGTCGTTTATCAAGAAGCCGGTTCCCCGTCGGGGAACCTCACGAGTTGATTCAGTCTGGAGGAGATAAGTAATGAAAGTTCGCTCGATCATGGGCGCGCTCTGCGCCGCGGGTCTGATGGCTGGCGCCGTGGCGGCGCAGGCGGCCGAGAATGTAACCGTGCTGCACTGGTGGACCTCGGGCGGCGAGTCGAAGGCCGTCGGCGTGCTGAAGGACGACGTGCAGAAGCAGGGCTACGTGTGGAAGGACTTCGCGGTCGCGGGCGGCGCCGGCGCCGCGGCGATGACCGCGCTGAAGACGAAGGTGATCAGCGGTGACGCACCGTCGGCCGCGCAGATCAAGGGCCCGCTGATCCAGGACTGGGCCGACCAGGGCGTGCTCGTCAACATCGATTCCGCCGCTGGCGACTGGAAGCAGAACCTGCCGCCGGAAATCGACAAGATCATCAAGTACAAGGGCCACACCGTCGCGGCGCCGTTCTCGGTGCATCGCGTGAACTGGCTCTATATCAACAAGGCCGCGCTCGACAAGGTCGGCGCGAAGGTGCCGACCACCTGGCCGGAATTCTTCGCGGTCGCCGACAAGCTGAAGGCCGCGGGCATCCAGCCGGTCGCGATGGGCGGCCAGCCGTGGCAGGACCTGACGCTGTGGGAAGACGTCGTGCTGTCGCAAGGTCCGGCGTTCTACAAGAAGGCGCTGGTGGATCTCGACCAGGCGACGCTGACGTCGCCGCAGATGCTGTCGGTGTTCGACACGGTGCGCAAGATCCAGGGCTACTTCGATACCGGCCGTAACGGCCGCGACTGGAACCTCGCGACCGCGATGGTCATCAACGGCAAGGCCGGCATGCAGTTCATGGGCGACTGGGCGAAGGGCGAGTTCGAGAACGCGGGCAAGAAGGCGGGCAAGGACTACATCTGCGCGGCGGTACCGGGTACGGCGAATTCGTACACGTTCAACGTCGACTCGTTCGTGTTCTTCCAGCAGAAGGGCCAGAAGGAAGCGACGCCGGGCCAGCTCGCACTCGCGAAGACGATCATGACGCCGGCCTTCCAGGAGCAGTTCAGCCTGCTGAAGGGTTCGGTGCCGGTGCGTCTCGGCGTGAAGATGGACAAGTTCGACGACTGCGCGAAGAAGTCGTACGCCGACGAGCAGACCGCGATCAAGTCGGGCGGCTTCGTGCCGTCGCTCGCGCACGGGATGGCGCAGGGCGACGCAACGGCCGGCGCGATCACCGACGTCGTGACGAAGTTCATGAACTCGCAGCAGGATTCGAAGAGCGCGGTCGCCGCGCTCGCGAAAGCCGCGAAGGTGAAGTAAAACGCGATAGGCGCCCGGCCGGAAGCACTTCGTCGGCCGGGCGTTTTTGCAAGTGCAGCAAACGGGCTCGCCCGCGAAGCCCGTGCCGTACCCGGCGCCGGCCCGGCCTGCGTCACCCTCGTTCCAGGAGTCGAATCAAGTGGCTGCCCCTCTTAGCGGAAACGGATCCGGCGCTGCCGCCGCACGGCGCACGTCGCCGATGTCGGCCTTCGCCGATCGCTGGATCCCGAAGCTCGTGCTCGCGCCGAGCCTCGCGATCGCCGTGGTGTTCATCTACGGCTTCATTCTGATTACCGGCTATCTGTCGCTGACCAATTCGCGGCTGTTGCCGAACTACGAATTCGACGGCTTCGGCCGTTACACGGACCTGTTCCAGAACGACGTGTGGTGGACCTCCGCCGCGAACCTCGGCTGGTTCGGGATTCCGTTCATCGCGATCTGCGTCGCGCTCGGGCTGTTCCTCGCGATCCTGCTCGACCAGCGGATCCGCAACGAAGGCGCGCTGCGCGCGATCTTCCTGTATCCGATGGCGCTGTCGTTCATCGTCACGGGTACCGCATGGCAGTGGATCCTGAACCCGGGCCTCGGCCTGGAGAAAGTGATGCACGACTGGGGCTGGACGAGCTTCTCGTTCGGCTGGCTCGACGATCCGGACAAGGCGATCTTCTGTATCGTGATCGCCGCCGTGTGGCAGTCGACCGGCTTCGTGATGGCGCTGTTCCTCGCCGGGTTGCGCGGCGTCGACGCCGAGATCTTCAAGGCCGCGCAGGTCGACGGCGCGACGCTGCCGACCATCTACCGCAAGATCGTGATCCCGAGCATGCGCCCGGTGTTCTTCTCGGTGCTGCTGATTCTCTGCCACATCACGATCAAGACCTTCGACCTGGTGGTCGCGTTGACGGCGGGCGGCCCCGGCACGTCGTCGTCGCTGCCGGCCATGTTCATGTACACGTTTTCGTTCAACCGCGGCCAGCTCGGGCTCGGCGCGGCGTCGTCGGTGATGATGCTCGCGACCGTGGTCGCCGTGCTGGTGCCGCTGATGTATATGGAATCGAGGAGCACCCGCAATGCAGCCTAAGATGACGATCAGCCGGGCAGTGATCTATGCGGCGCTGATCCTGTTCGCGCTGTATTTCCTGTTCCCGATCTACGTGATGCTGTCGACGTCCTTCAAGGATCTCGACCAGCTGCGCACCGGCAACCTGCTGACGCCGCCGACGCACTGGACCATCGATCCGTGGGTGAAGGCGTGGAGCGGCGCGTGTACCGGCGTGCGCTGCGACGGCATGAAGCCGTTCTTCCTGAACTCGCTGCAGATGGTGATCCCGGCCGTGCTGATCTCGTCGCTGATCGGCGCGTTCAACGGCTACGTGCTCACGCACTGGCGCTTTCGCGGCGCGGATGCGCTGTTCACGATGATGCTGGTCGGCTGCTTCATTCCGTTCCAGGTGATCCTGCTGCCGATGGCGCGCCTGCAGGGGATGCTCGGCCTCGCCAACACGATTCCGGGCCTCGTGTTCGTGCACGTCGTGTACGGGATCGCGTTCACGACGATGTTCTTCCGCAACTTCTACGTGAGCGTGCCGGCCGAACTCGTGAAGGCCGCGCGCATCGACGGCGCGGGCTTCTTCACGATCTTCACGAAGATCCTGATGCCCGTGTCGCTGCCGATCTTCATGGTGTGCCTGATCTGGCAATTCACGCAGATCTGGAACGACTTCCTGTTCGGGATCGTGTTCTCCGGCGTCGATTCGATGCCGATCACGGTCGCGCTGAACAACCTCGTCAACACGTCGACGGGCGTGAAGGAATACAACGTCGACATGGCCGGCGCGATCATCGCCGCGCTGCCGACGCTGCTCGTCTACGTGGTCGCCGGCCGCTACTTCGTGCGCGGGCTGACGGCGGGCGCGGTGAAGGGGTAAGCGCGGTTTCATCCGAAACGACGAACCGGCCGCGCACGACGCGCGGCGCATCGAAACGAACCCGACGCGGCGCCGCAGTGCGCCGCGCGAGACGAGACAGAGGATTCACAGCATGGCAAGCCTTTCCATCCGTGACGTGTACAAGACCTACCCGAACGGGGTGCCGGTCCTGAAGGGTGTCGACATCGAGATCGAGGACGGACAGTTCCTGATCCTGGTCGGCGGGTCGGGCTGCGGGAAGTCGACGCTGCTCAACATGATTGCCGGGCTCGAAACCGTGACGAGCGGCGAGATCTGCATCGACGGCAAGGTCGTCAACGACCTGTCGCCGAAGGATCGCGACATCGCGATGGTGTTCCAGTCGTACGCGCTGTATCCGTCGATGACGGTGCGCGAGAACATCTCGTTCGGCCTGAACATCCGCAAGGTGCCGAAGAGCGAGCAGCAGCAGATCGTCGAGCGCGTGTCGGCGATGCTGCAGATCCAGCATCTGCTTGACCGCAAGCCGGGCCAGCTGTCGGGCGGCCAGCGCCAGCGCGTCGCGATGGGCCGTGCGCTCGCACGCGATCCGTCGCTGTTCCTGTTCGACGAACCGCTGTCGAACCTCGACGCGAAGCTGCGCATCGAGATGCGCGCGGAAATCAAGCTGCTGCACCAGCGCCTCGGCACGACGATCGTCTACGTGACGCACGACCAGATCGAGGCAATGACGCTCGGCGACCGGATCGCGGTGATGAAGGACGGCGTGGTCCAGCAGTTCGGCGCGCCGCAGGAGATCTACGATTCGCCGTCGAACCTGTTCGTCGCGGGCTTCATCGGCGCGCCGCCGATGAACTTCATCAACGGCAAGCTGGTCGAGCAGGGCAGCGGGATCGCGCTCGAGATCGACACGGGCCTCGCGCGCAGCGCGCTGAACCTGCCGTTCGACGCGAAGCGAATGAACGGTCATGTCGGCCGCGAGGTGATCCTCGGCCTGCGCCCGGAGCGCATCACCGACGTGCGCAACGCGCACCACGGCGAGACGTCGCAGCTGCAGCCGATCGACGTGCGCGTCGACGTGACGGAGCCGACCGGGCCGGACACGCACGTGTTCGCGCAGGTCAACGGTAAGCGGATCGTGAGCCGCGTGCATCCGGCCGCGAATCCGCAGCCGGGGCAGACGCAGTCGCTGCTGTTCGACGTGTCGAAGGCGGTGCTGTTCGATCCGGTGTCGGAAGAGCGGATCGCGTGAGGACGCGAATGCGCTGAACGAACGTGAAGGGGCCGTCTTGAACGGCCCCTTTTGTTCTGGCGTCCCGGCCAGGCACGGCATTGCGGCGCGGCGGCACGGCGGCGTCAGTGCGGCAACCGCACGTCGAACTTGAACGTCGCGAGCCGTGCGACGAGGATGAAGCCGGTCGCGAGCAGCACGCTGTACACCGAATCGAACTGCAGCCACACGAGCAGCAGATAGAACCAGCAACCGACGAACGCGCAGGTCGCGTACGGCCGCGAATCGCGCAGGATCAGCGGGATGTCGTTGCACAGCACGTCGCGGACGATCCCGCCGACCACGCCCGTAATCACGCCCATCATCACCGCGATGAAGCGCGGCATCTCGGCGTCGAGCGCGATCGACGTGCCCGAGATGCTGAAGATGCCGAGTCCGATCGCGTCGGCGACCAGCAGCAGCCGCTCGGCCGACAGCCGTGACAGCATGCGCAGCACGAACGGCGCGAACAGCGCGAGCACGAAGATCGCGATCACGTAGTCGTCGTGCACGACCCAGTAGAACGGCCGGCGCTCGAGCAGGATGTCGCGCAGCGTGCCGCCGCCGAACGCAGTGGCGAGCGCCACCACGAACGTGCCGACCGAGTCGAGGCGGTTCTTGCGCGCCTCGATGAAGCCCGAGATCGCGAAGGCCAGCGTGGCGATTGCCTCCAGTATCGCGATCGCGAGCGTCAGCCTAGGATGCGGCACGCGGCCCCCGGTCGCCCGGCGCCGCGAACGGCTGCAGCAGCACCAGCACCGCGCCCGCGCCCCCGTCGTGGCCGCGCGCCTCGCAGAATGCGATCACTTCTTCCTTCTGGACGAGCCACGCGCGCACCTTGCCCTTCAGCACGGGTTCCTTGCCGATCGAGCCGAGCCCCTTGCCGTGGATCACGCGCAGGCAGCGCAGCCCTTTCTTGCCGGCTTCGCGGATGAATTCGGCGAGCGCATCGCGCGCTTCGTCGCGCCGCATGCCGTGCAGGTCGATCTGCGCCTGCACGATCCACGCGCCGCTCCTCAGCTTGCGCACGACGTCGCGGCTGATGCCGGGGCGGTGGTAGTACAGCGAGTCGTCGCTGTCGAGCAGCGTCTCGGGATCGAATTCGTCGGACAGCGTCGCGTTCAGCACGGCTTCCTCGTCGCGCTGCGTCTGCTTCGGCACCGGATCGGGCGGCGTGCGGCCGGCCGCCGCGCGCGGCGGTGCGTTCAGCGGCCGGACGGCGCCGATCTCGTTGCGGAACAGGTTCGCGTCGGCTTCCGCCTTGCGCTCGGCCTTGGCCGTTTCGATGCGCTCGCGGTCGCGGCGATCGGCTTCGCCTTGCAGCGACTTGCGCAGTGCGCCGAGGCCGGCGAGCCCCTGGCCGCGCAACGCGGCGGGATCGGGCGCGGGCGGCGGCGCGGCGGGCGCGGGGTTCGAGGGGCGGGCGGCGATCTGCCGCTTCGCGGGATCGCTCGGATGAGGCTGGTTCTTTGCCATGATTCGGTAACAGGGCAGGCGCGTTCGGGCGCGCGGGCACAAAAAAGCCGCTGCGCGGCGGCAGCGGCTTTCCGGTCGAGCCCGCTTCGCGGCAGCGGACGCCATTGTAGCGCCCGCCGCGGCAAGGCTCCCGGCTTACTTCTTGTCGTGCAGGCTTTCGAGGTAGCGCTGCGCGTCGAGCGCGGCCATGCAGCCCGTGCCCGCGCTGGTGATCGCCTGGCGGTACACGTTGTCCTGCACGTCGCCCGCGGCGAACACGCCCGGCACGCTCGTCGACGTCGCGTTGCCGTGCAGGCCGCTCTTCGTCAGGATGTAGCCGTCCTTCATCTCCAGCTGGCCCTGGAACAGGTCGGTGTTCGGCTTGTGGCCGATCGCGACGAACACGCCCTGCACGTGCAGGTCTTCCGTCGCGCCGGTCTTCACGTTCTTGATGCGCAGGCCCGTGACGCCCGACTCCTCGCCCGTTACCTCGTCGAGCACGTGATCCCACTTGATGTCGACGACGCCTTCCTTTTGCTTCTCCAGCAAGCGGTCGATCAGGATCGGCTCGGCGCGGAACTTGTCGCGGCGGTGGATCACCGTGACCTTCTTCGCGATGCCCGTCAGGTAGAGCGCTTCCTCGACGGCCGTGTTGCCGCCGCCGATCACCGCCACTTCCTGGTTGCGATAGAAGAAGCCGTCGCAGGTCGCGCAGGCCGACACGCCCTTGCCCATGAACGCTTCCTCGGAAGCCAGGCCGAGATACTGCGCGGACGCGCCGGTCGCGATGATCAGCGAGTCGCACGTGTATTCGCCCGAGTCGCCGATCAGCCGGATCGGCTTTTCGTGCAGTTTCGCGGTGTGGATGTGGTCGAATACGATTTCGGTGTTGAAGCGCTCGGCGTGCTCCTGGAAGCGTGCCATCAGTTCCGGGCCTTGCACGCCCTTCGCGTCCGCCGGCCAGTTTTCGACGTCGGTCGTGGTCATCAGCTGGCCGCCCTGCGCGATGCCGGTGATCAGCACCGGGGACAGGTTGGCGCGTGCCGCGTAGACGGCAGCCGTGTAGCCGGCGGGGCCGGAACCGAGAATCAGGACTTTGGCGTGTTTGGGCGTGGACATGTGCGAATCCGTAAAAGGCGGCCGCGGCGGGTGGGGTAGGCCCGCCGTACGATCCGGGTTGACCGGGATGCCGTCATAGATGGGTATCAGACGCGCATTATAAAGGCCTCGTTGCTGCGCTGCCGAACGAGAGTTTCAATCGTGGCGATAGCGTTTCGCGGCGCGCCTCCCGGGCCGGCGCGGCGGGCCGGGCGGGCGGCGGCGCGATGTCGCAGGCCCCGGCAAGGGCGCGTCCGTCCGGCTTGCGGTCGCTTGAGGCGACCGGTTTGGCACCCCGTCCCTGTTATGTAACCGTCATTTACACTTGGCGGCCCGATGCAGCGTTTACAATAAGCGCGATCGAACGACAGGCGGGCGCGCGGCCCGTCCTCTTTATACGGATTCATGGCAAAAGCTCCTTATTCCGCCCAGGCACAGGCGTTGCCGCACCGGATGTCGAAGCTCCTCACGGAGATCCGCTGGATTCTCCAGGTCGCGCTCTGCGCTTTTCTGGTGATGGCCCTGTTGAGCTACAGCCGGCGCGATCCGAGCTGGACGCACGCCGCGCAGGTGGACCACATCTCGAACTGGGCCGGCCGCGTCGGTGCGTGGACGGCCGACATCATCCTGCTGCTGTTCGGGCTGTCGGCCTACTGGCTGATCGTGCCGCTCGGGCGGCGCATCGCGGTCAACTACCGGCGCATCACGCGTCACGAGGCCGTCGCCGACGAACCCGAGCGGCCGATCGGCTGGCTCACCGAGATCTTCGCGTTCGTGCTCGTCGTGCTCGCGTGCGACGGCATCGAGGCGCTGAGGATGTGGTCGCTGAAGGTGCAACTGCCGCGCGCGCCGGGCGGCGTGATCGGCGAGGCCGTGGCGGGCGCGATGTCGCACGCGTTCGGCTTCACCGGCGGCACGCTGCTGCTCCTGATCCTGCTCGCGATCGGCCTGTCGCTGTATTTCCGCTTCTCGTGGCTGTCGGTCGCCGAGCGCGTCGGCGGCGCGATCCTGTCCGCCGTAAACGTCGCGAAGCTGCGCCGCGAGGCCGAACGCGACCGCAAGCTCGGCGAGGCCGCGGCCGTGCGCCGCGAGGGGAAGGTCGAAGAGGAGCGCGTGCGCATCGAGGATCACGAGCCCGTGACGATCGTGCCGCCGGTCGTCACGCCGGCGAAGTCCGAGCGCGTCGAGCGTGAGCGCCAGGTGCCGCTGTTCACCGACCTGCCGGGCGATTCGACGCTGCCGCCGGTGTCGCTGCTCGATCCGGCGCCGCAGACACAGGAAGCGATTTCCGCCGATACGCTCGAATTCACGTCGCGCCTGATCGAGAAGAAGCTGAAGGACTTCGGCGTCGAGGCGAGCGTCGTCGCCGCGTATCCGGGCCCGGTCGTCACGCGCTACGAGATCGAGCCGGCCACCGGCGTGAAGGGCAGCCAGATCGTCAATCTCGCGAAGGATCTTGCTCGCTCGCTGTCGCTCGTGTCGATCCGCGTGGTCGAGACGATCCCCGGCAAGAACTACATGGCGCTCGAGCTGCCGAACCAGCGCCGCCAGACGGTCCACCTGTCCGAGATCATCGGCTCGGAAGTCTATGCGGCCGCGTCGTCGGCGCTGACGCTGAGCCTCGGCAAGGACATCGGCGGCAAGCCGGTGTGCGCGGATCTCGCGAAGATGCCGCACCTGCTGGTGGCCGGCACGACCGGGTCCGGCAAGTCGGTCGGGATCAACGCGATGATCCTGTCGCTGCTCTACAAGGCCACCGCCGAGCAGGTGCGCCTGATCCTGATCGATCCGAAGATGCTCGAAATGAGTGTCTACGAGGGCATTCCGCACCTGCTGTGCCCGGTCGTCACCGACATGCGCCAGGCCGGCCATGCGCTGAACTGGACGGTCGCCGAGATGGAACGCCGCTACAAGCTGATGAGCAAGCTCGGTGTGCGCAACCTGGCGGGCTACAACAACAAGATCGACGAAGCGGCAAAGCGCGAGGAAAAGATCCCGAATCCGTTCAGCCTGACGCCGGACGATCCCGAACCGCTCGGCCGCCTGCCGAACATCGTCGTCGTGATCGACGAGCTGGCCGACCTGATGATGGTCGTCGGCAAGAAGGTCGAGGAGCTGATCGCGCGGATCGCGCAGAAAGCGCGCGCGGCCGGCATCCACCTGATCCTCGCGACGCAACGTCCGTCCGTCGACGTCATCACCGGCCTGATCAAGGCGAACGTGCCGACGCGGATCGCGTTCCAGGTGTCGTCGAAGATCGATTCGCGCACGATTCTCGACCAGATGGGCGCCGAATCGCTGCTCGGGATGGGCGACATGCTGTACCTGCCGCCGGGCAGCGGCCTGCCGGTGCGCGTGCACGGCGCGTTCGTCGCCGACGACGAAGTGCATCGCGTCGTCGAGAAGCTCAAGGAGCAGGGCGAGCCGAACTACGTCGAAGGGCTGCTCGAGGGCGGCACCGCCGACGGCGACGAGGGTTCGGCCGGCGCGGGAACCGGCGAAGGCGGCGGCGAGTCTGATCCGCTGTACGACCAGGCGGTCGAGATCGTCATCAAGAACCGCCGCGCGTCGATTTCGCTCGTGCAGCGCCATTTGCGGATCGGCTACAACCGCGCGGCGCGGCTGCTCGAACAGATGGAACAGTCGGGGCTCGTGTCGGCGATGTCGTCGAGCGGCAACCGCGAAATTCTTGTGCCGGCGCGCGACGCGGAATGAGTCCGCGGCGCACGCAGCGCCGGCCACCCAGGGAGAAAACCGCAACATGCAGCAACTTTCGTTCGTCCCTTCCCTTCGTTCGACGCGGCGCTGGCTCGGCGCGGCGCTCGCCGGCGCATCGCTGATGCTCGCGGCGACGCACGCGTTCGCGGGCGGCACCGAGCAACTGAAGGCTTTCGTGTCGCAGGTGCATTCGGCGAAAGGCGACTTCACGCAGCAGATCGTCAAGGCGCCGGCCAAGGGCGCGAGCGCCGCACAGGCCGCGCCGAAGCCGAATGACAACTCGAGCGGCACGTTCGTGTTCTCGCGTCCGGGCAAGTTCATCTGGACGTACCAGAAGCCGTACCAGCAGGTGCTGCAGGCCGACGGCGACAAGCTCTACGTGTACGACCACGACCTGAACCAGGTCACCGAGCGCAAGCTGAACGGCGCGCTGGGCGCGAGCCCGGCCGCGATCCTGTTCGGCAGCAACGATCTCGACAAGAACTACACGCTGCGCGACGCCGGCGAGAAGGGCGGCATCGAGTGGCTGGAGATGCTGCCGAAGGCGCAGGACACGCAGTTCCAGCGGATCGGCATTGGTTTTCGCAATGGCACGCTCGCCGCGATGGAGCTGCACGACGTGTTCGGCAACGTCACGCTGCTCACCTTCACGAACATCCAGACGAACCCGCCGCTGAAGAGCGATGCATTCAAGTTCGTCGTGCCGAAGGGCGCGGACGTGATCGCGGGCTGAACGGCACCGCGCCATTTTCCCGACACGGGCCTGCCGGCGACGGCAGGCCCGTTTTGTTTTCCGGCGCGGGCACCCGGCGCGTGCACCCCGTGCGGGCATCCGGCGCGGGCACCGGGCCCGGCGGTGCCGTCGTGCGGCTGTCATAATGTCGGGTCCGGCGGCCGGTTCGGCCGCCATCGTTTGATCTGGAGCGAGGGTTCATGTCCGACCTGTTTCAAGTCGAGCCGCGCCGGCCGCTCGCCGAGGCGCTGCGGCCGAAAACGCTCGCCGAGGTGATCGGCCAGACGCATCTGCTGGGCGAAGGCAAGCCGCTGCGCCTCGCGTTCGAATCCGGCAAGCCGCATTCGATGATCCTGTGGGGGCCGCCCGGCGTCGGCAAGACGACGCTCGCTCGCCTCACCGCGCTCGCGTTCGACTGCGAGTTCATCGCGCTGTCCGCGGTGCTCGGCGGCGTGAAGGACATCCGCGAGTCGATGGAGCAGGCGAGGGACACGCTGAACCGCACCGGCCGCCACACGATCCTGTTCGTCGACGAAATCCACCGCTTCAACAAGGGGCAGCAGGATGCGCTGCTGCCGTTCGTCGAGTCGGGGCTCGTGACCTTCATTGGCGCGACGACCGAGAACCCGAGTTTCGAAGTCAACTCGGCGCTGCTGTCGCGGGCGCAGGTGTACGTGCTGCAGTCGCTGAGCGACGACGAGATGCGTCAGCTGCTCAAGCGCGCGCAGGAAATCGCGCTCGACGGCCTCGCATTCGACGACAAGGCGATCGATACGCTCATTGGTTATGCAGACGGCGACGCGCGGCGTTTCCTGAACCTGCTCGAGCAGGCGCAGACGGCCGCATCGTCCGCCAGAGTCACGACCATCGATGCCGATTTCGTCAGCAGCGCGATGACGCTGAACGCGCGGCGCTTCGACAAGGGCGGCGACAACTTCTATGACCAGATCTCGGCGCTGCACAAGTCGGTGCGCGGTTCGAGCCCGGACGGCGCGCTGTACTGGTTCTGCCGGATGATCGACGGCGGCGCGGATCCGAAATATCTCGCGCGCCGGATCGTGCGGATGGCGTGGGAAGACATCGGCCTCGCCGACCCGCGCGCGCTGCAGGTGGCGAACGACGCGGCCGAGACCTACGAGCGGCTCGGCTCGCCGGAAGGCGAGCTGGCGCTCGGGCAGGCGGTGATCTATCTCGCGTGCGCGGCGAAGAGCAACGCGGGCTACAACGCGTTCAACCAGGCGATGGCGTTCGTGAAGCAGGACAAGTCGCGCGAGGTCCCCGTGCATCTGCGCAATGCGCCGACCAAGCTGATGAAGGAACTCGGCTACGGTCACGCGTATCGCTACGCGCACGACGAGCCGAATGCCTATGCGGCCGGCGAGTCGTACCTGCCGGAAGGGGTGCGCGAGCCGCGCTGGTACAAGCCGGTGCCGCGCGGGCTCGAATCGAAGATCGCCGACAAGCTCGCGTGGCTGCGCGAACTCGATCGCGAGGCCGGCAAGAAGGACTGACCGGCTGCGCGCGGCCCGGGGGCGCGTCAGCGCTTGCGGGGGCTGCCGCCGCAAGCCGCGCAGCGGCGCCGCGCAACGCGCATTGCCGGCTGCACACGCGCAGCCGGCGAAGCGACATGCCTGCGCCCGTCGCGCGTTTGCGGCACTGTCCATCCGGCCAGTGCCGTGGCGGCCCTGCGGTGCGTTAGAATTCCGGTCTTACACAACGATTTTCCAAGTCCTCCCATGCTCGACATCCAGTTGCTGCGCAAAGACCTCGACGGCGTCGCGAAGCGCCTCGCCGATCGCGGCTACACCCTCGACGTCGCCGCGTTCTCCGCGCTCGAAGCGGAACGCCGTGCGATCCAGACCCGTACCGAAGAGCTCCAGGCGCGCCGTAACAGCCTGTCGAAGCAGATCGGCGCGATGAAGGGGAAGGGCGAGGACACGTCGGCCGTCATGGCCGAAGTCGGCGGGATCGGCGACGAGATGAAAGCGTCGGAGGCCAAGCTCGGCGAGATTCAGGCGCGCCTGTCCGACCTGATGCTGGGCATGCCGAACATCGCGCACGAAAGCGTGCCGGTCGGCAAGGACGAGGCCGACAACGTCGAGGTGCGCCGCTGGGGCACGCCGCGCGAGTTCGACTTCGAGGTGAAGGATCACGTCGACGTCGGCACGCCGCTCGGCCTCGATTTCGAAACCGGCGCGAAGCTCGCCGGTGCGCGTTTCACGATGCTGCGCGGCTCGATCGCACGGCTGCACCGCGCGCTCGCACAGTTCATGATCGACACGCACACGCTGCAGCACGGCTACAGCGAGACGTACACGCCGTACATCGTGAACCCCGAAATCCTTTACGGCACGGGCCAGCTGCCGAAGTTCGCCGACGACATGTTCCGCGTCGAGAAGGGCGGCGCCGAAAACACGATCACGCAGTACCTGATCTCCACGTCCGAGATTTCGCTGACGAACACCGTGCGCGAATCGATCGTCGAAGGCGCCGCGCTGCCGATCAAGCTGACCGCGCATTCGCCGTGCTTCCGTTCGGAAGCCGGTTCGTACGGCCGCGACACGCGCGGCATGATCCGTCAGCACCAGTTCGACAAGGTCGAGATGGTGCAGGTGGTCGCGCCGGACACTTCGTACGCGGCACTCGACGAGATGGTCGGCCACGCGGAAGCGATCCTGCAGAAGCTTGGCCTGCCGTACCGCGTGATCACGCTCTGCACGGGCGACATGGGCTTCTCGGCCGCGAAGACGTTCGACCTCGAAGTGTGGCTGCCCGCGCAGAACACCTATCGCGAGATCTCGAGCTGCTCGAACACCGAGGCGTTCCAGGCGCGTCGCATGCAGGCACGTTTCCGCAACGCGCAGGGCAAGCCGGAACTCGTGCATACGCTGAACGGTTCAGGCCTCGCGGTCGGCCGCACGCTCGTCGCCGTGCTGGAGAACTACCAGAATGCCGACGGTTCGGTCACGGTGCCGGAGGCACTGCGTCCGTACATGGGCGGCATGGAGCGAATCGAAGCACCTGTGCAGGCGTCGTGAGATCGCTCCGCGATCGGTCTTCGAAGGCCCGAAAAAAATTTGCAAAAAGGGCTTGTGAGTTTCAAAGAGATCGTTCTATAATCTTTTCTTTCCCGGACACGACCAACCGGGAATGAAGCAGCAAGGAAGGAGAGGTGGCAGAGTGGTCGAATGTACCTGACTCGAAATCAGGCGTACGGTTTCCCCGTACCGTGGGTTCGAATCCCACCCTCTCCGCCAAAATACGAAGCCCCGTGATCCGAAAGGATCACGGGGTTTTTCGTTTGGGTCGCGCGTGAGTGAACGCTGCGTCGATGGCGGTGTACGATAGCGCGCAGGCGTACGGGCCGGGCCGGCCACACGAACCACACAAAAGCCACGATGAGAGCGAGCACGCGAATCTGGGGGATGCTGACCGGCGCGGTATTGCTGACGGTGCTTGCCGCCGGCCTGTGCGTCATGCACGCGGATTGGGTCGTGAATCCTGGCAGCATCGTCGAGTTCGCGCAGCACGTCGCGCTCGGGTTCGCCGCAAGCGCGTTCCTTGCCGTGCTGTCTCGTGTGCGCCGCTATCGCGACATCACGCGAACGCTGCGCTGTCGCGAATTCGCATTCGCGCTACTGAGCGTAGCGCTGCTCGCAACGCTCAGCGCGGCCGTCGCCGTGCTCGACTATCTTTGCGTGGCGATCGCCCCGCCGTCGATCGAAAACCATCTCGTTCGCTTCGATGCGATGCTCGGTTTCCATTGGCCGGACCTGTACCGATGGGTGACGGCGCACGCCGGCCTGCACCGTATGCTCGACCTCGCCTATCGCAGCGGCATGCCGCAACTGTTTGCGGTGCCGTTCATCCTCGCGGCGGTCCGCCGCGTCGACGATCTGGCCGAGTTCATCGCGCAGTTCATGTTCGCGGTGATCGTGGTCGTGCTCGTCTCCGTGCCGCTCCCCGCCGCCAGCGCATTCATCCATTTCGGCATCACCGACCCGGGCACCGCATCGACGGTGACGCACTACGACCTGTTGCGCAGCGGGCAGCTCCGTCAACTGAATCTGGCCGACGCGCAGGGGCTCGTGTCGTTGCCGTCGTTTCACGTGATGCTGGCGCTGCTGTTCGCGTATGCGGTGCGGCATGTTCGCTACGTGTTTCCGGCTGCGATCGTGCTGAATGCGGTGATGATCGCGTCGACGCCGACGCAGGGCGGTCACTATCTCGCCGACGTGATCGCCGGGATCGTGTGCGGCGCGCTGTCGATCGCCGCAGTGCGGCGCTGGATGGCCGGTCGACACGCGATCGAGGCGGCCGGACCGCACGCGGCAAGCCCGACCTGATCGCGCGACGCCAGAGTCGCAATGCTCCCTCGCTTGCAGGCGGCCCGGTTCTCACTGTCGCCGGATCGCCGTCTTCCTCGCGGCCGGTGCGCCGGATTCCCGCTGTCGATGTCCTGCTTCAGCCTTGGTTTCGCGTGCCGTTAACAGAGGGCGGCGGCAAGCGTCTTTTGCATCGTCGCCGTTTCCGTCGATTCAAGGTCCAATGAAGCTGAGCTACAAGATTCCCTTCGCATTCGCCATTGCGCTGCTGCTGATGTTCTGCGGCGCGCTGTACGGCATCCGCATCCTCAATCGCTCGATCGATACGTTCGCGAACGACGTGCAGACCCGGGTCGCCGACGAGCGGCTCGTGTCGGCGACACTCGTGCAGTTCAAGCTGCAGGTCCAGGAATGGAAGGACACGCTGCTGCGCGGCAAGCAGCCCGACAAGCTCGACAAGTACTGGCAGGCATTCCAGACGCGCGAGCGCACGGTCGATACGCTCGCCGCGCAGCTCGTGAACCAGTTGCCGCCCGGCGAGAGCCGCACGCTCGTCGAGCAGTTCATGCGCGCGCATGCGGCGATGGGTGACGGCTACCGGCGCGGGTTCGACGCATTCAAGGCCGCTGGCTTCGAGCCGACGGCCGGGGATGCGGCCGTCGCGGGCGTCGACCGTGCACCCGCCGCGCTGCTCGAGCGCGCGGCGAAGGCGATTGCCGACGAGAGCGCCGCCGTGTCAGCGCAAGCGAGCCGCGATGCGAGCCACGCCACCGCGGCGAGCGTCGTGCTGATGCTGATCGTGCTCGGCATCGCGATGATCGGTGCGTACCTGTTCAGCCGCGCGATCCTGCGGCCGCTCGATCGCGCCGTCGCCTGTGCGCAGGCAGTGGCCGACGGCGACCTGACGCGCCACGTCGATGCGGTCGGTCGCGACGAGATCGCCGATCTGCTGCGCGCGTTGCGGACGATGCAGGCAAGCCTGTCGGGCGTCGTGCTCGAGGTACGTACGCATGCCGAAGCGGTCGCGACCGCGAGCGCGGAGATCGCGGCGGGCAATCACGACTTGTCGTCGCGAACCGAGGCGCAGGCTGCGTCGCTCGAGGAAACCGCCGCCAGCATGACCGAACTGACGGGCATCGTGCGACAGTCGGCCGAACACGCGCAGCATGCGGCGCAGTTGGCGCGGGACGCATCGGACATTGCGTCCGCCGGCGGTGGCGTGATGTCGGACGCCGTCGACACGATGAGCGGGATTGCCGCCAGCGCGGCGAAGGTCGGCGAGATCATCGCGGTCATCGACGGCATTGCGTTCCAGACCAACATCCTCGCGCTGAACGCGGCCGTCGAGGCGGCGCGCGCGGGCGAGCAGGGGCGCGGCTTCGCGGTCGTCGCGTCGGAAGTACGCACGCTCGCGCAGCGCAGCGCGGCCGCCGCGAAGGAGATCAAAGCGCTGATCGAGCAATCGACGCGGCGGGTCGACGAGGGCGCGGTGTTGATCGGCCGCGCGGGCGAATCGATCCACGAGATCGTCGGCGCGGTTCAGCGAGTCACGTCGATCGTCGGCGAGATCTCGTCGGCATCGCAGGAGCAGAGCGGCGGCATCCAGCAGGTGAACGTCGCGGTCACGCAGATGGACGAGGCGACGCAGCGCAACGCGGCGCTGGTCGAGCAGGCGTCTGCCGCGACGCAGGCGCTGGCCAAGCAGGCGAGCGCGCTGCGACACGCGGTCGCCGTGTTCAGGCTGCCGCAGGCCGCGTGACGATATTGCCGATCGCGATCGGACCACGCCGTCGCGTATCAGGCCGCGGTCGAATACTGCGCGAGCACGCGAGCGCGGATTGACGGCTTGATGTTCGACTGCGCCATGTTGCCGCCATAGTGCGCGACGACACGCGGATTCATCACGCGAAACCAGAGCGGCGGCACGTACGCGAACAGGATCATCGTCGCATAGCCGGCCGGCAGTTGCGGCGAGTCGTCGAAGTGGCGCAGCGCCTGGTACGAGCGCGTCGGGTTCGCGTGATGGTCGGCGTGCCGCTGCAACTGATACAGGAACAGGTTCGTGACGACGTGATTGCTGTTCCACGAATGCTGCGGCGTGCAGCGTTCGTAGCGGCCGCTCGGCAGCTTGCGGCGGCCGAGCCCGTAGTGTTCGACGTAGTTGACGACTTCGAGCAGCGACGCGCCGTACACGGCCTGGATCACGAGGAACGGAATCACGACCTTGCCGGCCATCGCGATCGCGATGCCCCACACGACGACGGTCATCGCCCACGCGTGCAGCACCTCGTTGCGCCAGGTCCATGGCGAATGCCCGAGGCGCTCGAGGCGCGCAGTCTCGAGCCGCCACGCCGAGCGGATGCTGCCCGTCACGGTGCGCGGCAGGAATGCCCAGAACGATTCGCCGTATCGCGCGCTCGCCGGATCCTCGGCCGTCGCGACGCGCACGTGATGGCCGCGATTGTGTTCGACGAAGAAGTGCCCGTAAGCGACCGGCGCGAGCGTGACTTTCGCGAGCCAGCGCTCGAAGCGGTTGGTCTTGTGCCCGAGTTCGTGCGCGGTGTTGATCGAGATGCCCGTCGCGGCGCCGAGCGACAGCGCGAAGCCGACGTAGTCGTACCACGCGAGCGCATGCGTACCGACGATCCATACGCACGTGAAGAACGCGATGTATTCGACCAGTGTCGCGAGATAGACGATGTAGCGGTAGTAGCGCTCGCGTTCGAGGTGCGGGACGGCGGCTTCGGGCGGATTGTCGCGATCGTCGCCAATCAGGGTGTCGAGGACCGGGATCACGCCGAACGCGAACAGCGGGCCGAACCACCAGAACACGTGAAGGCCCGTCGACAGTGCGAGCTGGGTCGAGAGGATGGGCAGCGTGATCGTCACCGCGCCGAGCAGCCATAGATAACGTTTGCCATCCGACCAGCCCGAGGCCGATGTGTCGGTCATTGCCATTGTCTCCCTCCTTGTGGGGCCGGCCCCCGCGTGTGCGGGAGCAGCGGCCGAGTGACGCGTTTGTCGTCGTTTGAATCGTCGCGGGTCCGCGGCACCGGATCGGTCGTCCGGCTGTGCCAGTTATACGACCGTCGCGCACGCTTTCCAAACCCTGGCGCTAGGCGCGCAACTCCAAACGGTGGGCCGTGCATGACGACGGTCGGGAAGGGCCGGCACGGGGTGATTGAAACACGCAGTCTTGGGCCGATCCGCTGGCGCGACCGGCGTTCTTGTCGGACGAATGCCTGGCGTGACGCATGCATGCATCCATCGGCGAAGTCCGCAACGAATGTTGCAACGCAGCAGGCCTGGCGCGACACCGCCCGGCTGCGCGGTTCTTTTGCATACACATGTAACGAACCATTACGGCGTCCATGATGAAATGCCGGGCGCTCGCCGCATGAGTGCCATGCATGACAAGGCGAGCGAGGCGACGCTTCCGGTCCCGCAGTTCGGGTTTCATGCGTTGCCGCACGTCGACGCATCGATGCTGCACCTGCACACCGGCGTGTGCGCGACATCTGTTGCCTTTCGATCGGCGCTGCCGTTTGAAAATTACGATTTGACTCATGCCCCGCTTTCGGTTGAAGCTAATAGCTTGCTGTCCGAAGGGGGCTGTGCCTGCATGAGTTCGACCTTGACCGTTCGTCGTATCGCTGCCGACCAAGGCCGCGTGTATCGCGAACTCCGCGCCGCATCGCTGCGCGAGCCCTACGCGCCCGGTGAAGCGCCGGAGGCCGAATTGCTGAACGTCGATTCCGACGCGGCGGCGGCCGTCGCCGCGCTGCGCGCTGCGTCCGACGAGTCGACGACTTTCCTGCTGTATACCGAAGGTCATCCGGCCGGCATGATTGGCGCGTATTTCGACAACACGCCCGAGCGGCGCGCGTTCGTCAGCGAGCTGTGGGTCGCGCACGCGGTCCGCCACCTGCGCGGCGGCGTGCTGTTGCTCGAAACGGCCACCGCGTGGCTGGCCGAACGCGGTGCGCAGGACGTCTACGCATGGATCGCCGATGCGAACCGCAACGCGATTCGTTTCTACGAACGCGCGGGTTTCGCCAACACGGGCGAGCATGCGCCGATCGCGCGGATGCCCGGCGCGATGAAGTCGTTGTTCGTATCGCACTTCAACACGCCCTGACGCATGAATGCGCGGGCCGCACGGTGCGATGAAGGCCCGGCCGCCCGTCCGACTACCGGCTTGCCGGTTGCGCGCTCGCCGCGACCGTCGCCGCCCGGTTCCCCAAAAATAATGGCCGCACGCGTGGACGCCTGTAAAATACGCAAAAATTTTTTGCAGAGTGTCCATGTCGCTTAAAAAATCGCCATTCTTCGAGCTGCGCAGCGGATCGGTCGATACGTTGTTGTTCACCGTGAAGACGACCGATCTCGATGCGTTGCGTACCGAACTGGTCAAGCGCTTCGAAGCGACTCCCGAGTTTTTCGCCGATGATGTCGTCGTGATCGACGTTCGCCGCCTCGCGGACGGCGAACGCGTCGCGCTTGCCGACATCCGCCAGATGCTGAACGACGTGCGGATGCGCCCGGTGGGCGTCGTGGCGCTCGCCACGCAGGGCTGGGCGGGGGAAGCCGGCCTGCCGCTGCTCGAGGCGCGCGACCGCCGCGTGTCGACCGCGAAGCCGGCCGAGGAAGCGGAGCCGGCGCCTGCCGTTGCCGCGGCGGCTGCCGTGGCGGCCGAACCGGCGCCGGAGCCTGGCCCGACGCCGATTCCGGCGGGCGGCCAGACGCTGGTGATCGATCGGCCGCTGCGTTCGGGACAGCAGATTTACGCGAAAGGGGACCTCGTGGTGCTTGCGCCGGTCAGTCACGGCGCCGAGATCATCGCGGAAGGCAACATCCACATCTACGCGCCGTTGCGCGGCCGCGCACTGGCGGGCGTGCACGGTAATCACGACGCGCGCATTTTCTGCACGTGTCTGGAGCCGGAACTGATTTCGATCGCGGGTATCTATCGAACGACCGAGAACCCGTTGCCCGCCGACATACTGGGCAAATCGGTGCAGATCCGGCTCGAAGAGGAAAAACTGATGATCGAACCGCTGCGCCTGACGTGATTCACGCGGCGCACGCCGGATCGATCGGCTCTCATTGACGAACACAGGGTATTGGGTAAATGGCAAAAATCATCGTGGTGACCTCGGGCAAGGGCGGCGTGGGCAAGACGACGACGAGCGCGAGCTTTGCGTCCGGTATCGCGCTGCGCGGCCACAAGACGGCTGTGATCGACTTCGACGTCGGCCTGCGCAACCTCGATCTCATCATGGGCTGCGAGCGTCGCGTGGTGTATGACCTCGTCAACGTGATCCAGGGCGAAGCGAACCTGAACCAGGCGCTGATCAAGGACAAGAAGTGCGAGAACCTGTTCATCCTGCCGGCGTCGCAGACGCGCGACAAGGATGCGCTCACGCGTGACGGCGTCGAGAAGGTGCTGAACGATCTGGTCGCGATGGACTTCGAATACATCGTCTGCGATTCGCCGGCCGGTATCGAGGCGGGCGCGCTGCACGCGATGTACTTCGCGGACGAAGCGCTGATCGTCACGAACCCGGAAGTGTCGTCGGTGCGCGACTCGGACCGCATTCTCGGCATCCTGTCGTCGAAGACGAAGCGCGCGACCGAAGGCAAGGATCCGATCAAGGAACATCTGCTGATCACGCGCTACAGCCCGAAGCGCGTGAGCGAAGGCGAAATGCTGTCGCTCGAGGACATCAGCGAGATCCTGCGCATCAAGCTGATCGGCGTGGTTCCGGAATCGGAAGCCGTGCTGCACGCATCGAACCAGGGTCTGCCGGCGGTGCATATCGACGGCACCGACGTTGCCGAAGCGTACAAGGACGTCGTCGCTCGCTTCCTCGGCGAGGACAAGCCGCTGCGCTTCACCGATTATCAGAAGCCGGGCCTGCTGCAGCGCCTCTTCGGCAGCAAGTAACGGAGGCCGCCCATGTCCATCCTTTCGTTTCTCCTCGGCGAGAAGAAGAAGTCCGCATCGGTCGCGAAGGAGCGCCTTCAGCTCATCATCGCGCACGAGCGGGTTGGCGGCCGGCCGCCGGCCGATTACCTTCCGGCGCTGCAGAAGGAGCTGGTCGCGGTCATCTCGAAGTACGTCCATATTTCGAACGATGACATCCGCGTGAGCCTCGAGCGCCAGGACGATCTCGAGGTCCTCGAAGTGAAGATCGAGATCCCGCAAGCCTGACGTTTGCATGTCCCCCCGCACGGCGGCGCATGCCGTCGTGCGCGTCTTACGCCCTGTTGCACTTTCGGGCTCGCCGTAACACGGCGTCTGTCGGCCGTTGGTCGACCTCCCGCATTGAACGAATACGCTCGCGTCATTTGTTAATCAGGAGGTTGTCATGGCTGTCTATGTCGTTCGACGTCGTATCGTTTCGCTCGCACTGTTCGCCGCGGGCCTGTCAGCCATCGCCGCGCCGCTCGCCGCGCGCGCGGACGAAATCCTCGTCGGTGCCCCGGTAATGGTGCAGTCGGGCCGGATGGTCGTCGCCGAACCGGTGGCCGCGCCCGTCGAGGAAATCGTCGTCGTCGCGCCGAACGCGCCGCCGCCCGTGCGCTACGAAGTCGTGCCCGACGCGCGCGTCGGCTATGTGTGGGAGCGCGGGCACTGGCACTGGGACCATGGCCGCTACGTCTGGATCGGCGGCCACTGGGAAACCGAGCGCATCGGCATGCACTGGGTGCCGGGCCACTGGGATCAGCGCGGCCCGAACTGGTTCTGGACCCGCGGCCACTGGGCCTGACGGGGGCATGCGATGAAACGAACCGCCATTGCCATCGCGCTCGTCGCGATCACGCTCGCCGGCTGTATCGTCGTGCCGGCCCGGCCCGTCTACTATCGGCCGGCGCCGGTGGTGATCTACTGAGGGTCACGCGGGTCCGCCGGCGCCGGGCCGCTCGCACCGGATGCGGACGGGCCGGGCTCGTGCGACGTCGCCGGCGTGTGCGTGGCGACGTTGCCGGTCACTGGGGCCTCCGGCTCGCCACCGTCCTGCTCGCGCAGCGTGTCGAGCGGATCGGCGGGCGCGGCGGCCGCATCCTGCGGCTCGACGACCGCGGCCGCAGCCGCCGGTGCCGCGGCGGGTTCCGCGGTGGCCGCGGGCGGCGCGAGATAGCGCTCGGCGAGCGTTTCGTAGAGGGGCGGTGCGAAGAAGCGCGCCATGCGGCTCGATACCAGCGCGGTCGCCATCAGCGAAATCACGAGCGCGTGACCGTTGATCATCTCCATCACGATCACGAACGACGTGATCGGCGACTGCGTGACCGCCGCGAGGTAGCCGACCATCGCGAGCGCGATCAGCATCGGCAGGCTCATGTTGCCGAACACGATGTGCAGCAGGTTGCCGAACCCGGCGCCGATCGACAGCGAAGGCGCGAAGATCCCGCCCGGGATGCCGGGCAGGTACGACGCGACCATCGACACCATCTTCAGGAACGGATAAAGCACCGACAGCCGTTCATGGCCGTCGAGCAGGCCGCGTGCCTCGGCATAGCCGCTGCCGAACGTCGTCCCGCCCGACACGAGGCCGACGACCGCGATCACGAAGCCGCACAGCGCCGCGAACGCGATCGGGCGCTCGCGATACAGGCCGAGCAGGCGCGCGGGCAGCCAGCGGCCCGTATTGAGCAGCAGCCAGCTGAAAAGACCGCCCGCGATGCCCGTCACGATCGCGGTGACGAGCACGGCGACGGCAAGCATCTTCGGAAAATGCTGGCCGGCGTCGATCGTGCCGAAGTACGTGTAGTTGCCGTTCAGTCCCAATGCGACGACACCGGCGAGGATGATCGCGGTGATCAGCACGCCGCTTGCGCGGGCGGAGAAACTGCGGGTCAGCTCCTCGATCGCAAACACGATCCCGGCGAGCGGCGTATTGAATGCCGCCGACAGGCCGGCCGCCGCGCCGGCGAGCACCAGTTGCCGTTCGATCTGCGCGTTCGAGCGCGGGTAGAAGCGCCGCAGGTTGAACATCAGCGCCGCGCCGACCTGCACGGTCGGGCCTTCGCGGCCGATCGTGAAGCCGCCGAGGATTCCCAGGAACGAGATCAGGACCTTGCCGAACAGGATGCGCAGCGTCAGCAGCCGCGCACCGAATGCGCTCGGGCTCGCGTGCAGTGTCGCAATGACCTGCGGGATCCCGCTGCCCTCCGCGCCGCGGAAGAAGCGGCGCGTGAGCCATGCCGACGCGGCGGCGATCGACGGCGTCAGCAGCAGCGGCAGCCACGCGGCGTGGTCGCGCATCGTGCGGAAGGTGTCGTAGCCCCAGTCGATCAGCCGCGCGTACAGCACGGCCGCGAGGCCGACGGCGATCGCGCCGAGCCAGAACACGCCGTACTGGCGCCAGATCCGCAGCGAGCGGCGGGTGAGGGCAGGGAACAGGGCAGGAAGGGCGGGGCGTTGCATCGGCAGCGGGCCGGGAGGGCAAAGAACGCATTATAAAAAGAACCCGATGCGGCGGGGCTCGACAAATATTCACAAATGCGTCGCATTTTGTTGCAAATGTAATGTCGGTGTAATATCCGCGCACCGCAAGCGTCGATAGCATGGCGAAATGGCCAGCCATTCCTCATAACGAACGTGAAACGCATCCTCATCGTGAAAGTGACGTCGCTCGGCGACGTCGTCCAGACGCTGCCCGTCGTCGCGGACCTCCATCGCGCCTTCCCGGGCGTGAGGGTCGATTGGGCCGTGGATGAATCGTGCGCGGAGGTCGTGCGCTGGCACCCGGGCGTGAGCGACGTACTCTGCGCGCCGCTGCGGCGGTTCAAGAAGCTCCGCAACGGCGGTGACCTGAAGGCGATCTCCGCGTCGATCGGCGCGCTGCGCGCGCACCGCTACGATGCCGTCATCGACCTGCACGGCGTCTACAAGAGCGCGATCATCTCGGCACTCGCGCGCGCCGCACGCCGTGTCGGCTACCAGACGCAGGATCTTGGCGAGACGGGCGCCCGTTTCGCGTACTCGCATCGCTTCGGCCCGCGGCCGGACTGCGACGCGTGGCACGGGATGCGCGTGAGCGCCGGCGAGGCGCTCGGCTATGTCCCCGAAGGCATCGCCGAGTACGGAATCGTCCCGCCGCAGGATGCGAGCCTGCCGCCCGCCGTGACCGACGGCGCGCCGTTCATGCTGCTGTTCCACGCGACGTCCAATCCGGACAAGAAATGGCCGGCCGACGACTGGGCCGCGCTAGCCACCCGGATGATGGCGCGTGGCGTGCGCGTGTTGTTGCCGTGGGGATCGGCCGCCGAGCACGACGATGCGCAGGACATTGCCGCGCGCGCGCCGGGCGCAATCGTGCTGCCCGCGATGTCGGTGCGCGAACTGGGCGCGGCCATCGGCCGGGCTGCGCTCGTAGTGGGGGTCGATACCGGGTTCGTGCACATGGCGCACGCGCTGCAGCGGCCGACCGTGATGATTTTCGTCGCGACCTCGCGCCACCATTGCGGCATCGGCGGCGCACCGAATGCACTGTCGATCGGCGAGCCCGGCGCGCCGCCGTCGGTGGCGCAGGCACTCGATGCGATCGATGCGGTCGGGGCGGCCTACGGCGCGCAGCGCGAGCGGCTGACGGCCTAGGGCCTGCACAGGGCCGCTATCGTCGTGAATGGGCGCCGCGGAAACGGGGCCGGCCGGTTCAGGCGAGCAGTGCTTCGACCGTGAGCACCGCGGCGACGGCGGCCAGGTTGGCGAGCAGCGCCTCGAACAGGAGGCCGCGCCAGGTTTTCGGCCGGAAGCGTGCCGCGAGCAGCAGGGCGCCACCCAGCGCGAGCGCCAGGATCAGGACGAGGTCGGCGTTGTCGAGGCGGATGTTCATCGCGGCGGCTCCTTCGGGGATCCGGGGGCGCGCGACGGCGTCCCCGGATCGAGTATAGTCAGCGCCGCCCGCCACACAACCCGAGGCGCCCCTGAGGCTCAGACGAGCGATGCGTCGCGGGTTTCGCGCATCAGCAGCACGCCGATCAGGCTGATCGCTGCCGCGACCGACACGTAGCCGCCGACCCACGACAGGCCGCCGCGCGCGGCGAGCAGCTGCGCGATGTACGGCGCGATCGACGCGCCGAGGATCCCGCCGAGGTTGTACGCGACGCCCGCGCCCGTATAGCGGACGTTGGTCGGGAACAACTCGGGCAGCAGCGCGCCCATCGGCGCGAACGTCACGCCCATCAGGAACAGCTCGAGCGTCAGGAACAACGCGACGAGCGGCATCGAGCCGCTGCCGAGCAGCGGCTCCATCGCGAAGCCGGACAGCAGTGCGGCGATCGCGCCGACGACCAGCACCGGCTTGCGGCCGAAGCGATCCGACGCCCACGCCGACAGCGGCGTGGCGAGCCCCATGAACACGACAGCGAAGCACAACAGGCCGAGGAAGCTCTGACGCGGAATGTGCAGCGTCGACACGCCATACGACAGCGAGAACACCGTCGAGATATAGAACAGCGTGTAGCAGACCACCATCGCGAGTGCGCCGAGCAATGTGGGGCGCCAATGTTGCGAGACGAGCGTCGCGACCGGCACGCGCACGCGTTCGTTGCGGTCGAGTGCGGCCTGGAACGCCGGCGTCTCGGTGATCTTCAGCCGCACGTACAGGCCGACCGCGACGAGCACCGCGCTGACGAGGAACGGGATGCGCCAGCCCCAGCTGCGGAATTGTTCGTCGGACAGCGACAGCGCGAGTGCGAAGAACAGCCCGTTCGACATCAGGAAGCCCACCGACGGGCCCAGCTGCGGGAACATCCCGAACCAGCCGCGCTTGCCTTGCGGCGCGTGCTCGGTCGCGAGCAGCGCCGCGCCGCCCCATTCGCCGCCGAGGCCGATCCCCTGGCCGAAGCGCAGCACGCACAGCAGCACCGGCGCGAGTGTGCCGATCGTGTCGTAGCCGGGCACGAATCCGATCGCGGTGGTGGACACGCCCATGACGAGCAGCGACGCGACGAGCGTCGACTTGCGACCGATGCGGTCACCGAAGTGGCCGAACAGGAACGAGCCGATCGGCCGCGCGATGAATGCGATACCGAACGTGACGAATGCGGACAGCGCCTGTGCGGTCGCGGAGCCGTGCGGAAAGAACACGGGGCCGATGACGAGTGCGGCGGCAGTCGCGTAGACGTAGAAGTCGTAGAACTCGATCGCGGTGCCGATGAAGCTCGCGAACACGATGCGCCGGTGGCTGACGGCGCCGGCCGAACCGGTTGCGTGTGCAACGGCCGGGGGAGATGCGGACATGGATGTCTCCGTTTTGTCGTTGGGGCATTCGCCTGAGCGTGCGCTTGGGCAGGCAGGTGGACGCCTGCCGGGAGAGCGCAGCCGGGCGGATGATGCGGTAGCGGCGTGAACGCGCGTCGTGGCGCTGACGTCACCCGCCGGTCGACGATGGAGACGGATAGGTCGCCGCCGCCCAGTGCCGGCATGGTCGGCTCGCATGCCGGGTGCGGCGCGCGAACGCGCGCGGGAGGGTGGCCGCGCGATTGCGGAAAATTATAGCCAGCGCCGCGACATAGCGGCAATCGCGGGCCGGCGCGGGCTCAGTCGAGCGATTGCGCCTGTGCGGATGCGGTGCTTTGCAACTGGAAACGTCCGTCGTCGTTGAACAGCCAGCCTTCCATCATCTCGAGCCGGCCATTGCCGTCCAGCAGTTTCGACGGCGGTGGCGGCAGCGGCGCCGAGCGACGCAGCGACGCGAGCGCGAGCCCTTCCGCTTCGCTGTCGCCGTTGCTGCGATAAACGGATGCGTTGACGAGGCGGCCGCTGCCATCGACGGTGAACGCGACGACGACGAGCGAGCGCAGCATCGCCTGCGGCGTCCCGCGCGCGACGCCGGACGGATTGTGCTCGGTGACGCACCGCGCGACTTCCACGCGGTACTGGTCGCGATTCGCGTTGCGGATGACGGACGGGATCGTCTGCACCGAGCGCAGCGATGGCGGCGGCGTGATCGTGCAGGCGGCAAGCAACGAGGCGGCGACCAGCCAGGCAACACGCAGCCGGCTGGCGCCCGGGTGGGGAAGATGAGACATGGCGGACTGCCGGAGGGTGACGATAAAAAAATGATAGGCGTCCGGCCGCGACCTGTTATCGGGAGAAACGCATAGTGCGCGAAGCGGGACGTAGCAATTCGCGGATGATGGCGATCGGCGGGCCGACCGGCATGTGTTCCGACGTGACGTGACATGTGACGGCGCGGGCGCGATATGCGCACGCGCGTCGCACGCAGTGGCGGTGGGCGTGGCCCGATCTGCCCGCTTAGTAGCCGTGTGTTACGAGCGACAGAACGGACAGGTCCGGATGCGTGCCGTCGATGATGCTCTTGCCGATGTGCACGGCTTCCCGAACCGCTTCGTCGACGCTCGCGAAGCTTTCCTCGCCGTCCGCGTGGAAGGGCACCGCATGATCGGGCAGCGCGGGATTCGCGCCAGGATGGCAGACATAGCCGGTGTAGGTGTAACGCGTGTCGCTGCCCGGGGCGATGCCCGGCACCACATGGATCTCGAAGCCTTCGTAATCGACGTGATCCGTCGCTGTCGACAATTCGGTCATGGCGGTCTCCCTGGGCCGCACGCACGGATGGCGCGGGCGGCATCGAGTCGCGGCGGCGGTCGTGTCGCCGTGCTGATCGAATTCTAGGCGATGGCGGCCCGGCCCGTGAGGCACGCGCGCGTCGTCGGCGGACGGCGGGCGTGCCGTGGCGCGCGTTACCGCGTGCAGCGCGCGTCCTTGCGCTGCACCACGAGGATCACGGGGTACTTCTGGCCGTGCTCGAGTTCCACCGGCGCGACGACCGTCAGCGTCGCCGGGTCGGAATCGTCGTACACGCTGACCTGTTCGTTGCGGATATAGGTCACGCCGGTGCAGTTCGATGCGCGCCCGTCATCCGACACCTTGCACTGGATCTCGTTTTCCTTCAGGTAGTTGTACGGCGTCGGGCTCGCGAGATATTCGCGCAGGCTGCGCGGCGAGCCGCCGACACCCTTCACGTACGCAATCGCGCATGACGGCGTTTGCGCGTCGGTGCCGGAGGCGGAATCGGCGGCCGCGGCGTGCGTGCCGACGGCAGCCAGGGCGACGAGCGACGAGGCGATGAAGGACTTCATGACGTGGTTTCCCGTTTCGCGAATCGGAGCGCCGGATTGTAACGGCATCGGGCGAGATGCGTCGGCACGCGGGGCGGGCACCGTGCGCGGCGCGCGTCGAACAAACAAAAACCCCGTCATTCGATGAATGGACGGGTTTGGCGAACTTCCTGGCGGAAGCGGTGAGATTCGAACTCACGGACAGTTTCCCGTCGCCGGTTTTCAAGACCGGTGCCTTAAACCGCTCGGCCACGCTTCCACACGAGGCGGCATTGTAACCGAAATGCCGCCTCGTTCCGCCTCAATCGTCGCGCAGGAACAATTCCTGCAGGTCGTTGAGGAACCGTTGACCAAGCGGCGTCGGCGCGATCTGCGCAAAATCGCGCGTGATGAGTCCGCGCTGCTCCGCATCCTTGAGTGCCTGCTCGATCGTGCCGATCGGCAAACCCGTGCGTTCGACGAAGCTGTGCACGGGGAAGCCCTCGACGAGCCGCAGCGTGTTCAGCATGAACTCGAACGGCAGGTCGCGCGCACCGACTTCACGTTCTTCCTGCACCGGCGTGCCGGCCATCGCCTGTTCGATGAAGGTAGCCGGATGCTTGTAGCGAGCCTGCCGCAGGATCCGGTTCGGGAACGACAGCTTCGTGTGCGCGCCCGCGCCGATCCCGAGATAGTCGCCGAAGCGCCAGTAGTTCAGGTTGTGCTTGCACTGATGATTCGGCTTCGCGTAAGCGGACACTTCGTAGCGGCCGTAACCGGCCTCGGCCGTGCGCGCGTGGATCCATTCCTGCATGTCGGCCGATGCGTCGTCGTCGGGTACCACGGGCGGAAACTTCGCGAACAGCGTGTTCGGTTCGAGCGTCAGGTGATACAGCGACAGATGCGGCGGCGCGAACGACAGCGCGGTCTCGATGTCGGCCCGGCATTCGTCGAGCGTCTGGTTCGGCAGCGCGAACATCAGGTCGAGGTTGAAGTTGTCGAACGTCTTCGCGGCGATCTCGACGGCCGCGCGCGCCTGCGTGGTGTCGTGAATGCGGCCGAGCGCTTTCAGATGGCCTTCGTTGAAGCTCTGGATGCCGACGGACAGCCGGTTCACGCCGCTCGCGCGGAACTGCGCGAACTTCGCGGCCTCGAACGTGCCCGGGTTCGCCTCGAGCGTGATCTCGGCGTCGGCATCGAGCGGCAGCAGCGCGCGCACGTCGGACAGCAGCCGGTCGAGGCCGGCCGCCGACAGCAGGCTCGGCGTGCCGCCGCCGATGAACACCGTATGCACCTGCCGGCCCCAGACGAGCGGCAGCGCCTGTTCGAGATCGGCGCGCAGCGCGTCGAGGTACTCGGTTTCCGGAAACCGCTCGCCCTTCCACTCGTGCGAGTTGAAATCGCAGTACGGGCACTTGCGCACGCACCACGGAAAATGCACGTACAGCGCGAGCGGCGGCAGCGACGTGAGCCGTACCTGCCCGGGCGACGTGAAGGCCGCGACGACGCGCGCGCCGGTTTCCGCCGCCTGGCTCATGCGGCCTCCGGTTGCGAATGCGTGACGAAGACGATCATGCCGGTTCCTCCGCGAGCCGCGCGAGCAGTGCCTTCAGCGCGAGCGCGCGATGGCTGTGCGTGTTCTTCACGGCCGGCTCGAGCTCGGCCGCCGTCGCGCCGAGCGACGGCAGGTGGAAATACGGGTCGTAGCCGAATCCGTGTTCGCCGCGCGGCGTGTCGACGATCTCGCCTTCCCAGCGACCTTCGGCGAACAGCGGCTCGGGATCGTCCGCGTGGCGCACCAGCGCGAGCACGCAGCAATAGTATGCGCGCCGGTCGGCGACGCCGCGCAGCTGCTCGACGAGGTACGCATTGTTCGCCGCGTCGCCCTTGTCGCCGCCCGCGCGCTGCGCGTAGCGTGCGGAATAGACGCCCGGTGCGCCGCGCAGCGCGCGCACGCACAGGCCCGAATCGTCGGCGATCGCCGGTAGGCCGGTGAGCCGCGACGCGTGCCGTGCTTTCGTCAGCGCGTTCTCGATGAACGTGCCGAACGGCTCGTCCGCCTCCGGCACGGCCAGGTCGCCCTGCGGCACGATCTCGATGCCGACCGTCGAAAACAGCGCGGTGAACTCGCGCAGCTTGCCGGCGTTGTTCGACGCGAGCACGATGCGCGACAGCGGCGCCAGGTTGCGAGCGTCAGACATGGCCGGCGCCCAGCACGTCCTTCTGCAACTGCACGAGCTGGCCGATCCCGCTTTGCGCGAGGTCGAGCAGCGCGTTCATCTCGGCGCGCGAGAACGGCACGCCTTCGGCGGTGCCCTGGACTTCGACGAAGCCGCCGGCGCCCGTCATCACGACGTTCATGTCGGTGTCGCAGCGCGAATCTTCCGCGTAGTCGAGGTCGAGCACGGGTGCGCCTTCGTACACGCCGACCGAGATCGCGGCGACGTGGTCGGTGATCGGCGAGCGCGCGAGCTTGCCGGCCGCGATCAGCTTCGACACGGCGTCGTGCGCGGCGACGAAGGCGCCGGTGATGCTGGCCGTGCGCGTGCCGCCGTCGGCCTGGATCACGTCGCAGTCGATGTGGATCGTGCGCGGGCCGAGCGCTTCGAGATCGAACACCGCGCGCAGCGCGCGGCCGATCAGGCGCTGAATTTCCTGCGTACGGCCCGTCTGCTTGCCGCGCGCGGCTTCACGGTCGCTGCGCGTGTGCGTCGCGCGCGGCAGCATCCCGTATTCCGCCGTCAGCCAGCCCTGGCCGCGATCGCGCAGGAATTCGGGCACGCGTTCGGCGACGCTCGCGGTGCAGATCACCTTGGTATCGCCGAATTCGACGAGTACCGAGCCTTCGGCGTGTTTCGTGTAATGGCGCGTGAGGGCGACCTTGCGCAGTTCGTCGGCGCGGCGGCCGCTCGGGCGGGACAGGGAAGACGTCATGGGGGAATCGTGGACGGAAGAGGAAACCCCGATTTTAGCGCCGAACGGCTGCCTTGCCCGGCGGGGTGGGGCGCAAAAATGGGATAATGCGCGCTTCCCGCCCCGCGCCTTGCAATGCGCCGGGCGCCTCGACATATTCCCGCCCGAGAAGGGCACCCAGACGGCGAGACGAACCATGATCTACAGCATGACGGGCTACGCGAGCGCGACGCGCGAACTCGCGACGGCCACCGGCAACGGCGGCACCAGTGTGTCGGTCGAACTGCGCACCGTGAACTCGCGCTTCCTCGACCTGAATTTCCGCATGCCGGACGACGTGCGCGCGTGCGAGCCCGCGCTGCGCGAAATGCTGATGAACAAGCTGTCGCGCGGCAAGGTCGACGTGCGCATCAACCTGCAGCGCGGCGAGCAGAGCATCGGTGCCGGTGCGCTGAACCAGACGGCGCTCGGCCAGCTTGCCGAGCTCGAGCGCTCGGTGCTCGATTCGTTCCCGGGTGTCGGTCGCCTGCGTGCGGGCGAAATCCTGCGCTGGCCAGGCGTGCTCGCCGAGAGCGGCGTGTCGGCGGAAGCGATCCGCGACGCGGTGCTCGCGTGCGGCAAGGAAGCGATCGGTGAACTCGTCGTCGTGCGTTCGCGCGAAGGCGCGCAGCTGGCGACGATGCTGCTGTCGAACGTCACCGAGATGGAGGCGATCGTCGCGCGCATCACGCCGCTCGTGCCGGAGCTGATCGCGAAGCATCAGCAGAAGATCGTCGAGCGGCTGCAGGAGGCGCTCGGCATCGCGGCGCCCGAAGGCAGCGCGCCGATCGTCACGCGCGAGGAAGCCGCGGAACGCATTCGTCAGGAAGTGACGATGTACGGCATCCGGATCGACATCGCGGAAGAGCTGTCGCGACTCACCGCGCACCTGAACGAAACGCGCCACGTGATCGAGAAGGGCGGCCGCGTCGGCAAGCGTCTCGACTTCATGATGCAGGAACTGAATCGAGAAGCAAACACGCTCGGCTCGAAGGCGGCGGCGAAGGAACTGGCCGACGCATCGATGGCGCTCAAGCTGTTGATCGAGCAGATGCGTGAGCAAGTGCAAAACCTGGAGTAACGCAACATGACCCATCCCACTCACGACGGCCACGCGTCGCATGCGCTGCACGGCGGCGTCTATCCCGGCAACCTGTTCATGGTCATCGCGCCGTCGGGCGCCGGCAAGTCGACGCTCGTGAACGCGCTGCTGTCGAAGGACAGCGACATCTGCCTGTCGATTTCGTACACGACGCGCAAGCCGCGCCCGGGCGAGCAGGACGGCCAGCACTACCACTTCACGACCGTCGAGGATTTCCGCGCGCGCCACGCCGCGCACGAATTCCTCGAAAGCGCGGAAGTGCACGGCAACTACTACGGTACGTCGCGCGTCTGGATCGAGGAGCAGATGATGAGCGGCCACGACGTGCTGCTCGAGATCGACTGGCAGGGCGCGCAGCAGGTGAAGAAGCAGTTCCGCAACGCGGTCGGCATCTTCATTCTGCCGCCGTCGCTCGACGCGCTCGAGGAACGTCTGAAGAAGCGCGGCCAGGACGAGCCGAACGTGATCACGCGACGCCTGCTCGCCGCGGGCAGCGAGATGGCGCACGCGTCGGAAGCGGAATACGTCGTGATCAACGAAAATTTCGATCGTGCACTGGCCGAGCTCGAATGCATCGTCGCGGCGACGCGCCTGCGCTTTGCTTCGCAGTACGCGCGACATACCGAGCTGTTCATCGAGCTCGGCATCCATTTGCCCCACGCGGAATGACGCGGGGGTAGAGGGACATAAGGTAGAATAGGGACTATATTCAGAAGGAATTACCAACATGGCTCGCATTACCGTCGAAGACTGCCTGAAGCAAATCCCCAACCGCTTCGAACTGGCGCTCGCCGCCACTTACCGCGCGCGGCAGCTCGCGCAAGGCCATACGCCGAAGATCGAGAGCCGCGACAAGCCGACCGTCGTCGCGCTGCGCGAGATCGCTGCCGGCCAGGTCGGCGTCGAGATGCTGAAGAAGGTGCCGGTGTAACGCGCATCCGGCCCGTTCCAGCCATGTAGTCCACGCGCGCAACGACTCGACCTGGAGGCGAATATGAGCACCACCCCATCGTCCGCCTCCGCGGATTCGACCACCGAAGCCACGGCCCAGTCGCCTGCGCGCCAGTACATCGACGCGGTCCTCGAACAGTCCTTCCGGCATCTGTTCGGGCCGACCGCCACGCCGGAGCAGCCGCGCAAGCACGGCGTCGTTTCGATCGCGAAACTGACGGCCGCGCTTGCCGAGTATCTCCCTCCGGAAGAAATCAAAGAGGTCAAGGCGGCGTTCCACTTCAGTGACGAAGCCCACCTCGGTCAATATCGCCAGAGCGGCGAACCCTACATCACCCATCCCGTCGCCGTCGCGGAAATCTGTGCCGGCTGGAAGCTCGACGCGCAAGCCGTGATGGCAGCGCTCCTGCACGACGTGATGGAAGACCAGGGCGTGACCAAGAGCGAGTTGGCCGAACGGTTCGGCCCGAAGGTCGCCGAACTGGTCGACGGCCTGTCCAAGCTCGACAAGATGGAGTTCCGCAGCCGCGAGGAAGCGCAGGCGGAAAACTTCCGCAAGATGCTGCTCGCGATGGCGCGCGACGTGCGGGTCATCCTCGTCAAGCTCGCCGACCGTCTGCACAACATGCGCACGCTCGGCGCGGTGCCGATGGAAAAGCGCCGGCGCGTCGCACGCGAGACGCTCGACATCTACGCGCCGATCGCGCACCGCCTCGGGTTGAACAATACGTATCGCGAGCTGCAGGACATGAGCTTCGCGAACTTCAACCCGCATCGCTACGCGACGCTCGAGAAGGCCGTGAAGGCCGCGCGCGGCAACCGCCGCGAAGTGATCAGCAAGATCCTCGAGGCTGCTCAGCGCGCGATGAGCGACGCGAAGCTCGACGCGGAGATCACCGGCCGCGAGAAGACGATCTACAGCATCTATCGCAAGATGCGCGACAAGCAGCTGTCGTTCTCGCAGGTGCTCGACGTATACGGCTTTCGCGTCGTCGTCGAGAGTCCGCTCGACTGCTACACGTGCATCGGTGCGTTGCACGCGTTGTACAAGCCCGTGCCCGGCAAGTTCAAGGACTACATCGCGATCCCGAAGATCAACGGCTATCAGTCGCTGCACACGACGCTCGTCGGCCCGTTCGGCGCGCCGATCGAGTTCCAGGTGCGCACGCGCAAGATGCACGAGATCGCCGAGGCCGGCGTGGCCGCGCACTGGCTGTACAAGAACGGCGGCGCGGATCTGAACGACGTGCAGAAGCGCGCGCATCAGTGGCTGAAGTCGCTGCTCGACATCCAGAGCGAAGCCGGCGATTCGAGCGAATTCCTCGAGCACGTGAAGATCGACCTGTTCCCGGATGCGGTCTACGTGTTCACGCCGAAGTCGAAGATCATGGCGTTGCCGCGCGGCGCGACGGCGCTCGATTTCGCGTATTCGATCCACAGCGATCTCGGCAACCAGTGCGTGGCCGTGAAGATCAACAACGAGTTGCTGCCGCTGCGCACCGAGCTGAAGAGCGGCGACATCGTCGAGGTCATCACCGCGCCGTATTCGAAGCCGAACCCCGCGTGGCTCGGTTTCGTGCGCACCGGCAAGGCGCGTTCGGCGATTCGTCACTACCTGAAGACGATGCGCCTGAACGAGTCGGTGCAGCTCGGCGAGCGGCTCGTCGATCAGAGCCTGAAGGGTTACGGGCTCGCGCTCGCCGATGTAACGCCGGAGGTGTGGGAGAAGCTCGTCCAGTGGACGGGCAACAAGAGCCGCCAGGAAATCTTCGCGGACATCGGCCTCGGCCGCCGCGTCGCCGCGGTGATGGCCAAGCGCATCGAGGTGCTGATGACCGGCCGCGATGCGGACGACGATCTGCCGAAGTCCGAGCGGCATCCCGCGCACAATGCGCCGCCGGTCGTGATCACCGGCACCGAAGGGATGTCCGTGCAACTGTCGGCGTGCTGCCGGCCGATTCCGGGCGATGCGATCATGGGCTATATCGGCATCGGCCTCGGGATGGCGATTCATACGACCGATTGCCGGGTCGCGCAGCGCATCCATCGTCGCGATCCGGGCCGCTGGATCGACGTCGAGTGGGCGCCGCAGCCGGGTCGTCTGTTCGACGTCGCAGTGAAGGCGCTCGTGAAGAACACGAAGGGCATCTTCGCGCGCGTCGCGGCGGACATCACGTCGGCCGACGCGAACATCGTTCACATCGCGATGGACGAGGATCTGACGCACGAATCGACGGTGCTGCGGTTCGTGATCCAGGTCAGCGATCGCGTGCATCTCGCGAACGTGATGCGGCGCGTGCGGACCAATCCGGACGTGATGCGGATCATGCGCGAGCGCTCGACCGACGACAGCGTGCATGCGCGTCACGACGGCGGCATGCGCATCGAGCGCGAGCGGCAGGATTACTGACGTCGCGCGGTGGTCTGCGGCGGGATGCGACGGCGGCCACGGGCCGCCGTTTTCATGTGTGCAGCGGGTCGGGCGCTGTCGTGAAGTGGCAACCCGACTCGAGCGGGCGGTGGCCGAACAAAAGAGGGGGGCGGAAAAGAAAAAAGGGCCTTCCCGGAGGAAGGCCCTTCTGAGGTGGCGCGGCTGGCAGGATTCGAACCCACGACCCCTTGGTTCGTAGCCAAGTACTCTATCCAACTGAGCTACAGCCGCACGCAAAAACAAAACGCTACAACATCGAACTGAAAGGGCCTTCGGTTTGGAAGGCCCTCGAAAAAGGTGGCGCGGCTGGCAGGATTCGAACCCACGACCCCTTGGTTCGTAGCCAAGTACTCTATCCAACTGAGCTACAGCCGCACGCAAAAACAAAACGCTACAACATCGAACTGAAAGGGCCTTCGGTTTGGAAGGCCCTCGAAAAAGGTGGCGCGGCTGGCAGGATTCGAACCCACGACCCCTTGGTTCGTAGCCAAGTACTCTATCCAACTGAGCTACAGCCGCACGCAGAAGCGGAAGTATAGCAGGGTTGTATAAAAAGGGAAGCCTTATTCGCAAAAAATGTCACCCGATCCTGGGCGGCCGCGTTCGTGTACCCTTGATGCATCAGTCATCCAAGTGTTGAATCTGCATCATGAACAAGGCGTTTGTCAAAGAGTCGGACGGCGACGACGACGATCTCGACCCGAGTCAACCCGCGATTCCGGCGGGCACGAAGAATTACATCACCCCGGCCGGCCACAAGCGGCTCAGGGACGAACTCCTGAACCTGATCGACGTCGAGCGCCCCGAAGTCGTGCGGTTGGTGTCGTGGGCCGCGTCGAACGGCGATCGATCGGAGAACGGCGACTACATCTACGGCAAGCGGCGGTTGCGCGAGATCGACCGCCGGATCCGCTTTCTGACGAAGCGGCTCGATCTCGCCGAAGTCGTCGACGCGAGCCGGCAGGAGAATGTCGACCAGGTGTTCTTCGGCGCGACCGTCGATTACGCGACGCCGGACGGCGAGGATCACACCGTCACGATCGTCGGGATCGACGAGGTCGATCTCGATCGCGGCTGTGTCAGCTGGATTTCGCCGGTCGCGCGAGCCCTCATCAAGGCGAAGATCGGCGACACCGTCACGCTGATGACGCCGGCTGGTCCCCAGCCGATTGACGTGCTCGACGTTCGCTATCCGGCACCGGGCAGCGCGTGAGCGGGGAGCGGTGCATTCGCACAGCGCAGCGCTGAAACGACGAGCGCCCCGGGTGGGGCGCTTCGTCATGGTCCTTGCCGGGCGGGGACCGATCGCATTGCTCAGAAGCGGTGGCGCATGCCGGCCGTGACCGCGATCTGCTTGTTCGTCGACGACGCGGTGCCGAGCCCGTTGATGTTCGCGCCCACAGCCAGGCCGTCCGCATTGACCCGCTGGTACTCGCCCTGCAGATACAGGTCGGTGCGCTTCGACAGCGCATAGTCGGCCTGCAGGTTGAACTGATGCCAGCTGGGCGTCTGGCCGTCGAGGCGGCCGTCGGTGTACGTGTACGAACCCGCGAGCGAGAATGCCGGTGTCAACGCGTAGCGGCCATTCACTTCGTAATTGTTGAAGCGCGTGCCGCCGGTGAGCGGGATGCCGCCCGACACGCCGGACTGCCCGGCGCTGATCCTGGCCGAATCGGTCAGGCGCGTCTGCGTGAACACGAAGCCGGCCGTCGCGGGCCCGAACGTGTAGTTGAGGCCCGCGCCCCAGGTGCGCTGACGGCTGGCGGCGAACGTCCAGTCGCCGGCCACCGCGCCGGGGTCGCTGGCTGCGAGCGACAGCGCGTTGATGTTGTTGTTGAGTTGCATGTACGCGGCCGCGACGTTGAAGCCCAGATAGCTGTACGACGCGCCCACGCTGTATGCGCGGTTGTTCGAGAAATCGCTGGAATTCGAGAAGCCATACAGCGCGCCGAACTTCAGGCCGCCGTAATTGGCACTCTGATACTTGACCGAGTTGTTGATCCGGAACGAGTTGTTCAGATTGTCGTTGTCGAATGGGTGCGCGAACTGCGTGCCGCCGTATTGGGTGCCGGTCAGCGACAGCGGGCCGAGGAAATCGACGACGCTGTCGTACTGGCGGCCGAGCGTGAGCGAGCCGTAGCTTTGGTGCGCGAGGCCGACGAAAGCCTGGCGGCCGAATTCGCGGCCGTTCTGCTTGAGCGAACCGTTGTTGATGCCGAAGCCGTTTTCCAAGGTGAAGATCGCTTTCAGTCCGCCTCCGAGATCCTCGGTGCCGCGCAGGCCCCAGCGGCTGCCGTTGATCGAGCCGCTGGTCTCCTGCCACGCGCTGTGACCACCCTGGTTGTTCGTATAGGTGATGCCTGCATCGATCAGGCCGTACAGCGTGACGCTGCTTTGCGCATGGGCGGCAGTGGCACACACGCCGGTCAATGCGGCGACGATCAGGGGCTTTTTCATGATCTGTCTCCAAACAGGATGATGTCGATCGAACCTGCTGCGGGCATCGGCGGCGTCGCGTGTCGGCGACGCCGTGCGCGTTGAGCGCGGCGCCTTCGTCGGAAATCCATTTGCAGTGTACGGATGGGTCCGGGTGCAAAAGGAAATTGCTTCCGGCAATACTGTATTTTGAATCCCGCAAGAATGAGTGTATGCGCCGGGAGCCCCGGCCATCAAGACTTTGCGGCAGCGCAGCAGGCGGAGAAGGTGCTCAGGACTGCATAACGGGTGTCGTGGGCGTTGCGCGATCGCGACAGGCAATCAGTGGCGGGCGGGGCAGACCTCGCGCGATTATTGACACATCGGCAATAGAGGTTTGTGCCGAGCATGGATAATGAAAGGATGTTCTCTCGCTATACTGCGATCTCTGCTTTCCGAAGCAGACTTTTTCGTTGACGGAAAAGATCTCCAAACCTTTGTCGGCGCGACTTCCCAGTCGCGCTTTTTTTTGCCCGTCTCCCGGATCCCTATTGCTTGTACGAGCGCCGCTTGCGCTTGCCGGTCGGCTGCGTGTCATCGGCCTCGGCCAGCGGCGGCGTGTACGTCCAGTCTTCCATCACGTAGTGACGGGCGTCCAGCGGTGAGGCCAGCAGGTTCTGCCAATGATCGCCGTGCCAGGTGGGGTCGAACTCGGTGTCGCATGGCGTTTCACGAGACTCGGCCAGCGCGCGGGACTTGCGGCGTACGCGTGCGAGCCGGCTCGCAAGGCGTTTGATTCCGTCCAGCCACATGACCTTCTCCTTCCAATGCCTTGCACCAGCATCGCTACGTCCTTCGTTCTTGGCAATCCGGAAAAAACCCGATGATTTTACCGGCCCGATTTGTCCCCGGTAGGTTTTTCATGTTTTTGATTATCGGTGATTCGATGCCGGTAATATTGACAGGTTTTTGATGCGGATCAATTAATAAAAGACGATGGTGTACCGATTCCAGTGGTATTGACGTTTTTTTGATAAAGAAGGCGCCAAAAATTCCCTTGACGCACCCGGATTGTCCAATTTATAAAGTCAGCACTCCGTCCCCGGGCGGAGCGCTGGGGGTGAGTGTCGGCGCGCCGTTGCGGGATTTCGGGAAGCGGCTATAAACAGTAGCTTTTTTGATCTAATCGAGTGGGGAACGAAGGTATGGATACCGGTATCGTAAAATGGTTTAACGATGCTAAAGGTTTCGGCTTTATTACGTCCGACAATGGTGGCGAAGATCTGTTTGCGCACTTTTCCGAAATCCGGATGGACGGCTTCAAAACGCTGAAGGAAAACCAGCGCGTTTCCTTCGATGTGAAAGTCGGGCCGAAAGGCAAGCAGGCAGCGAATATCCAGGCGGTCTGACGCGCCACGCATTGCCGATCACGTCCGGCCCCCGCATCGCGGGGGCTTTTTGCTTTTTGGGGCACGAAAACCCGTGACCGGCGAATCGAATCCGCTTCGGACTGGTCGCGAACACGCCTGCCGGTGCATACTCACGGAAGCATTGTCTCTCCCGCCTTTTCATGTCCGATTTCCGTCCGTCCGATCCCGCCTGCGAACAGCCGCTCGTCTTCGTCGATCTCGAAACCACCGGTGGTTCGTCCGCCGAGCACCGCATCACTGAAATCGGCGTGGTCGAAATCGGCCCGCTGGGCGTATCGACATGGACGACACTGGTCAATCCGGGGCAATCGATTCCGCCGTTCATCCAGCAACTGACGGGCATTTCCGATGAGATGGTGCGCGACGCGCCGTCGTTCGCGTCGCTCGCGCCCATGCTGTTCGAGCGGCTCGACGGCAAGCTGTTCGTCGCGCACAACGCGAGCTTCGACCGGGGCTTCCTGCGTGCCGAATTCGAGCGCGCCGGCTTCGCATTCAATCCGGACGTGCTGTGCACGGTGCGGTTGTCGCGCGCGCTGTTTCCGCGGGAGGCGCGACACGGACTCGATGCGCTGATCGAGCGGCATGGCCTCGTTCCCGCCGCCCGCCACCGGGCGCTCGCGGATGCCGATCTCCTTTGGCAGTTCTGGCGGCAATTGCACGAGATCGTGCCGCTCGAGCGTCTGCGCGACCAGATTGCGCGCACGACGCGCCACTTCCGTCTCGCGGGCGGCATGACCGAAGCGTGGCTCGATACCGCGCCGGCCGGATGCGGCGCGTACGCGTTGTTCGGGGAGGGCGACGTAGCGCTGTACGTTGGCCGCAGCGTGCGCGTGCGGCAGCGCTTGCGCGCGCTGCTGACCGGCGAGCGGCGTTCGTCGAAGGAAATGCGGATTGCGCAGCAGGTGCGGCGCGTCGAATGGCGGGAGACCGGCAATGAACTCGGCGCAATGCTTGCGGAAGCGCAGTGGATCGCTCGTCTGCGTCCGTCATACAACCGGCGTCCCGCGGCCGAAAGCGCCCGTGCCGGCAATGTGCCCTGGCCGTTCGACGGCCCGGTCGCGTTCGAGGCGAGCGGCGAGCGCCGCCTGTTTCATGTGATCGACGGCTGGCGCTACCTCGGTGTGGCCGAATCGCTCGATGCGGCGGCGCGGCTCGTGGCCGATGGCGCGGACGGTGCAGTCGAGCCGCATACCCATCGCCTGCTGCAGACGCATCTCGCGCGCGGCCTGCAACTGATTCCGATAGCGGCGCTCACGCCTGCCGACTGAGCACCGCCGGCTGCAGCGCGCCATGGCCGCGCGTCATCAGCCGATCGCGCTGGCGCCGCCGGCCGAGCAGACGTGCGACAGCGCGATGCCGAGTGCCTGCGTCTGGGTGCGGTCGTAGCGCGTAAGCGTCTTCCAGTTCGCGATGCTGCGTGCGAGCCGCGCCTGGCAATCGGGCGCGTCGCGCAGCGGTGCGACTTGCGCGAGGCCGGCCAGCATCTTTTGCGTGAGCTGGTCGAGCGCCGGCCGCGTGCTGGTCGCGAGGTCGGGCGGCGAGCCTTCCGGCGGCCGCGTCGCGCGCCACGTTGCGAAGAGCGCGTTCTGCACGTCCTTGCTCGCGGCGATCTGATCCTCGAAGAACGTGCGCGCGAACGCGGGATCCACGCCGGACTGTGCGGCACGCTTCTCCACCGATGCGAGCAGGGCCGCTTCGCGCGGCCGGTCCTCGATCGCCTGGTGGTTCGCCCATTTCCATCGCGCGACGGGTTCGGCAAGTGCGAGCCGCTGCGATGCGAGCGCGACGAGATTGGTGAGCGCGGTGTCGTCGCCGTCCGCGCGTGCGACGTGCGGTGACGTAAAAAAGGCGACGCCGAGCGCGGCGACTGCGACGCTGGCACGAATGGCTTGTTTCATCGGAACGATCGGGAGGACCGGGCTGGCCGGAGTCGGAAAACCAGAAGAATAGACGAAGACAGTCGCGCGGCGGAACGACGCGACAGAAGAATCAGCGGACGCGCTGATCCGGCACCGTCAGGCCATTGCAGCCCGGGTGCGAAGCGATCTGCGCCGAAAACGCAGCGATGAACCGCACGATATCGATCGACACGTGGCGGTTACAGAACGGAACGTAGGTTCACTTCGGCGAGTACAGCTTGTGCTGCTCGTCGAAGAATGCCCGGACATGCTCGGGCAACTCGGCGAGGAATTCCACGCCGACGGGTTCCGGATCCGGGCTCATCACTTGCTCGGGCGGGGGCATGCGGGTTGGTCTTTCGTCCATGGTCATTTCTCCAGCAGGTTCAATAATTATCAACCTCGCGCTTGGATTTATGCCAGTGGCGAATCGTTAGATTTTGTCTCTGTTGTATTAACGGCACATGCGCAGCTGCGCACTGTGAGATGCCGACTATTGCACCTCGCACGTCGGCAACGATCGGGCCGCTTGCTATACTTGCGCGCACTTTTTCCTGGACCGCGATGAAACGAACGACGCGATGGATCGGCCTCGTATGGTTGGCGCTCGTACTGAACGTACTGTCGCCCGTCATCGGCTACGCGCGTCTCGCATCGAGCGGTTCCGGCGAACTCACGCTCGAATTGTGCAGTGCGGCAGGCGTGCGCCACATCGCCCTCGCGCAGTCGGGCGACGACCGCGGCACAACGCCGTTGGACCATGCCGGCGTGCCGCACTGCGTGTACTGTCCCGGCTTCGCGGCGAACGTGGCGCTCGGCACGAGCCTGCCTGCATTGCCGGGCTTCGTGCGCGCATTCGCGTACCGGGCGGCCGCCCCGGCCGTTCCCGTTTTTCCCCGCAAGGGCATCCGTCTCGCGCAGCCGCGCGGTCCGCCTGAAAACGTCCCGATCTGATTGATATCGTCCGCGCGCTCCGGTGGCGCGCGTGTCGCCTGCGGCCCGATCCGCGCGCCGCGCCATGTGCGCGCGGCGCGTCGGCTCGCGCACGGCGGCGTCCGGTCACGTTTTCAGGAATTCATCCATGTCGTTCACCTTCCCCGCGCGGCCGTCGCGCGGCCGGCTCGCGCTCGCCTGCGCGGCAGTTTTTGTCTGGCCTGCCGCGCAGGCGGCCACAATCGATGGCGCATCCGCCGACCCCGTGCCCGGCGGCCCGGGCAACCCGGCCGGCCGTGCCGCACCGGTTGCCGCGCCCGCGCCGACGGGCGACACGCTGACCGCCGTCAGCGTTTCCGCCCGGCGGCAACCCGTCGATCCCGATACGCCGGCCGTCGTCGAGTCGATCACGCGCGAGCAGATCGACGCGCACACCAACGTCACCACCGAGGACGCGCTGAAGTACGCACCCAACCTGATGGTTCGCAAGCGCTACATCGGCGATCGCAACAGCGTGTTCGCCGGCCGCGACTTCAACGAGTTGCAGAGCGCGCGCGGGCTCGTCTACGCCGACGGGCTGCTGCTGTCGAACCTGCTCGGTTCGAGTTATGCGTATCCGCCGCGCTGGTCGCTGATCGCGCCCGACGATATCGCGCGCGTCGACGTGCTGTATGGTCCCTTTTCCGCGCTGTATCCCGGCAACGCGATCGGCTCGACCGTGCTGCTGACGACGCGGCGCCCCGATGCGCTCGAGGCGTCGCTGTCGACGCAGTTCTTCACGCAGCGCTATCACGACGGCTACGGGTTCGCGGACAGCTTCGGCGGCAATCACCAGACCGCGCGGATCGCGAACCGCGTCGGCAAGTTCTGGTTTTCGCTGTCGCTTGACCGGCTGGAGAACGACGGCCAGCCGATGCAGTATGCGAGCCCCAATTCAGCCTACAACCCGAAGCTCGGTGCCGCGGTGCCCGTGACGGGGGCGGCTGCCGACATCGGGCCGAACGGCAAGCCGCGCACGATCGTCGGCGCGCAGACCATCGAGCGGACCGAGCAGCTCAACGAGACGGTCCGGATGGGCTATGCGTTTTCGGACCGCGTCGACGCGACGCTGACGCTTGGGCACTGGGAAAACCATTACCGGCAGCACGGCGAAACCTTCCTGCGCGATGCGGCCGGCAATCCCGTCTACGGTGGCAACGTGTCGATTGGCGGCCGGAACATGACCGTCGCGCCAAGCGCGTTCGCGCCGCAGCGCGGCGACCAGGAGAATTGGTTGTACGCGCTCGGCCTGAACGGTCGGCTGGATTCGGGCTGGCGACTGTCGGGCGTGGTGTCGGCATACGACGTATCGCGTGACGTGCTGCGCGCGGCGTCGACCGTGCAGGGCGGGGCGGGCACGCTGTTCCAGGGCGACGGCACGGGCTGGCGCACGTTCGACCTGAAGGCCGAGGCGCCGGAAGTGAAGGGCCACGCGTTCACGTTCGGCTATCACTACGACAACTATTTCCTGCGCAACGTCACGTACAACACGGCCGACTGGCTGACCGGGCCGACTACGTCGCTCGCGAGCGTCTACCGGGGCGACACGCGCACGCAGGCGCTGTTCGCGCAGGACGCGTGGCGTTTCGCGCCCGGCTGGCTCGCGACCCTCGGCCTGCGCTACGAGCGCTGGGATGCGTACGGCGGCGCGCTTGGCAACGCCAACGGCATGCTCGGCTACGCGGACCGCAACGCGAATGCGCTGTCGCCAAAAGTCGCGCTGCAATGGGACGCGACGGACGTCTGGCGCTTCCGGCTGTCGTTCGCGACCGGCACGCGCTTCCCGACGGTCGGCGAACTGTTCCAGGGCACGATCTCGAACAACGCGATCGTCAACAACAACCCGAACCTGCGGCCGGAAAAGGCGATCGACTGGGACTTCACGGCCGAGCGCGACGTGGGCGTCGGCGTCGTGCGCGCGAGCGTATTCCAGAGCGACCTGCGCGATTCGATCTACAGCCAGACGACGGTGTCGGGCGCGTCGACCGTCACCAACATCTCGAACGTCGATCGCGTGCGCGTACGTGGCGTCGAACTTGCATTCAGCGGCCAGAGCGTCGGGCTGCGCGGGCTCGACATCGACGCGAACGTGTCGGCGAGCAACGCGCAGATTCTGGCCGACGCCGCGAATCCGGCTTACGTCGGTTCGCGCTTTCCGCGCATCCCGCGCATGCGCGCGAACCTGCTCGCGTTGTACCGCTTCGACGAACACTGGCTCGCGAGCGTCGGCGTCCGCTACTCGGGCCGCCAGTTCAATACGCTCGACAACAGCGACGTCAATCCGGACGTGTACGGCGGCACGAGCATCTTCACGGTCGTCGACCTGAAGGCACGCTACCGGTTCGACCGTCACTGGGTCGCGTCGGTCGGCATCGACAACCTGACTGACCGCCGCTACTACGTGTTCCACCCGTATCCGGGCCGCACTTTCTTTGGAGAACTGAAATGGTCGCTGTGAAATCGTTCGCGGCAGGCTGCGCGCTGTGGCTCGCGGCGCTGTCGCCCGCAGGTGCGCACGACGCGCCGAACACTGTCGATCCGCATGCGGCGCACATGAGCGTGCAGGCCGCGCCGGCACAGCAGAAGCAGCCGCTCGCGACCGGCGCCGCATTCGACGTGCGGCACAGGCTGTGGGTCGCATGGGTCGAAGGCGCGCACGTCGTCGTCGCGCACTCGGATGACGCGGGCCGCACGCTGTCCGCACCCGCGACCGTCAACGCGATGCCCGAGCCGATCTACACGAGTGCGGAGAATCGCCCGAAGCTCGCGACGAGCCCGGACGGTAGCGCGGTATACGTGTCGTGGTCGATGCCGCTCGAGGCGCCGTACACCGGCATGGTGCGCTTTTCGCGTTCGCTCGACGGCGGCGCGACCTGGAGCGTGCCCGTCACCGTGCATCGCGACCGGCAGGCGATCACGCACCGCTTCGACATGATGGCAGTCGATCCGGCGGGCAACATCGCGATCGCGTGGATCGACAAGCGCGATCTCGTTGCGGCGAAGGCGGCGGGGCGGGCGTACGACGGTGCGGCCGTCTACTACGCCGTGTCGCGCGACGGCGGCGTGTCGTTCGAGCCTGAGCGCAAGGTGACCGATCACACATGCGAATGCTGCCGCATCGCGATGGCGATCGATCCGGCCGGACATATCGAAGCCGTGTGGCGCAACGTATTCCCGGGGCAGATCCGCGACCATGCGCTCGCGGTGCTGCCCGTGTCGGCGTCGGAGCCCGTCGCGCCGGTGCGCGCGACGTTCTCGAACTGGCACGTCGAGGCGTGCCCCGAGCATGGGCCGGCGCTCGCGATCGCGCCGGACGGCACGCGCCACATCGCGTGGTTCGGCGTCGTCGACGGCCGCGCCGACGTGTTCTACTCGCGCATCGGCGCCGATGGGAGGCCGCTCGGCACACCCTGGGCGTTCGGCGCGAATCCGGCGGTACCGGCGGAGCAGGCATCGCATGCGGCGCTCGTCGCGCGCGGTGATGTCGTCTGGCTCGCATGGAAGGCGTTCGACGGCGACACGATGCAGATCAAGTTGCGCCGCTCGGACGATCGCGGCGAGCACTGGTCGGCGCCGCGCGTGATCGCGTCGACCTCGGGTGCGAGCGACAACCCGCAACTGCTCGACGATGCAGGACGCCTCTACCTGTCGTGGCGTACGCGTAACGACGGCTATCGGCTGATTTCCGTGGAGGGGGCGCAATGAAACGGCTGCTGGTGTCGATCTGCGCCGTGCTTGCGAGCCTGCCCGCATGGGCCGGTGAACTGCAGCCGCTGCGCGCGGCCGAGGTCGCGAAGTTGTACGCGACGGCGCTCGAGCGGCCGCTCGCGGTCGAGATCTGGTCGCTCGATTGCGGCTACTGCCGCGAGAACGCCGCGCATCTGGTCGCGTGGCAGCGCCGGCATCCGGACGTGCGCCTCGCGATGGTCTCGATGGACGCGTACGACGACAACGGTGCGGCGATCGCGCAGGCGCTCGCGCAAATGAACCTGCCGCCGCAGGTCGCGCAGTATGCGAACGCGGAGCCGATGCCCGAGCGTCTGCGGGCGGCACTCGATGCGGGATGGCGGGGAGAAATGCCGCGTACCGTGTGGATCGGACGCGATGGCGCACGCGAGGCGCGCAGCGGATTGCTGACGACCGACGTGCTCGACGGCTGGTTGCGGCGCGGCAAGCGCCAGTGAAACCGGAAGGCGGCGCGCGGGCAATGCCGCGCGCCGCTTCGATGCAACTACGAAACGAAAGCGCGCCCGAAGGTGCGCGAGAAGATCGTCAGGCCGCGCGCCTGAACAGACGGATCACGAACAGCAGGATCACGGCGCCGATGACCGCGACGATCACCGAGCCGATGAAGCCGCTGCCGAGGCTGATGCCGAGCACCCCGGCCAGCCAGCCGCCGATCACCGCGCCGACGATCCCGACGATGATATCGACGATCAGGCCGAACCCGCCGCCCTTGACGAGCAGGCCCGCCAGCCAGCCGGCGATCGCGCCGATGATGAGCCACATAATCAAGCCATGAGTCATGGTGATCCTCTCCTAGTGTTGAGTCGAAATGACCGGACGTCGGCTGTTTCGCCGCAAGCTGCATGAAGGCGGCATGCGACCCGCCGTGCCGCCCACGCAATGTAACGCGATAGACGGGTCGGAATCGTTAAGTAATGTTATGCACCCTTATCGGGATTTTCCAGGGGATTCGTCTGCCTACGAAATGAATCTGTAAGAAATGGATGGTGGCACGCAAGCGGTGCGTCATGTATCACATCGTCCATGCGTCGCCGCCGGTGCACCCGTGTCGGGCAGGCCGTCGCCGGCGTCCGCGATCAGGCGGGTGATGGTTGCCGCGTCGCCGATCGCCTCGATCGCCAGCAGCGCGAAGCGGGCGAGAAAGAGCGACGCGTCGGTTTCGCCGATGCGGGTCATCGTGCGGCACAGGTTGGTGTAGAGGACGTCGCGTTCGGTGTCGGTCATCATGCGTTCTCCTGAGGATCGGCTGACGTGTGCGGGTGAAGTGCGCGCTCGAGTGCGGCGCTCAGGTCGGTGGTGCGCGCATCGTGCCAGCGGCCGAGCACGTGTCCGTCCGGACGCACGAGATAGACGGTGCCGTCGCGCGCGCCGTACAGGTCGAACAGCCGGCCGTCGACATCGTAGCCGCCGCCTCCGGGGTGTTGCGGTGCCGCATGCCGCGCGAGCGTGACGAGCGCGAACGGTATGCCGGTGTCGTGCAGGCGTCGTTCGAGATCGGCGAACGACGGATCGGGCGCACCGTCGCGCGTAAAGCGGAACGCGGTGAAGCGCGAGCCGACGAGATCGGTCAGGTGGCCGCGACGCGCGCCGTTGTCGTTGCCGATGTCGCTCGACGTCTGCAGCATCAGCGGGCATTCGGCGAGTACCATGCCGGGCGCCGGCCCAGCCGAGAACGCATCGCGTTCGTCCGCATTGAGCGGCGACGCCGTGTAAGCGATGGCCGATGTCTGACGCGGATTGATCAGCGAACGCAACGCCGGATGCCGGACCGCGAGCGTCAGCACGGCCTTGCGCATCAGGTCGAACGCAAACGACGGCGGCGCCATGAACTCGGTGCTCTTGGTGCCGTAGCGCAGGTTCTCGTGCGTTGCGAACACGCGCTCGTCCGAATAGCTGTCGAGCAGTGCGTCCGACGCGAGCCCGCGAATCACGTACGCCAGTTTCCAAGCGACATTGTCGGCGTCGTCGATGCCCGAGTTCGCGCCGCGCACGCCGAAGATCGGCACGAGGTGCGCGGCGTCGCCGCAGAACAGCACGCGGCCGTGCCGGTAGCGTTCGAGCGTCAGCGCGTTCGCCTTGTAGATCGTGATCCAGATCGGCGACCAGTCTCCGCGCTCGCCCATCATGTCGAGCAGGCTCTGCACACGCGGGATCACGTTTTCGGGTTTGACGGCCGCTTCGGGATCCTCATCGTCGCGCAGCTGGTAGTCGATCCGCCACACGTTGTCGGGCTGTTTGTGGACGAGCACGGTCGAGCCCGGGTTCGACGCCGGGTCGAAGTAGGCGAGCCGCTCGGTCGGCCGATCGCTGTCGAGCGCGATGTCGACGATCACGTAACGGCCTTCGTAGCTGGTGCCCTGGAGCGACAGGCCGAGCGCATCGCGCATCGTGCTGCGCCCGCCGTCGCTCGCCACGGCCCAGTCGGCATCGAGTGCGTATCCGCCGAGTGGCGTATCGACGTCGAGACGCACCCCGTCCGGGCGCCGCGTGACGCCGGCGACCTTCGTCTGCCAGCGGATTTCGATGAGCTCGGGGCGGCGCAGCGCGGCATCGAGCAGGAACTGCTCGATGTGATACTGCGCGAGGTTCACCATCGGCGGCAGCTTCTGGTTTTCGTCCTGCGGCATCGTGAAATGCAGCACTTCTTCGTGACGATGGAAGCTGCGTCCGCCGCTCCACGGCAGTCCGACGCTGAGGAAACCGTCGAGTGCGCCGAGCCGCTCGATGATCTCGAGGCTGCGTCGCGAGATGCAGATGGCGCGGCTGCCGTGACAGACCGAATCGTCGGCTTCGAGCAGCACGCTGCGGATGCCGTGATTGGCGAGGCCGAGCGCGACCGCGAGGCCGACCGGCCCGCCGCCGACGATCGCGACGCGGTGCCGCTGCATGTCGACGCCGTCACTGCAGGTCGGCAGGTGCGCGGGATGGCGCGCGGCGACGAACGGATATGGCTTGAATTCGATGCCCATCGTTGGCTTCCAGGTTGCACTGTTTGAATGCGCACGCTCGACGACGCGATGCGTGCGGCAGGCTGGATGCAGTATGGAAGCCGTACCGAACACCGCTGTCCCCATTCCGGGTACAGCGCTCGGCCGGCGGCGGGCCGGGACTTACCCCGACGCGCTCAGGATCGGCAGTCGACGTTCAGGGCTGCAGGCACAGCGCGAACAGCTGGCGCTGGCTCGAGATGCCGAGGCGTCGGTACGCGCGTTTCTGGTAGGTGACGACGCTGGAGGCCTTCACGCCGATCGTCTCACCGATCTCCTGCGCGGTCTGGCCTTCGAGCACGCCGCGGAGCACGTCGAGTTCGCGCTTGGACAGTGCCGGGCATGCGCCGCGCAGCCGCGCGAGCATCAGGTGCGGGATGCCGATCTGCGCCGCGCCGGCGAGCGCATAGTGATGCCGCGCGGCCTGCGCGATCAGCGGTGCGAGCGTTTCGATGGCCGCGATCTCGCGTGGCTGGAACGCGCCGCTGCGACGCGCGCGATACAAGTTGATCGACAGCCAGGTCGAGTCGTTCGGCTGCATCAGCAACGCGACGCGATCGGACACGTCGGGGCCGCGGTAGCAGGCCGCGCGATATGCGTCGTGGCAGATCTCGTCGCCGGCCTGCTGATGCAGCACCACGTCGTGGCGGTGCGTGCCGCGACCGGCGGCCGAGACGATCTTCTGGTTGCCGTCGAGTGCATAGAAATGCCGCGCGTAGGTGTCGGCGACGTCACGCAGGTAGCGGCCGCCGCGATGATCGGCGACCGAGATGGTGCGTGGACGGTTGCCGAATTCGTACGCGAAGATCGTGCACTGCGTGACGGACAGCGCATCGTCGAACAGCTTCAGGATTTCCGCGGCGAACGCATTCGGCTCGCTGCCGCCGATCACGGTAACGAGACCAGTTGCGCGGGACACGTCCAGTTGCCCGCCGAGGTTCGGTCGCTCGAGGCGCCAGATGCGCATGATGCGGAGGGGGGGAGGGCCAGGTGATCCGACGATTGTAATCGGCGGGGCGCGGTGCGGGAGTCGGGGGATGCCCGCACGCGGAAATGACGCGGAGGTGGTGCAGGACTTCGTGGCCGCAAAAGAGAAAAGGCCTGATAAGCGATGCTTATCAGGCCTTTATATCTTGGTGCCGGAGATAGGAGTCGAACCTACGACCTTCGCATTACGAATGCGCTGCTCTACCAACTGAGCTACACCGGCAGCAGAGAAATGAAATTATATGGTCAAATCCGAGATCTTGGCAATAGGTTTTGCGAAATTTTTTTAGCTTGCTGCTGCTGTTTCGCGAAACCATCGATCCGGCGGACTTCCCGCTTTCACTTCACTGCGATGCAGCCTGTCAGGGCCACATCGCGAAGGCGCGATTGTACTGGCGTCTCGCACCTCCGTCTAGTGCAGCAGTGCAAATTTATTTGCCTTCGCCTTCGTTGTGATAGCCGGTCACGCGCTCGACTTCGTTCTTCGAACCGAGGAACACCGGGACGCGCTGGTGCAGGCCGGTCGGCTGCACTTCCATGATGCGCTGCGTGCCGGTCGTCGCGGCGCCGCCGGCCTGTTCGACGATGAACGACATCGGGTTCGCTTCGTACATCAGGCGCAGCTTGCCCGGACGATCGGGCGTACGCTTGTCGGCCGGGTACATGAAGATGCCGCCGCGGTTCAGGATCCGGTGCACGTCGGCCACCATCGACGCGATCCAGCGCATGTTGAAGTTGTCGCCGCGCGGGCCTTCCTTGCCGGCGTTCAGCTCGCTGACGTAGCGCTGGACCGGTTCGTACCAGTGGCGTGCGTTCGATGCGTTGATCGCGTATTCGCGCGTATCGGCCGGGATCTGCATGTTGCTTTGCGTGAGCACCCACGAGCCGACTTCGCGGTCGAGCGTGAAGCAGTTCACGCCGTTGCCGGTCGTCAGCACGAACACCGATTGCGGGCCATACACCGCGTAGCCGGCCGCGACTTGCTCCGTGCCCGGCTGCAGGAACGATTCCTCGGTGGCCTGCTTGCCGTCCGGGCAACGCAGCACCGAGAAGATCGTGCCGATCGACACGTTCACGTCGATGTTCGACGAGCCGTCGAGCGGGTCGAACACGAGCAGGTATTCGCCGCGCGGGTAGTTCGCGGGGATCGGGAAGAACGTTTCCATTTCTTCCGACGCCATCGCGGCGAGGTTGCCGCCCCATTCGTTCGCGTCGAGCAGGATTTCGTTCGACAGGATGTCGAGCTTCTTCTGCACTTCGCCCTGGACGTTCTCGCTGCCGGCGGTACCGAGTGCATCGCCGAGCGCGCCCTTCGACACGTTGTAGCTGATCGCCTTGCACGCGCGGGCGACAACTTCGATCAGCAGGCGGAGGTCGGCGGGGAGGTTGTTGGTCTCACGCTGCTGCTCGATCAGGAACTTGGACAGCGTGGTGCGGCGGGCAATGGACATGACAGACTCCGAAAGGCCAAAGAATCCTTGAATTGCCGCAATTTTACCCGGCGCGCCTCCCGACCCGCCGCCTTTTTTCGTCTGGTTACAGGGGCGGTCGGCTGACTCGGCCGGGTTCCGGCGTGCGTGACGCGGCGGATCGGCGCGGAAGCGGCGGGAAATCCGGATGCCCGAACGCATGGTCCTGCTCCGACCCCGTCAACCTTCAGACGACAAAAAAGCCGGCGTCGCAACGGGGCGGCGCCGGCCTCGTCGCACGCGAGGCGAATCGCGTGCGTGACGTTACGCAAGAGCCTTTTCGACGATCTCGCGCACGTCGCGCGATTTCGCGCCGGCGGCGACCTGCTCGAGCGCATCGCGCATCCGGTCGCGCAGCGCCGGCGTGAAGCGGCGCCACAGTTCCAGCGAGCGGGCGAGGCGCGCGGCGACCTGCGGGTTGATCGCGTCGAGCGCGAGCACCTGTTCGGCCCAGAACGCGTAGCCCGAGCCGTCCGCCGCGTGGAATTGCGCCGGGTTCGCCGCGCAGAAGCTGAAGATCAGCGAGCGTGCGCGGTTCGGGTTCTTCAGGTTGAACGCCGGGTGGGCCATCAGCGTGCGGACCTTCGCGAGCGTCGGCTGCGCGGCCGTGCCGCGCTGCGCGGCCTGCATCGCGAACCACTTGTCGATCACGAGCGCTTCCTTCTCGAAGCGACGGTAGAAGTCGTCGAGCGCGCGCGTGGCCGCGTCGTTCGCGCCCGATGCCGCAGCGGACAACAGCGCACCGAGCGCGGCGGCTCGATCGGTCATGTTGTTCGCCGCGTCGTACTGCGCGGTCGCGATGCGCACGGCGTCGGCCGGATCCTCGAGTTCGGCGAGATACGCGAGCGCGAGGTTCTTCAGCGCACGGCGGCCGGATGCGTCGGGCGTCGGCTCGTACGCGCCCGGCGTCTCGTGCTGCGCGTACGCGGCGAGCCACTCGGCGCGCAGCGCGGTCGCGAGCTGGCGGCGCACGAACTGGCGCGCGCGATGCACGGCGGCCGGATCGGCTTCCGCCATCTGGTCGGCCAGATAGGTTTCCGACGGCAGCGTCAGCGCGAGTTCGCGGAACGCGGGCGACAGGTTTTCATCGGTCAGCACGCGGCGGAACGCGGCGACGAAATTCTCGCCGAGCGTGAGCGGCTCTTTTGCGGCGGCACGCGCGGCGAGCGTCAGCAGCGCACGCGTCGCGAGGCGCTGGCCGGCCTCCCAGCGGTTGAACGGGTCGCTGTCGTGCGCGAGCAGGAATGCGAGGTCGTCGTCGCTGTAGTCGTACTCGACGATCACCGGTGCCGAAAAATTGCGCAGCAGCGACGGCAGCGGTTGTTCCGGCACGTCGACGAACGTGAAGGTCTGCTCGGTATCGGTGAAGTCGAGCACGCGCGTCGTGCCCGCCGCCGCGGCTTCGCCGTCGAGACGCAGCGGCAGGTCGCGGCCGTCGCGGCCGATCAGGCCGATCGCGAACGGGATCAGCAGCGGCCCTTGCTGCGTTTCGCGCGCGGCCGGCGACGCATCGCCGTAGCCCTGCGCGAGCGTGAGCGTGTAACGGCGCGTGGCCGGGTCGTAGGCGGCCTTCACCGACACGCGCGGCGTGCCGGCCTGGCTGTACCAACGCTCGAACTGCGCGAGGTCGCGCCCGTTCGCGTCGGCCATCGCGTGACGGAAGTCGTCGCACGTCACGGCATGACCGTCGTGGCGCTTGAAGTACAGGTCCATCCCCTTGCGGAAGCCGTCGCGGCCGAACAGCGTCTGGTACATCCGCACGACTTCCGAGCCTTTCTCGTAGACGGTCATCGTGTAGAAGTTGTTGATCTCGACGTAGCTTTCCGGGCGCACCGGGTGCGCCATCGGGCCCGCGTCTTCGGCGAACTGCAGCTGACGCAGCACGCGCACGTCCTCGATGCGCTTGACCGCGCGGGCCGCGGATGCGACGTCGTCGCCCGCGGCCATGTCGGCCGAGAATTCCTGGTCGCGGAACACCGTCAGCCCTTCCTTCAGGCTCAGCTGGAACCAGTCGCGGCAGGTCACGCGGTTGCCGGTCCAGTTGTGGAAATACTCGTGGCCGACCACCGATTCGATGTTCGCGAAGTCGGTGTCGGTCGCGGTCTCGGGGTTCGCCAGCACGTACTTCGTGTTGAAGATGTTGAGCCCCTTGTTCTCCATTGCGCCCATGTTGAAGTCGCCGACCGCGACGATCATGAAGCGGTCGAGATCGAGCTCGAGGCCGAAGCGCTTTTCGTCCCAGCGGATCGAGTGGATCAGCGAATCCATCGCATGACGGGTCTTGTCGAGGTCAGCCGGCTCGACCCACACCTGCAGCAGTTTTTCCTTGCCCGAGCCGGTTGTGATCTTCTCCTCGATCGCGACGAGCTTGCCCGCGACCAGCGCGAAGAGATAGCTCGGCTTGCGGAACGGGTCTTCCCATTTCGCGAAGTGGCGGCCGTCGGGCAGCTCGCCCGAGTCGACGAGATTGCCGTTCGACAGCAGCACCGGATACGCCGTCTTGTCGGCGCGCAGCGTGACCGTATACGACGCCATCACGTCAGGGCGGTCGAGGAAGTAGGTGATGCGGCGAAAGCCTTCCGCCTCGCACTGCGTGAAGAAGTTGCCGCTCGACACGTATAGGCCGGACAGCGTCGTGTTCTGGTCCGGCGCGCACGCGCTGTCGAGCGTGAGCTCGAACGCATCAGGCACGTTTTCGACGGTCAGCCCATGCTCGTGCGCGCGCACCGCGCCGTACGGCGCGCCGTCGAGCCGTGCGCCGAGGAATTCGAGCGCTTCGCCCAGCAGCTCCAGATGCGGGGTGGGCGCCGCGTCCGGATTGCGGCGCACGCGCATCGTATTCCTGACGATCGTGCGGGCCGGCGCGAGATCGAATTCGAGCGCGACGGAATCGATGAGGAAGGCCGGCGGCGTGTAGTCGGCGCGGCGGATCACGGTGGAAGAGGCGTTGTCGGACATGGTCGTCGAGATCGGTGGAATGGGGATCGGGCCCGCGACGCGGGCCGGGCGAACCGGGTCATTGTACAAAGGCTGGCGGCTGCGTGCCGGGCGAACTTTTTACCGGTTCCGGGAGTCCGCGTATTATCGGCATCCCGTGCAGTTCGCGCGTTGCGACGCACGGGTGACGGATCGACGAGGATCGACATGAAACACGATTGGATTTTTCGCGGTGCGGGCTGGGCGGCGGTGCTGTGCGTGACGCTGCTGACGGGCTGCACCAGCTACGTGACGACGCAGGTCACGGCATTCTCCGACTGGAGCGGCAGCGACGCGACACGCACTTATGCCTTCACACGCACGGATGCGCAGAAGCACAGCATCGAGCAGTCGACCTACGAGCCGATCGTCGCGAACGAACTGTCCGCGTATGCATTCAGGCAGGTGCCGGCCGCGCAGGCCCGCTATCTGGTCGGGCTGGCCTACGGGGTCGGCAGCGATCTGGTGACGGTGCCGCAACCGGTTTACTACGACCCGTGGTTGATGGGGCCGGGGCCGTACTGGCGCGGCGGGCCGTGGGGCCCGTGGGGGCCCTGGGGGCCGATGCCGGCAGGCTACGTCGCGCAGACCTACCAGGTCTTCGACTACACGCTCGGCATCCGGATCACCGAGCGCGCGACCGGCAAGGAAGTCTATAACGTGACCGCGCGCACCACCGGCGACAACGGGGCGTTGCTGTATGCGATGCCGTTCCTCGCGCGCAGCGCGCTCACCGATTTCCCGTTGGCGAACGGTGCGATCCGCACGGTGCGGCTGCCGGTCGACAAGCGCGGCGGGCCGGCCGCACCGGCCGCCAACGAGCGTGCGGTGCCGGCCGTGCCGGCATCGGGCGCGGCGGTCGCGAAGTAGCGCGGTATCGACACCGGCGCGGCCGCCCGGTCGCGCCACTTGCTGCGTGCGTCAGGCCCCGACGCCCAGCAGCGCCAGCGCGCCGAGCACGACGAACAGCACGGCCGCGATACCGTGCACCAGCTTCGTCGGCAGGCGGTGCGCGAAACGGTCGCCCAGCAGGATCGCGGGCACGTTCGCCAGCATCATCCCGAACGTCGTGCCGGCCACCACGCCGATGTAATCCTGGAAGCGCGCGGCGAGCGCGACGGTCGCGATCTGCGTCTTGTCACCCATTTCCGCGAGGAAGAACGCGACGAGCGTCGCGCCGAACACGCCGAGCCGCGAGCGGTTGGCATTGGCTTCGTCCGCATCGAGCTTGTCCGGCACGAGGATCCACAGCCCCATCGCGATGAACGAGAACGCGAGCGCCCAGCGCATGATCGACGGCGTGACGAGCGCGCCGAGCCATTCGCCGAGCGCACCGGCGAAACCGTGGTTCACGAGCGTCGCGACGAGCACGCCAAGAATGATCGGCACGGGCTTGCGGTAGCGCGCGGCCAGCACGAGAGACAGCAGTTGGGTCTTGTCGCCGATTTCAGCGAGGGCGACGGCGCCGGTGGAGATCAGGAAGGCTTGAGACACGTATGGGGTTCCACGGGCCGATGTTGTGCGTGCGAGCGACGATCCGCCGCGCGCCGGACCCTGATGCGGCGCGCAGTGAACCATCGGTCTCGCCAGGCCTTGGTGGCTGCGTCCGCCATGGCCGAAAGGCCAAGTCTGTTGACGGACGCCTCCGTCACGATGCGCGCCGTTGGCGCGGGACATCGAGCGGAGCGGCTACTCCCCAATGAGCGGCGAATTCTAGCACGGCGTGCGGCGCGCGCGGTGCGAATCCGGTTGCTCCGGCCTGCCTCGCGACGCACGCCGGGGCAGGCATGGGCAAGCGCGCGTCAGTTACGCGGCGGCGGTGCGGCGCGCGGCACCGCGCTCGTGCACGAGTTGGCCGGCCGCATAGGTGCGGTACACGGCACGGTCGTCGCCGAGCAGCGCGAACGCGAACAGCAGTTCTTCCAGCGACTCCGCGCGTTTCGTGCGGCGTGCGAGCAGCGGCGTGGCCTGCGGGTCGAGCACGACGAAATCGGCCTCGGTGCACGGCGCGAGCGTGCCGACCGTATCGGCGAGATCGAGCGCCTGGGCGGCGCCGGCCGTCGCGAGCCAGAACATCCGCGTCGCCGTCAGGTGGTGGCCCGACAGCCGCGCGACCTTGTGCGCCTCGTTCATCGTCTGCAGCATCGAGAACGACGTGCCGCCGCCGACGTCGGTGGCGAGCGTGACGGGCACGTCGAATTCGCCGGCCTTGTCGAAGTCGAACAACCCGCTGCCGAGGAAGAAGTTCGACGTCGGGCAGTGCGCGACGACGGTGCGCGTCTCGGCCATCCGGCGGCGGTCCTCGTCGTCGAGGTGGATGCAGTGGCCGTACACCGCGCGCGGGCGCAGCAGCCCGTAACGGTCGTAGATGTCGAGATAACTGCGGTGGCCGGGGAACAGCTCGGCCACCCATTTCACTTCATCCACGTTTTCCGCGACGTGACTCTGCACGAACACGTCCGGATGGCGACGCGCGAGTTCGCCGCATGCCTCGAGCTGCGCCTCGGTGGATGTCGGCGCGAAGCGCGGCGTAAGCGCGTACATCTGGCGGCCCTTGCCGTGCCAGCGGCCGATCAGCTCGGCGCTGTCGTCATAGCCCGATTGCGCGGTGTCGCGCAGGAACTCGGGGCAGTTGCGGTCCATCAGCACCTTGCCCGCGATCATCCGCAGGTCGCGCGCGTCGCTCGCCGCGAACAGCGCGTCGGCCGATTGCTTGTGCACGGTGCAGTAGACGAGCGCGCTCGTCGTGCCGCAGGCGAGCAGTTCGTCGACGAAGAAGTCGGCGACTTCGCGCGCATGTTCCGGATCGCCGAACTGGCGCTCGGTCGGGAACGTGTACTTGTCGAGCCAAGGCAGCAGGCCGGGCGCCGGCGACGCGATCATGTCCGTCTGCGGATAGTGGATGTGCGTGTCGATGAAGCCGGGCACGATCAGCTTGTCGCGCAGGTCGTGGACGACCGCGTCGCGCGCGAGCGTCGCGGCGAGCTGCGCATACGGGCCGGCCGCGACGACCTTGCCGTCGTCGACGATCAGGAGACCGTCGGTCTCGTGGTTCGCGGCCTGGCTCGACTGCGCCGGGTCGCCGTTGAAGGTGAGCAGTTGGGAACGGAAAGCGGTTTGCGTCATGACGAATGGTCCTGCATCAAGGTAAGGCGAACAGAAGAAAACGGTCGGCGCCGCGCGGGCGACGGCATGGCGGGCGCTGCTCGGGCATGCGCGATGCGGCGAAGCGCGAAGGCCGGGGCGCGGCGGAAGGCGATCGCGGTGGCATTAGCGACCGGCGCGGCGGCGAGCTGCATGACGAGCCGCAACGACAGGCTTCGGCGCGCGACGCCGCACAACGCCGTCGCCACGCGGGCGACTGGCGCGACGCGCGCGTGCGTGCGCGGTGCACGCACGCGGCCGAAGTGGCGCAGGGCCAAACCGGTCGCCACGAAGCGGATGCCGTCGATGTGTTTCATCTGTCTAGCGAACCTCGATGCCAGCCGTCACGCGGCCTGCCAGTACGAATCGAGACGCGCGATCAGCGCATCGCGCTGCGTGGCGTCGACGAACGACGCCTCGAAGCCGTTGCGGATCACGGTGTGCACTTCGGCGTCCGTCAGCTGCAGCCCGTCAACCGTCGCGAAGTAGTTGTCGTTCACGTAGCCGCCGAAATAGGCCGGATCGTCGGAGTTGATCGTCACCGCGACGCCGCGATCGAGCAGTGCCTTCAGCGTGTGCTTCGCCATGTCGTCGAACACGCACAGCTTCAGGTTCGACAGCGGGCACACGGTCAGCGCCGTGCGCGTGCGCGCGAGGCGTTCGACGAGCGCCGCGTCCTCGATGCTGCGCACGCCGTGGTCGATCCGGTCGACCTTCAGCACGTCGAGCGCTTCGTAGATGTAGGCGGGCGGGCCTTCCTCGCCCGCATGTGCGACGAGCTTCAGCCCGAGCGCACGCGCCTTCTCGAACACGCGCGCGAACTTCGTCGGCGGATGGCCCAGCTCGGACGAATCGAGACCGACGCCGATCAGTCGGTGGCGATAGCGTTCGAACAGCGGCAACGCGGATTCGAACGTCGCGAGCGCATCTTCTTCGGACAGGTGGCGCAGGAAACACAGGATCAGCTTGCTCGACAGCCCGCGCTGCTCGGCATCGGCGAGCGCGCGGTCGATGCCGGCAACGACCGTCTCGATCGGCACGCCGCGTTCGGTGTGCGTCTGCGGGTCGAAGAACAGCTCGGTATGGACGACGTTGTCGGCGAGTGCGCGTTCGCAGTATGCGGCCGTCATGTCGTAGAAATCCTGCTCGGTCAGCAGCACGCTCGCGCCGGCGTAATAGATGTCGAGGAACGACTGCAGATCGGTGAACGCATACGCGGCGCGCAGCGCGTCGATCGACTCGTACGCGAGCTTCACGCCGTTGCGCTGCGCGAGCGCGAAAATCAGTTCGGGCTCGAGCGAGCCTTCGATATGGATGTGCAGCTCCGCTTTCGGGGCGCGGGCAATCTTGTCCTTGAATGTCGGGGTCATGGCGTTGTTCTTGGTCGGTCAGAATGTAGGGGAAGCCAGCGCGGGCGCGTTCGCCTCGACGGCCTGCAGCAATTGCGCGGCCACCGAGATCGCGATCACTTCGGGCGCCTTGTCGATGATGCCTTCGACGCCGATCGGGCAGCGCATCCGCGCGACCTGGGCCGGGTCGATGCCGATCGCCGCCAGCCGATGATCGAACTGCACGCGCTTGGTGCGCGAGCCGGTCATCCCGAAGTATGCATAGTCGCCGCGCCGCAGGATGCGCTCGGCCAGCACGAAATCGAGTGCGTGGTCGTGCGTCATCACGACGAAGTACGCATGCGGCGGTGCCGTATCGACGGCATCGGCCGGGCTGGCCACCGCGTCGATCGCGAGATTGCCGATCCCGGCGAGGGCGTCGGCCGGCGGGAACACCGCGTCGGGCCCGTCGATCCAGTGCACGTGGCACGGCAGCGTCGCCAGCACCTTCACGAGCGCGGTGCCGATGTGTCCCGCGCCGAACAGCACGACGGGGAACGCATACGGCGCGATCGTTTCGGTCATCAGCGACACGCCACCGGTTTCCCACAGCAGGCAATCGGCGCGCGCCGCGGGCGATTCGGGCTCGCTCAGCAGCGGCGCACCCGGCGAGGGGCCGAATGATACGCTACGCACGGTTGCGGCGCCCGCCGCGACGCGCTTGGAGAGCGACATGATCCAGCCGAGGTCGCCGACGTCGAGCCGCTCGAACGCGAGCACGACCGCTCCGCCGCAGCACTGGCCGAGGCTCGGGCCGAGCGCGAGCCTTTCGAGCCGGCGTGCGTGGGGCACGTGCGCGCCGTCCTTCAGCAGGTGCCGCGCGATCTCGATCGCCTTCCATTCCAGATGACCGCCGCCGATCGTATGGCGGGCCGTGTCGCGCGTGACGAGCATCTTGGTGCCGGCCTCGCGCGGCGCGGAGCCGTCGGTGTGCGCCACCGTCACCAGCACGGCCGCTTCGCCGTGCGCGAGCAACTGCTGCAGATCGCCGAGCCAGGCTTCCATCAGCACGCTCCGGTCGGGACGACGCGGCGCGACGCGCGGCGCGGGGTGGCGGGCGCCGCGGCAACGAGGGCGGACGAAAGCGACGCGGGCCGGCTGCCCGACTGCGAATTCGGTGCGGTGGCCGTGCGCCGAAGGCGCGCGCGAACGACGCCGCGGGACGTGCGGACGCCATGAGGGTGACGGATGCGGATGGTTTGCGTTGTCATGATGAATCCAGTCGACATTGCGGATCGGGCGCGCGTTACGCAGGAGGTGAGGCAACTGGCCTCGCGCACGTAGATCGCCATCCAGTCGCGAAGATAGCACCGCAAGGCGGCGGAAACATTGCCGGGCGGTGATCCGGGCTATCAGACGGCGATCATGTCGATCATAGGCCCGCCGTGCGGGATCGGGGCGCCGATGCACGGGCATCGGGCCGAAACGCATGCGCGGCGGGGCGTGCGCGCGGCTGTCGCGTGAGGTGCGTTCGCCCTGAAATCCGGGTTGCGGCGGGGTAGGTGTTTACGCGCGGCCGGCATGTGCGGCCGCGTGGGGCTGCGCCGGTGCGGCCGGGTGAGCAGCGCGAAGCGCCTGCGCGGCCTCGACCGGTCGGCCGGAACGTGGCGCGTCCGGTCAGCCTGCCAGCTTGTGGCGATGGCGCCAGAGGCTCGAGGCGACGGGAATCAGGATCGCGGCGAAGCCGATCAGCGCCCAGCCGGGCAGCAGGATGCCGAAGATCGGCGGGTAGACGGTCTCGCACAGGCCCGCGACCTTGAACATGCCGGGGAACCACTGGGCGGGCGGCAGGCTGTCGACGATCGGCTGCAACGTGTCGAAGCCGCAGCTGAAGCCCGGATTCATCTGGATCGAAAGGTGCCGCGCGGCGGTGCCGACGCCGCCGGCCGCGGCGATCGCGATCAGCAGCTCGAGCACCCAGATGCCGCGCCAGTTGCGCATCCCGGCCGCCAGGAACGCGAAGATCCCGATCGCCGCGAAGAAGTAGCGCTGGATGATGCACAGCGGGCACGGATCTTCGTTCTTCACGTACTGCAGATAAAGCGCGCCGGCCAGCAGGGCGATGCACACCCATCCGAGCAGCATCAGCAGGCGGCGTTCACGGCGGAGTGCGAGCGTGGAGTCGTTCATGTCGGCGGGATTCCTGTCGTTGGTCGGTCCGATAAACAATCGCGCGATTTTAGCGCGAACGATCTGGCACGAAACTGACAGCGCGCATGCGGCACCCCGCCGCAGCCACTTCGTCCGGGGCATCTTCCCCCGTCATTGCGCCCGAGCGGTCACCGGATCGTGTTCAGCACGGCCTCGACCGCCTGGCCGATCGCGAGCAGCGCGTCGTCGCGATGCGGCGCGGCCGCGAGCATCAGGCCGACCGGCGCCGTATCGCGCGGATGGCACGGCAGCGACAGCGCGCAGGCGTCGAGGAAGTTGAACGCGCTCGGGTTGCGAAGGATCAGCGCGTTGGTGCGCGTAAAGGCAGCGTCGTCCGCTTCGAGTTCGGCGATGCGCGGCGGCACGACGGGCACCGTCGGCGCGACGAGTGCGTCGAAGCGCGACCAGACCGTGTGCGCCGCTTCCTCCAGCATCGCCTGGCGGGCGGCGAGCAAGTCGAGATAGTCGGCCGCGCTCGCCGGCTCGCCCTTCAGGATCCGCGAAAGCACGCGCGGGTCGTATTGGTCGCGGTGCTGCGCGAGCAGCGGGCGATGCCACGCGTATGCCTCGATCGGCGAGAAGCCGAAGCGGTTGATGTCCGGCAACCGGTCGAGCGCGGAAAAGCGCACTTCCGTGACGATCGCGCCGGCGGCTTCGAGGTGCTTCAGCGAGGCGTCGAGCGCGGCGGCGACATCGGCATCGACGCCGTCCGTCACATAGTTGGTCAGCACGCCGAGCCGCACGCCTTCGAGCGGCCGCGCGGCCGGTACGTGCGGCTCGAGGCCCGCGAGCATGCGGTCGACGAGCGCGCAACAGGCGACCGTCAGGCCGATCGGGCCGAACGAGTCGAGCGTGGTCGACAGCGGCACGCCGCCTTGCGTCGGGATCCGGCTCGCGGTCGGCTTGAAGCCCGTGAGCCCGCACAGTGCGGCCGGAATGCGGATCGAGCCGCCGGTGTCGGTGCCGAGCGCGACGGCCGCCATCCCGTCGGCGACGGACGCGGCCGCGCCGGACGACGAGCCGCCGGCAATCCGCGCGTCGCCCGGCACGTCGCGGCGGTATGGTGAGCGCGGCGTGCCGAAGTGCGGATTCAGGCCGAGCCCCGAGAACGCGAACTCGCTCATGTTGGTGCGGCCGACCAGCACCGCGCCCGCGCGCTTGAGCCGCGCGACGGCGACCGCGTCGGCCTTGGCGGGCGGTGCGCCGTCGAGCACGCGCGAGCCGGCGCGCGTCACCTGGCCCGCGACGTCGAACAGATCCTTGACCGACACGGGGATGCCCGCGAGCGGCGACAGCACGGTGCCTGCGGCACGCAGACGGTCGTGGGCATCGGCGGCCGCGCGCGCGTTGTCGGCGTCGACTTCCGTAAAGACGGCGGCACCCTGGCCGGACGGATCGGCGATCCGGTCGAGCGCGACGTCGACGAGCGCGCGGCTCGTGGTCCGGCCGGCGGCGAGGTCGGCGGCGAGCTGGGCGAGCGGAGGGAAGGGCGTGAAGGTGGTCATGGGCGGTTCAGGGGCGAAGACGTTGGACAAGAGTGGCGCGAAACGAATCGATATGGCGTTCGACGGCCGTGCGCGCGCCGGCGGCATCGCGCGCGGACAGCCGTTCGAACAATTCGAGGTGTTCGCGCTGGACGTCGGACAGGTGGTGCGGCTCGGACAGCGTGACGAACCAGAAGCGCAGCGAGCGTTCGTGCAGCGCGCGCAGGATCTCCGCGAGCACGGTGTTGCGTGCCGCCGCGGCGATCGCCTGATGAAACGCGCGATCGAGCTCCATCATGCCCTCGACGTCGTGCGCGTCGACGCAGGCCTGCCCGTCGTCGAGCAGCGCGGCCATGCGCGCGAGATCGTCGGGCGTCGCATGGCGGGCGGCGAGTTGGACGCAATGCGCTTCGTTGATGCGGCGCACGTCGATCACCGCGACGATGTCGTCGAGCGACAGCGGCCGCACCATCAACCCCTTGCGCGGCATTACGGACAGCAGCCCTTCGAGCACCAGCCGGTGGACGGCCTGATGGACGGGCGTGCGGCCGATGCCGGTGCGGGCGACGAGGTCGGCTTCGTTGAGCGCGGCGCCGGGCTTCAGGCGCATCGTGATGATGTCGCGCTGAATCAGCGCGTACGCGCGGTCGGCGAGGCTGACGGCTGATGCGGCGGGCCGGTCGTGGAGGACGTCGGTCAGGGCGTTCATGCGGGCGGCGGCGCGGTGGCCGGGGAGGGCGCAATCATGGCGCAGGCGATCGGTAGCGTGGGCGATTCGTGAATATTATTGTGATATATCACTGATGTCCAGTGTGCCCGGGCGACGATCGAGATCGTCGAATGAGCCCGGTGACACGCCTGGCGGCGGATGCGACGAGTTGCAACAATATCGACAGGATGTTGCTCGTTTACCGCGCGATCGTGCACTGAAGCATAATGAATCCTCGTCAATCCACCACGCGCGAGCGACGTACCAGACCATCGTCATGAGCGAAATCACGCCTTCCCCGGCCGGTCTGCCCGGCACCTCTTCCGCTTCTACCGATTCCCCCCGTTCCAGGCCGGCGCACACGCCGGAGGCGTCTGCCACGCAGGCTGCCGCTGCGCAAGTCGTCGCGGCGGACGGTGCGTCGCCGGTCACCGCGGCGTCCGAGCCGGGCGCCGCAGGCACGACAGGTGCTGCAGCCGAAGGCGCTGCAGTGCCGCCGAAACCCGGTGCCGCGCCGCCCGGTTTTGGCGCGCAGCCCGATTTCGACACGCCGCGTTCGCCGCCCGCGAGCGCGCAGAACGCGCCGCCGGCATACCTGAAGCAAAGCGACACGCCGTGGTCGGTGTTCGGGCGGATCATCGCGGCACGCGCACGCCGGATCTTCGATCGCGCCGGCCAGCGGATCACGCAGCGTACGCTGCGCATCGGCGTGTCGGCGCGGATCTTCCATCCGGAGCCGGGCGCGAAGGGACTGCGCGGCAAGACACTGCAGTATCTCGAGGAATCGATCGCGCACTGGGTGATGTCGCGCGACGTGCTCGTGTTCATGATCCCGACTGTCGGTCACCAGGGCATGCTGCATCCGAGCAACATTCGCCTGCGCGACTACGCGAAGCATCTCGACGGCCTGCTGCTGCAAGGCGGCGCCGACGTGTCGCCGCAAACCTACGCGGCGTCGGATGCGCGCCCCGAATGGCCAGGTGACCGCGTGCGCGACATGTACGAGCTCGAGCTGTTTCACGAGTTCGTCGAGTCCGGCAAGCCGGTGCTCGGCGTGTGCCGCGGCTGCCAGCTGATCAACGTCGCGTTCGGCGGGTCGCTGTACCAGGACATCGCGACGGACGTGCCGACCGCGAATGCGCACGTGAGCGAGCATTACGACCAGCATCGCCACGCCATCCGCTTCCCCGACTCGTCGACGCTCGCGAGCATGTTCCCCGGGCGCAGCGAAGCGATCGTGAACTCGATTCACCATCAGGCGATCCGCGATCTCGGCCGCGATCTGAACATCGAGGCCGTGTCGGCCGGTGACGGGATCATCGAAGGCATTCGCTACCGGCGTGCACCGTTCGTCGTCGGCGTGCAATGGCACCCGGAGTTTCATCGTGCTGGCGGCGCCGAGTTGCTCGACTGCACGCCGCTGCTCGATGCGTTCCTGCGAGCGGCTCGCGATACCCGCCTGTAAGCCGCTCTTGTATCGCCGCGCAGGAAGGCTGGCCGCATCCCGATAAATTCGAGATGCGGCCGTTTCGTTTTGAACGATAATCGCGACTCCCGATTCGTTCGCCGGAGTCTGACGTTGGTCTTCCGAGATTTTTCCCCTGCACGATGCGCAACGTGGATCGTTGCGCTGGCCGCCTGCGCGCACGCGGGCGCAGCGTGGTCCGACGCGACCGCGCCCGTCGCGGGCACGCGCCCCGCGGTGACGAGTCTGAGCGGCGATGTCGCGACTGCGGCACCGGCCTCCGCGGCATCCTCCACGGATGCCACCGCGCAAGGCAACGTCGCCGAACTCACGCAGATGCTGCATGACGGACGAATCGTCGAGATGCGCACCACCTACAACGGCAGCTATGGCGCAAGCCTGATGTTCGATCCGAGCGAGATGACGTATTACGTCGCGCTGTTTCAGGACAAGCATCTGTGGCGCGTGATCAGGTCGCAGGAGAAAAGCCGTGCGGAGATGGTGTACGCGAACTTCGTCCAGCAGACGGTGCAGCTCGCGGACGTCGAAATTCGTCGCACCGAACTCGAGGCGCAGAAGACGTTCCTCGAACGCGTGATCGCGCTGCAGGCGAATCGCGCGCAGCAACTGCAGGCCGATCTGAATGTCGCGCGCGGCCAGCAGGCCGAGGTGGCGCAGCGGCAGAAAGCGGCGCAGGAGCAGACGCGGGCGCTGCAGATCGAGAAGCGGGCCGCGCAGGTGCAGTTGCGTGATCTGCAGGAGCAGGTGCGGCAACTCGAGCGGCAGTCGGAAACGGGGTTGCCCGCGCACAAGTGACGATTCGGTGCGATCGACCGACGGACGGACGAACGAAAACCCGGCGAAGCCTGCTTCGCCGGGTTTTTTGTTGGGCGCGTGTCAGCGGATGAGCGTATCCGGTCCGTCGGTCAGGCGGCGGTGGGACAGTTGTGCTGTCCAGTCGAAACCGGCGCCGGGCGCGTCGGCCGCCGGTGCCGCGCGATCGGGGTGCAGTGCGTTCACCATCGCGATAAGCGTGAGCGGGTCGTCGAGCGGATCGAGCGGGGCTCCGGGACGCGCAGGCGAACCGACGCGATCGGGCGTCGGCGTGCGCGACGCGTGGCGCGTGACCGATGGGCGCGCGGCGAGTCGCGGCGCGGAATGTGCGTGCACGCGTGCCGTTGTCGTGCGCCTGTGGTCCGGCCGATGCGGCGTCGGCGGCGCTGCGATGGCGACGCGCTGAACGTTCGGTGTCATCTCGGAGCGTCGCGGCGCTGGATGGGTCGTCGCGCCGCGTGTGACGGGCGCGCCTCTGGAAGGCGTCGCAAACGGCCGCGCTGCGACGGGCTGCGCCGGTGCGACGGTCGGCATGGCGGGCGCCACCGCGGCCGTTTGCACGGCACCCATGGACTGCACGGCATGCTCCGGCACGACGCCAACGATCTGCGTCGCGGGCGCAGGCGCGAAACCCGGTAACGGCTCGTGCGCGGCGATCAGCCAGCCGATGATGCCGAGTGCGCCGATGCTCCAGCAGGCGGCGTGCCGCGCACGTCGGTCATGCGCGCGACCGGCGGCATGCTCGATGTGCTGGCCGGCGGCGCGCGCCGCAACGTCCGGTACACCGGCAGACACCGGGCGCGTGGCGGGCGGCGATTGCCAGCGACACGCGCGATGCGGTGCTCCGACGTCGATGCATGAGGTCTTCAGGATGGCTGCGCAGCGCGTGCCGAGTCGGGTGCCGGGCGCGCCGCTGAACGTCCATTCGCGGCCGAACGGCGGCACGCCGTCGAGCGGTGCGACACGAGGGCGGGCAAGCGGACCTTCGACGGAAACGAGGAGCGTTGGGATCATGAGGGCGGTACGCGATGCGACACAGGCAACGATGCCGGCCGCGGCGCGAATAGCGTGGCAAGTTGTGAAATTGTGGTCAGTCGACGGCGACCGGTCGATCAGATCAATCTGATTTTTTGTACGCGTTTCGAGGCGATTCGTACCAGTCGAACGCGGCGACGGTGATCGCGGGCCCGGCCCAAGGCAATTGTCGGCTTCGCGTGGCATCATTTGCCGTCCATGCCGGCGTGTACATCATTGTGCTGCGTGCCTCCGGCTGGCAGCGATGTTCGTGCGTGCCGGTCCGGTGCCACACGCATCGTCGGATCCACACGGCGCCGATGTCGCGCCATCCGAGCCGAGAGAACAACATGTCCACAGCAACACACGCCGTCGCGCAGGAATCGAAGGTTCGTACCGTGTTCCGGGTCGTCAGCGGCAACTTCCTGGAAATGTACGACTTCATGGTCTACGGGTATTACGCGTCGGCCATCGCGAAAACCTATTTTCCGAGCGGCAACGCGTTCGCGTCGCTGATGCTGTCGCTATCGGTGTTCGGCGCGGGCTTCCTGATGCGCCCGGTCGGCGCGATCGTGCTCGGCGCGTACATCGACCACCACGGCCGCCGCAAGGGGCTGATCCTGACGCTCGGACTGATGGCACTCGGCACGCTCACGGTGGCCGCGATACCCGGCTATGCGACGATCGGCGTGCTCGCGCCGGTGCTCGTGCTGCTCGGCCGGTTGCTGCAGGGCTTTTCCGCGGGCGTCGAGCTCGGCGGCGTGTCGGTCTACCTGTCGGAGATCGCGACGAAGGGCAACAAGGGGTTCTACACGTCGTGGCAATCGGGCAGCCAGCAGGTGGCGGTCGTGTTCGCGGCGTTCGTCGGCGTGCTGCTGAACCGCGCGCTGCCAGTCGAGGACATGACCGCGTGGGGCTGGCGCATTCCGTTTCTGATCGGCTGTCTGATCGTCCCGTTCCTGTTCCTGATCCGTCGTTCGCTGAAGGAGACCGACGAATTTCTTGCGAAGCGTCATCGTCCGACGATGGGCGAGATCATGCGTTCGATGCTCGAGAACTGGGGTGTCGTGATTGCCGGCATGGGAATGGTGATCATGACGACGGTGTCGTTCTACATGATCACGGCCTACACGCCGACGTTCGGCAAGGAAGTGCTGCACCTGTCGTCGCTCGACGCACTCGTCGTGACCGTCTGCGTCGGCCTGTCCAATCTCGTCTGGCTGCCGCTGTCCGGCGCGCTGTCGGATCGCATCGGCCGCCGCCCGGTGCTGATCGCGTTCACGGTGCTCACGCTGCTGTCGGCCTACCCGGCCGTGCTGTGGCTCGTGGCCGATCCGTCGTTCCTGCGGCTGCTGGCGGTCGAGCTGTGGCTGTCGTTCCTGTACGGCTCGTACAACGGCGCGATGGTCGTCGCGCTGACCGAAGTGATGCCGGCCGACGTGCGCACGGCCGGCTTCTCGCTGGCGTACAGCCTCGCGACGACGATCGGCGGTTTTACGCCGGCGATCTCGACGTTGCTGATCCACCAGACCGGCAACAAGGCGGCGCCGGGGCTGTGGTTGAGCGTCGCCGCGATTTGCGGGCTGATCGCGACGCTCGTGCTGTATCGCACGCCCGAGGCGCGCAACCAGTACAAGGCGGCTTGACACCACCTGCGTCGCATCACGTCGAACGAAAAAAGGAGCGCGCCGCGCTCTTTTTTTTCTGCGTTCGGCCACTCAGGCGTCGCGCAACGCGTCGGCGACTGCCGCCGCCACGTCGAGCCATTGCCCCGGTGCGGACTGGCGGGCGAGCTTCGCGTGCGGATACCAGGGGCAGTCGTCGCCGGTGAACCAGCGCCAGTCGGGTGCGAACGGCAGCATGATCCACAGCGGCTTGCCGAGTGCGCCCGCGAGGTGCGCGACCGCTGTGTCGATCGTGACGACGCCGTCGAGTCGTTCGATCAGCGCGGCCGTATCGGCGAAGTCGTTCAGCCGCCCATCGAGGCGATGCACGCGCGGATGCGCGTCGACGCGCGCCCGTTCGTCTTCGTCGAGCGCCGGCTGCAGCACGACCCAGTCGATGTCCGGCAGTGCGAGCAGCGGTGCGAGCGCGTCGAACGGCATCGAGCGGTTTTCCTGCGCTTGCCGGCGCCCTGACCACGCGAGACCGAACTTGCGCTTCGACTGGCCACCGACCGAGCCGCGAAAGCGCCGGCGCGCGCTGTCCGGCGCGTCGAGGTAGCGCTTGCCCGCGACGATGTCGGCCGGCTGCAGGCCGAGCAGGAACGGCAGGCTCATCAGCGTGCACGCGACGTCCGCCGCCGGCGGCTTCGCGGCGCCCTGTGCGACGAGCGTCACGCGCCAGCGTGCCGCGGCCGGCGTGAGCAGCGCGACGAGTTCCGGCTGCACTTCGAGCACGACGCGCGCGCAGCGTGCGCGCGCGAGCGGCACGAAGCGGACGAACTGCAGCGTGTCGCCGAAGCCCTGTTCCGCGCGGATCAGCAGCGTGCGCGACGCAATCGGCTCGCCTTGCCAGCGCGGCAGCGTGCCGAGCGGCGTTGCGCCCGGCGTGTCGTGACGCGCTTCGTATGCGGGCAGGCCGCGGGTGAAGTCGCCCAGCGTAAGCAGCGTGACGGCGCGATGCAGGTGCGCGAGTTTGAGGTCGGGAGCGACGCGCAGCGCCTGGTCGAACGCGCGCAGCGCCATCTCGTGCGCGCCGAGTGCGTGATGTGCGTTGCCGAGGTTCAGCCACGCGAGACTGAACGACGGATCGAGGCCGACCGCCCGTTCATAGTAGGGCAGCGCTTCGCGCTGGCGTGCCTGCGCGCACAGCGCGTTCGCGAGCCCGAAAAGGGCGAGTGGGAATGGCGGGTGCAGCGCGAGCGCGGCTTCGAATGCGGCGGCGGCTTCGCCGTGACGGCCGACCGCCTCGAGCGTGTTGCCGAGATTGAAATGCGCGGCGACGAAGCGCGGCTGCGCGGCGATCGCCGCCCGGAAGTGCGCGATCGCGTCGTCGGCCCGGCCCATCGCGTTCAGGGCCATCGCGAGATTGTTGTGCGCACCGGCATGCCCGGGCCGCAGCTCGAGGGCGCGATGGAATGCGGCGAGCGCGTCGTCGTGACGGCCGAGGGCATTCAGCGCGTTGCCGAGGTTGTTGTGGATCGATGCGTCGTCGGGCGTGAGCCGAAGTGCGCGGCCGAACGCATCGACGGCATCCTCGTGGCGCTGCAGCGCCGCATACGCGTTGCCGAGGTTGTAGTGCGCGAGCGGAAATTCGGGCGCGAGCGTCAGCGCGTTGCGAAAGCGGTCGATCGCTTCGTCGAGTCGGCCGAGCGCCTTCAGCGCGTTGCCGAGATTGAGCTGCAGCGCGGCATCGTTCGGGCGCAGCTCGACCGCACGCCCGACGAGATCGGCCGCCTCGGCATGCTGGCCCTGCTGATGCCGCAGCACGCCGAACAGATGCAGTGCGTCGGCGTCGGCGGGATTGGTGGCGAGTGCGGTGCGATAGCCGTGCTCGGCCTCGGCGAGGTGGCCCGCGCGGTGCGCGGCATACGCTCGGTCGAATGCGGAATCCATGACGCGAAAACTGACGGAAAGCGCGTATTTTCCCACACTGCGCGGGGGTACCCCAGATCGGCCGATTGGCATATGGCCCCGTCACGCGGAGCGGCGTAGACTTGCACAATCGCGTGTCATCGAGGTTCTCATGGCTGACACACCGCTCGATATCCCGCCCGTGCTGATCGTCGGCGCGGGCCCGACTGGCCTTGCCGCCGCGATGGCGCTCGCGCGTGCCCGCGTGCCGGTGCGTATCATCGACCGGCTCGCCGCGCCCGCACCGTATTCGCGCGCGATCGGCATCCAGGCGCGCACGCTCGAACTGCTGGAGCAGCATCGCGCGGTCGAACCATTTCTCGCGTTGGGCCATCGTGCGCATGCGGCCGTACTGCACGCGGACGGCCGCGTGATCGCGCGGCTCGATTTCGATCCGCTGCAAACGCGCTATCCGTATTTGCTGTTTCTCGACCAGAGCATCACCGAGCGGCTGCTCGCCGAGCACCTGGCCGGGTTCGGTGTGACGGTCGAACGCGGCGTCACGTTGACCGCGTGCGACGCGGGCGGTACGTCGCTCGACGTGACGATCCGCGGCGCCGACGGTCTTGAACAGGCGTTCGCACCGTCGTACCTGATCGCCGCCGACGGCGCGCACAGCACGGTGCGCCATCTGCTCGGCCTGGGCTTCGCCGGGCATGCGTTCGAGCAGACCTTCCTGCTCGCCGATTTCGCGGCGATACCCGACTGGCCGGACGAGGAGATCCACCTGTTCACGACGCCGGACGGCATCGCGGGGCTGTTTCCGATGGGTGGCGGCCGCTACCGGCTCGTCGCCGACCGGCCGCCCGGCGGCGACGCATCGCCCGATGCGCCGGCCACCCCGACGCTCGACGAATGCGAGGCGATCGTGCGCGCTCGCGTCGGCGCGTCGATCGCGCCGAGCGATCTCGCGTGGTCGGCGTATTTCCACCTGCATAGCCGGATGGTCGACCGGCTGCGTCACGGGCGCGTGTTCTTCGCGGGCGACGCCGCGCACGTTCACAGCCCGGCGGGCGCGCAGGGCATGAACACGGGTATCCAGGAAGCGTTCAATCTCGGCTGGAAGCTCGCGCGCGTGCTTTGCGCAGGCACGCCGGAGCGGCTGCTCGACACGTATCACGCGGAGCGCCATCCGATCGAGCGTGATGTATTGCGGCAGACCGGCTTCATCACGCAGATCGTCGAAGCCGACCACGGCGCGATGAAGCTGCTGCGCGATCATGTCGTGCCGCTGCTGGCGTCGTTCGGGCCGGTGCGCGACGCGGTGCGCCGCACTGTCAGCGAGCTCGGCGTGCAATACCGGAAAAGCCCGCTCTCGCTCGAACGCGTGCTCGATGGCGGGCCGCGCGCGGGCGAGCGTGCGCCCGACGCGCTCGTGCACGTCGTCGACGGGCCGCTCGGCCGGGCGCCCGGGACCGCGAGACTATACGACCTGCATGACCCGGCGAGCTTTACGCTGCTGCTGCTCGAGGAGCCGGCAAGTGCCGACACGGGCGACACGGGCGATGTAGCGCCGATGCCTGCGGACGCGCAGGCGCTTGCGCAGGGGCTGGAGCGGATCATGCCAGGTGCCGTGCGAACGTGGCGCGTCGCCGATGCCGAAAGCGACGGCGACGATGGGCTCGCGCAGGTATACGGCCGTTCGAGGCCGTCGTTCTACCTGCTGCGTCCCGATGGCTACATCGCGGTGCGCGGCCGTACCGCCACCGACGCGAACGCGCTGCTGCGCCATTGCGAAAGCTGGTTCGCGGGCATGCCGGTGCCCGCGTAGCGCGGCGCTCAGGCGGTGGCCGCGGCCGGCACGAGCGATGCGCGGTGCGCGGCGATCGCGTCGCGCACGATCGGCGCGGCGCGTTGCGCGGCTTCGCTCGACGGATCGTCTAGCGCGGCGAGTAGCGCGCGCCGCATCCGCGGTTCCCAGAAGCGCCGGATGTGATCTGCGATTCCGGCCAGCGCTTCTTCGCGATCGGGCATCGATTCGAAGAACGCGCCGATCTGGTTGGCCATGTCGATCAGGTGTCCGTTGTCCATCGCGTCCTCACTTGCCCGTCGTCGCGGCAGCCGGCGTGGCGGCGCGGCGCTCGAGCAGATCGAGCTGCTCCGAGTTGAAACGTGCATACGCGCGCTGCCAGTCCGACGGCTGCGCAACCGGCATGACCTGCACGGCCGTGACCTTGTATTCCGGGCAGTTCGTGGCCCAGTCGGAGCTGTCCGTCGTGATCACGTTCGCGCCCGACTCGGGGAAGTGGAACGTCGTGTACACGACACCCGGCTGCATGCGGTCGGATACGAGCGCGCGCAGTACCGTCTGGCCGGCCCGCGATTCGATGCCGACCCAGTCGCCGGTCCGGATCCCGCGATCCTCCGCATCGTGCGGATGAATCTCGAGGCGATCCTCTTCGTGCCACCGGACGTTCTCGGTCCGGCGCGTCTGCGCGCCGACGTTGTATTGCGACAGGATGCGGCCCGTGGTCAGGATCAGCGGATAGCGCTGCGTGACCTTTTCCGGCGTCGGAATGAACTGCGTAATCACGAACCGGCCCTTGCCGCGCACAAACGCGTCGATATGCATCGTCGGCGTGCCGTCCGGTGCATCTTCGTTGCACGGCCACTGGATGCTGCCGAGCGTGTCGAGCTTCTTGTACGACACGCCCGAGAAGGTCGGCGTGAGCCGCGCGATCTCGTCCATGATTTCCGACGGATGCGTGTAGTGCATGTCGTAGCCGAGCGCCTGCGACAGCAGCAGCGTCACTTCCCAGTCGGCGTAACCCGCGAGCGGCGGCATCACCTTGCGTACGCGAGAGATGCGGCGCTCCGCGTTCGTAAACGTGCCGTCCTTCTCGAGGAACGTCGAACCCGGCAGCAGCACGTGCGCGTATTTCGCGGTTTCGTTCAGGAAGATGTCCTGCACGACGATGCATTCCATCGACGACAGCGCGGCCGCGACGTGCTGCGTGTTCGGGTCCGACTGGACGATGTCCTCGCCCTGGCAGTAAAGCCCCTTGAAGCTGCCGTCGAGCGCCGCGTCGAACATGTTCGGGATGCGCAGCCCCGGTTCCGGTTGCAGCGTGGCCGACCATGCTTCCTCGAACTGGCTGCGCACGATTGCGTCGCTGATGTGCCGGTAGCCGGGCAGCTCGTGCGGGAACGAACCCATGTCGCACGAGCCTTGCACGTTGTTCTGGCCGCGCAGCGGATTGACGCCGACGCCTTCGCGACCGATGTTGCCAGTCGCCATCGCGAGGTTCGCGATGCCCATCACCGTCGTCGAGCCTTGCGCGTGTTCGGTCACGCCGAGGCCGTAGTAGATCGCGGCGTTGCCGCCGGTTGCATAGAGGCGTGCGGCCTCGCGCACCAGTTCGGCCGGTACGCCCGTCACGTCCGCGGTGGCCTCGGGCGAGTTGTCGGCGCGCGACACGAAGTCGCGCCATTGCTCGAACGCGCGCGTGTCGCAGCGTTCGGCGACGAATGCCTCGGCGACGAGCCCTTCGGTGACGATCACGTGCGCGAGCGCGTTGACCATCGCGACGTTGGTGCCGGGGCGCAGCTGCAGGTGGTGCGTGGCCTTCACGTGCGGGCCGTCGACCACGTCGATGCGGCGCGGGTCGATCACGATAAGCTTCGCGCCTTCGCGGATGCGACGCTTCATGCGCGAGCCGAACACAGGGTGGCCGTCGGTCGGGTTCGCGCCCATCACGACGATCACGTCGGCCTGGCCGACCGACGCGAAGGTCTGCGTACCGGCCGATTCGCCGAGCGTCGCCTTCAGGCCATAGCCGGTCGGCGAGTGGCACACGCGTGCGCAGGTATCGACGTTGTTGTTGCCGAACGCGGCGCGTACCAGCTTCTGCACGAGGTAGGTTTCCTCGTTCGTGCAGCGCGACGACGTGATGCCGCCGATCGAATCGCGGCCGTATTTCTGCTGCAGCTTGCGGAATTGCGTCGCCGCGTACGTGAGCGCTTCTTCCCAGCTGACTTCGCGCCACGGGTCGGTGATCTTCTCGCGGATCATCGGTTTCGTGATGCGGTCCTTGTGCGTTGCGTAGCCCCACGCGAAGCGGCCCTTCACGCACGCATGACCTTCGTTCGCGAGGCCGTTCTTGTGCGGCGTCATGCGCACGACCTGCGTGCCCTTCATCTCGGCCTTGAGCGAGCAGCCGACGCCGCAGTACGCGCAGGTCGTGACGACCGAGTGCTCGGCCTGGCCGAATTGGATGACGGACTTCTCCTGCAGCGTGGCGGTCGGGCACGCGGCGACGCAGGCGCCGCACGATACGCATTCCGATTCCATGAACGATTCGCTTTCGCCGGCGGCGACGCGCGATTCGAAACCGCGCGCGGCGATCGTCAGCGCGAACGTGCCTTGCGTTTCCTCGCATGCGCGCACGCAGCGGTTGCAGACGATGCACTTCGACGGATCGTACGTGAAATACGGATTCGATTCGTCCTTCTGCTCGCGCAGGTGATTCGCGCCGTCGAAACCGTAGCGCACTTCGCGCAGCCCGACCACGCCCGCCATGTCCTGCAGCTCGCAGTTGCCGTTGGCGGGGCAGGTGAGGCAGTCGAGCGGGTGGTCGGAGATGTACAGCTCCATCACGTTGCGGCGCAGCGACTGCAGCCGGTCCGACTGCGTGCGCACCTTCATCCCGGCTTCGGCGGGCGTCGTGCACGATGCCGGATAGCCGCGCCGGCCCTCGATTTCGACCAGGCACAGGCGGCACGATCCGAACGGTTCGAGCGAATCGGTCGCGCAAAGCTTGGGCACGTTGACGCCGGCTTCGATCGCGGCGCGCATCACCGACGTGCCGGCCGGCACCGTCACCGGCTGGCCGTCGATTTCGAGCGTGACGTCGGTATCGGCATGCCGTTGCGGCGTGCCGTAGTCGGTTTCGTCGAACGGATCGCGCACGCGCGCCTGGGCGGCGCTCTTGCACGCGCATTGGCCCGAGCCGCAGCCGCCTTGGCGGACGTTGTTCGTGTCGAGGGACATTCAGGGCTCCTTCTGGGTCAGGCCGCAGCCTTGACCGGACCCGACGCGGCTTGCTTGCCGGCGGCGAGCCCGAAATCTTCGGGGAAATGGTCGAGCGCGGACAGCACCGGGTAAGGCGTCATCCCGCCCATCGCGCACAGCGAGCCGGCGAGCATCGTGTCGCACAGGTCGCGCAGCAGCGTGACCTGTCGCTCCGACTTATCGCCCTGGCGAATGCGTGCGATCGTCTCGACGCCGCGCGTCGATCCGATCCGGCACGGCGTGCACTTGCCGCACGATTCGATCGCGCAGAACTTCATCGCGTATTCGGCGAGCTCCGCGAGATTCGACGTGTCGTCGTGCAGCACGATGCCGCCGTGGCCAACGACCGCGCCGATTGCCGTGTACGCCTCGTAGTCGAGTGGCACGTCCCACTGGTGATCGGGCAGATAGGTGCCGAGCGGGCCGCCGACCTGGGCGGCGCGCGCGGGCCGGCCGCTTGCCGTGCCGCCGCCGTAGTCGAACAGCAGCTCGCGCAGCGTGACGCCGAACGCGAGCTCCACGAGCCCGCCGTAGCGGATGTTGCCCGCGAGCTGGAACGGCAGCGTGCCGCGCGAGCGACCCATCCCGTAGTCGCGATAGAACGCGGCGCCGCGCGCGAAGATCACCGGCGCGGTCGCGAGCGTGATCACGTTGTTGATCACGGTCGGCTGGCCGAACAGGCCGGCGAGCGCGGGCAGCGGCGGCTTCGCGCGCACGACGCCGCGCTTGCCTTCGAGCGATTCGAGCAGCGCCGTTTCCTCGCCGCACACGTAGGAGCCCGCACCCTTCGCGACGTGCAGGTCGAACGCATGCGCGGAGCCGAGCACGCGTTCGCCGAGCCAGCCGGCTTCACGGGCGCGCTCGATCGCGGTTTCCAGTGCCGCGATCGCGTGCGGGTATTCACTGCGCACGTAGATGTAGCCGAGCGTCGCGCCCGTCGCGATGCCCGCGATGATCATCCCTTCGATCAGGCAGTACGGATCGCTTTCCATGATCAGGCGATCGGAGAACGTGCCCGAATCGCCTTCGTCCGCGTTGCAGACGATGTATTTTTGCGTCGCGCTGGCCTGCCGGACGGTGCGCCACTTGATGCCGGCCGGGAAGGCAGCGCCGCCGCGGCCGCGCAGCCCCGATTCGATCAGCAATTCGCACGCGGCGCCGCCGTCGAGCGCGAGCGCGTTCTTCAGGCCGGCGAGGCCGTCGTGCTTCAAGTAATCGTCGATCGACAGTGGATCGGTCAGGCCGATGCGCGCGAACGTGAGGCGCTGCTGGCGCGCGAGATAGGGCAGGGCGTCGACTACGCCGACGCCGCTCGGATGCGCGCCGCCGTCGAGCCAGTTCGCGTCGAACAGGGCGGGCACGTCCGCGGCTGACAGGTTCGCGTAGCCGACGCGACCGGCGGCCGTGCCGACCTCGACGAGCGGCTCGAGCCACAGCAGCCCACGCGAGCCGTTGCGGATCAGTTCGATCGCGACGCCGCGCCGCTCGGCTTCCGCAACGATCGCGGCGGCGAGCGCGTCGGCGCCGAGCGCCAGCGCTGACGAGTCGCGCGGAACGTAGATGCGGGTCGTCATGCTGCCTCCGAAGTGTGCGCGGTCGCGTCGGCGAGCAGGGCGTCGAACTTCTCCGGCGTGACCTTTGCGTGCAACACGCCGTTGACCGTCATCGACGGCGATTGCGCACACAGCCCGAGGCAGTAGACCGATTCGAGCGCGATGTCGTCCGGCGCGTGCGCGTCGGCGCCATCGCCGTGCGCCGCGTCGAATCGACAACCCGTGCGCGCTTCCGCGTGCGCGGCCAGCGCTTCGCAGCCCATGCTGCGGCACGCCTCGGCGCGGCACATCTGGATCGTCACGCGCGCGGGCGGCGCGGTGCGGAAGTGGTGATAGTAGGTGAGCACGCCGTGCACTTCGGCGCGCGACAGGTTCAGCGCCTTCGCGAGCGGCGCGACGCAGCCTGCCGGCACGTAGCCTGCATCGTCCTGGATCGCATGCAGGATCGCGACGAGCGAGCGGCCGGCACGCGCGTGGCGCTCGACGAGCGCGTCGGGCGCAGGGGAATTCGGGGACATCGGTTATGCTCCTCCAAAGTCTCATATGTGCCGTCAATTCATATAGTGCACATCGGGACTTCGTCCTGATTGATTTTAAGCAACGATAAGCGGAAGATTTCGCAGTCGCAATAGGAAATCGGAGTACATAATTGATTCGAATCGAATGCGACGCGTATCTGACCGTACGCGACACGGAGGGCCGGACGGCGAGCCTGTCGGACGTCGCCCCGTTGCTGGAGCTCGTGGCCGATACGGGCAGCATCGCGCAGGCCGCGCAGGCGAAAGGTCTGTCGTATCGGCACGCGTGGGGCATGCTGCGGACGCTTGAGGCGTGCGTCGGCGGCGAGTTGATCGAGACGGCACGCGGCAAGGGATCGACGCTGTCGGAGCTGGGGCAGGCGGTCGTCGACGCGCAGCGACTCGCGCGAAACCGTCTCGATGGGAACCTGCGCGCGCTGGCAGCCGAGGTGGCGAGCGACCTGAACCGGCGCCTCGCGCAGCGCGACGGCGCCGTGCGCATCCATGCATCGCACGGCTACGCGGTTGCGACGCTCGTCTCCGCGCTTGTCGACGCGCAGGCAGCCGTCGACATCAAGTATCGCGAGAGCGTCGAGGCCGTGCAGGCGCTCGCGCGCGGTGAATGCGAGCTGGCCGGTTTTCATCTGCCACGCGGCGCGTTTCGCGAACAGTGCGCACAGATCTACCGGCCGTGGCTCGACGACACCCGTCACGTGCTGATTCATCTGACGCGTCGCCAGCAGGGGCTGTTCGTGCCGCGCGGCAACCCGAAGCAGGTCAGCGGGCTCGCCGATCTCGCCCGCAACGACATCCGTTTCGTCAACCGGCAGCCGGGGTCAGGCACGCGCATGCTGCTCGATCTTGCATTGCGCGCGATCGGCATCGATCCCGAGCGTATCGACGGCTATGCGTCGGCCGAACTCACGCACTCGGCGATCGCCGCGTTCGTCGCGAGCGGGATGGCCGATCTCGGCTTCGGCGTCGAGCCGGCCGCCCATCACTTCGGGCTCGATTTCATCCCGGTCGTCGACGAGGACTATTACTTTGCGTGCGAACGCGCGCAGCTCGACTCGCGACCGCTCGCCGGCGTGCTCGCCTTGCTGCGCGATGCGCGCTTCGTCGACCGCGTCGCGCATCTCGACGGCTACGATCCGGCCGCGTGCGGGACGCTGACCGGCATCGCGGACGGATTCGCCGGTATCGTCGGGAGCGGTATGCCGGACGGCAATGTACGGTAACGGGGACGCGCGCGAACCGCGCTGCAGCAGCGAGGGATTTGCGCTACGCTTGCCGCTTGATCAACGTTCCAACAAGCACGCCGTTCAGGCGTCATCCCGCCATGAAACTATCCGTTCCTTTCTCCGCGGCAGCGTTGACCGCAGGGCTTCTTGTTGCCGTTTCGCCGTTGGCGCTCGCGCAGAATTCACCCGGCCTGCCCGGCGGGATCCTGAGCGACCAGTTCCGCCTGAACGAGCATCCGCAGATGCCGTTCGCGGCGTCGGCGCCGTCGCAGAAATACCAGAACGGCAAGAAGTCGGCATTGCGCCGCAAGGGCGATTTGGGGGACCCGAACGGCTGCAACCTGAAGTGTCCGATGGACACACAATAAGCAGGCGCTGACGCGCCGGGTTGTCGACGCCGCGATCGTTTGTCCGAACCGCGCCGATGCCGCGCGGTTCCTTTGGAGCCCCGCAGGGTGTGCTGCCCGGCGGGGCTTATGCTTTGTGGTTCGGCCTCGCATAGTGTGATCGTGCGGGGCTGGACCGGATCCATACCATCCTAGGGTTAACCCTTGTTTCGGGAAGGATGTCTTCCTGAAACCTGCCTTATTCTTAAGCACGCGCCTACATAAACTTCGGTTTGTCAGCGATGAACGGGTGTTCACCGCGAAATCAGACAAATCTGGAGGTAGGTCATCATGAAGTCGCTCGTTCAAGCCGTTGTCGTTGCTGCTGCTCTCGTTGCCCCGGTCGTGTCGTTCGCGCAGTCCGGCTCGGCACTCACCCGCGCACAGGTTCGTGCCGAACTGGTTCAGCTCCAGCAGGCCGGTTACAACACCGCCCGCGGCGAAGATCCGCATTATCCGGAAGCGATCCAGGCCGCCACGGCGCGTGTCGCAGAGCAACAGCGCAGCGCGCTCGCCCAGGCGCAAGGCGCCGACGCCAGCGGTTATGGCGCGCAGGTGCAAGGCGCATCGGCAGCGGGTTCGCGTGCGATCGGCGTGCGTCCGGCCAGTGCAGAAGAAATGAAGTCGCTGTATCGCGGCAGCTAAGCTGCACATCGCCCGGTGAGGCCGTGCTGCGCGTGCGATGACGCGTCGCGTGCCGGGCAGGGTGTCGTCCGCCGCGGTCGATCACCGTGCGGGCGACGCCGAACATCCGTCACCTCCTGCCGTCGGAATGCTGGCGGCATTCCGCCCGGCCCGTCCGGGGCTGGGCGCTTTTTCGGAAGGCGCGGGACGTTCGGCTTCCCCGGCAACAAAAAACCCCGCAGACTCGCGTCGTGCGGGGTTCGTGCGTCAAGCGCGAAATTTGGTGGAGGCGGCGGGAATCGAACCCGCGTCCAGAAGCGCTCCACGACTAGTTCTACATGTTTAGTTCAGTCATTTGATTTAACCGCAGCGACGCGGACGAACACGCTGCACTACGGCGATTCGCTAGATTTTCGACCCTGGCGTCGCGACGCCGACAGGGCTTAACTGACGTAAATGACCTCTGGCGGTATTGCTACCGGTCTTGCGACACTAGCCCGTCAGTGAACTAGGCAGAGGACGGCGGCCGTTAGGCTGCCAGTGCGAACGTATCGTCGTTTGCAGTTACGATTTTCCCATTGATTAACGAGGTGACGGGTCCTCGACATGCCCTAGCCGCTTCACAACCCCTGTCGAAACCAGGTCGCCCCCGCGGATAAGATCCATCATTATAGCCCAACATGGCGCAGCAGTTCGCGCAGTTCCTGCGTCGTGCCGACGAGATGCTGCGCCTGCCAGTCAGCCGGCGCGACGCCGTCACCGCAGTAGCCGTACGCGGCCGCGACCGTTGCCATCCCCGCCGCGCTGCCGGCCTGGATGTCGCGAAGATCGTCGCCGACGTAGACGATGCGCTCCGGCGCGAGCGTCATTTGTTCCGCCGCATGCAACAGCGGGGCCGGATGCGGTTTCGAGTGCGGCGTTGTGTCGCCCCCGACGATGCAGGCCGCGCGCGGCGCGAGGCCGAGCAGGTCGGCGAGCGGCGCGGTGAGACGCATCGCCTTGTTCGTGACGATGCCCCAGCGCACGCCGCGTCCATCGAGTTCGTCGAGCACGTCGCCGATGCCGGGGAACAGCACTGTGTGCACGCAGATGTCGGTCGCGTAATTGGTCAGGAACTCGTCGCGCATCGCATCGTAGCCGGGCGAATGCGGATCGATTCCGAATGCGCCGCCGAGCAGGCCCCGCGCACCGGCCGATGCCAGCGGCCGCAGCACGTCGAGCGACGTTTCGGGCAGGCCGCGCACGCGCTGCATCTTGTGGACTGCAGCGGCGAGATCGGGCGCCGTGTCGGCGAGCGTGCCGTCGAGGTCGAACAGCACGGCATCGCAGTGCAGCAGGCGCGGCGCGTCGAATGCGGGCCGCTCGGTCGAAAGGGGAATCGTCATGCCGGTCGGAGGGTCACGCGCCTCGGCGGCACGCGACGAGATAGTTGATGTCGGTGTCGTTCGACAGCGCGAAGCGCTTGCCGATCGGGTGATAGGTAATACCCTTGATCTCCACGATGTGCAGATCGGTCCCGCGCACGAAGCTCGCCAGTTCCGATGGGCGGATGAAGCGCGCGTAGTCGTGGGTGCCCTTCGGCAGCATCTGCGCGATGTACTCAGCGCCGATTACCGCGAACAGGTAGGACTTCAGGTTGCGGTTCAGCGTGGAGAAGAACACCCAGCCGCCCGGCTTCACGAGCGTCGCGCACGCGGCGACGACGCCGGCCGGCGAAGGCACGTGCTCGAGCATCTCCATGCAGGTGACGACGTCGTAAGTGCCCGGCTCGCGTTCGGCGATCGCTTCGGCGGCGATCGCCTCGTAGTCGACCGTGATGCCGCTTTCGAGGCTGTGCAGGTCGGCGACGCCGAGCGCTTCGGTCGACAGGTCGATGCCTTTCACCTGGGCGCCGAGCCCGGCCATTGATTCGGACAGGATGCCGCCGCCGCAGCCGATATCGAGTGCGCGCTTGCCGGCGAGGTGCGCATGCGAATCGATCCAGCCGAGCCGGACCGGATTCAGGTCGTGCAAGGGCTTGAATTCGGCATTCGGGTCCCACCACCGATGGGCGAGGTCGCTGAATTTCTGGAGTTCGTGCGGATCGGCGTTGGTCATGTCGGCAAACGGGCTACGGAAGGAGGGCGGTGCGTCGGTACGTCAGCCCCGAGTATATAAGGGGGGCGCACAACGAGGCCAGCGAGCGCCTGGACGGGCGTCAAAGAAAAAGCCCCGCCGGAGCGGGGCTTTGAAGCAGTCGAAAACCGCGGCTTACTGCGCCGGAACGGTCGTCTTCTGAACTTCTTGCGTACCGACCACTTCGACTTCCACGCGGCGGTCCGGTGCGAGGCAGGCGATCAGTTGCTTGCGGTTCTTCTGGTTGCAGCCGGTCGTGACCGGGTTGCGCTTGCCCTTGCCTTCCGTGTAGATCTTGTTGGCCGGGACACCCTTGCTGACCAGGTACGACTTGACAGCTTGTGCGCGGCGCAGCGACAGGCGGTCGTTGTACTTGTCCGAACCGATGCGGTCCGTGTAGCCCGTAGCGACGACCACTTCCGTGTTCATGCCCTGGATCTTCGAAGCCAGTTCGTCCAGCTTTTGCTTGCCCAGCGGCTTGAGCGTTGCCTTGTCGAAGTCGAACAGTGCGTCGGCTTGGTACGTGATCTTCTGGCTCGTGATGGCCGGAGCAACCGGAGCGACCGGCGGCTGCGGTGCCTGGGCGACCAGTGCGCCATCGCACTTCGCGTTGGCGGTGGCCGGCGTCCAGAACGCGTCACGCCAGCAGAGCTCGTTCGTGCCGTTCATCCACACCCATTCGCCCGTGCCGTTCACCCAGTTGTCGTTGACGGCTTGACGCGACGCCGGCACCGACTGTGCCGAAGCGGATGCAGCCATAACTGCGGTAGCTGCAATGAACGCGAGCTTTGAAAGTTTATTCATATTTCTCCTCTCGAAATTGAGATTACCGCAGGTTTACTGCGAGCCTGTTGACGGTGACAAGTCATACATTGCTCGAAGTATAACATTGGTGCGGCACAAAAAACGCGGCACCGCTCTGTGTAGACTTCGAGCAGCGTCTAACTTTCAGTGCGTTGGCATTTTGCCATATCGTTCCCTTCCTACGAAAAAAAATCCTCCCCACCCCAAGATCGCTTCAACTTTGTGGTGCATGCGCAACACCTGCCTGCCGTAACTTTCAGAGATTGTCAAGAGTGTGTCCGCGAAATTGCATGAAAGGCCGCAAGGGTTTACGCGCATGCGTGACAAGGGTCCGAGCGCCCTGGGCTTCCTGAATGGGGCGCGATCATGGCCGGTCCGGGACGCCTTTGCCATGGGCCGTGATTTTTGCTGTTTACATATAGAGGGGGTGGCGAATTGGCGGCTGATGCGTGCATGTTAGAATCTCGCGTTGCGTTGCGCATGCAGCGCCCACGCGAAAGGCGTTCGCCGTCTTCGCTCCGAAACGATACGGATACATGGATCAATTCGCCAAAGAGACCCTGCCCACCTCCCTAGAGGAGGAAATGCGCCGTTCGTATCTCGATTACGCGATGAGCGTGATCGTCGGACGTGCCCTTCCGGATGTCCGCGATGGCCTGAAGCCCGTGCACCGGCGCGTATTGTTCGCGATGCACGAACTGAACAACGACTGGAACCGCGCGTACAAGAAATCGGCGCGTATCGTCGGTGACGTGATCGGTAAGTATCACCCTCACGGCGATACCGCGGTGTACGACACGATCGTGCGGATGGCGCAGGACTTCTCGCTGCGCTACATGCTGATCGACGGACAGGGCAACTTCGGCTCGATCGACGGTGACAATGCCGCGGCGATGCGTTACACCGAAATTCGCATGGCGAAGATCGGTCACGAGTTGCTCGCCGACATCGACAAGGAAACGGTCGACTTCGAGCCGAACTACGACGGCAACGAGATGCAGCCGTCGGTCCTGCCGTCGCGCATCCCGAACCTGCTGATCAACGGCTCGTCGGGTATCGCGGTCGGCATGGCGACCAATATCCCGCCGCACAACCTGAACGAAGTCGTCGACGCGTGCCAGCACCTGCTGAACAACCCGGAAGCGACGATCGACGAGCTGATCGAGATCATCCCGGCGCCGGACTTCCCGACGGCCGGCATCATCTACGGTGTCGCCGGCGTGCGCGACGGCTATCGCACCGGGCGCGGCCGCGTCGTGATGCGCGCGGCCACGCACTTCGAGGAGATCGACCGCGGTCAGCGGATGGCGATCATCGTCGACGAGCTGCCGTACCAGGTGAACAAGCGCTCGCTGCTCGAGCGTATCGCCGAGCTCGTCAACGAGAAGAAGCTCGAAGGCATCTCCGACATCCGCGACGAGTCCGACAAGAGCGGCATGCGTGTCGTGATCGAGCTGAAGCGCGGCGAAGTGCCGGAAGTGGTGCTGAACAACCTGTACAAGGCGACGCAGCTCCAGGACACGTTCGGCATGAACATGGTCGCGCTCGTCGATGGCCAGCCGAAGCTGCTGAACCTGAAGGAAATCCTGCAGTGCTTCCTGTCGCATCGACGCGAAGTGCTGACGCGCCGCACGATCTACGAACTGCGCAAGGCCCGCGAACGCGGCCACGTGCTCGAAGGTCTCGCGGTCGCGCTCGCGAACATCGACGAGTTCATCGCGATCATCAAGGCAGCGCCGACGCCGCCGATCGCGAAGCAGGAGTTGATGGCGAAGCCGTGGGATTCGTCGCTCGTGCGCGATATGCTGACGCGCGCCGAGGCCGAGAACGCGTCGGCGGGCGGCCGCTCCGCGTACCGTCCGGAAGGCCTGAACCCGGCGTTCGGGATGCAGGCCGACGGGCTGTACCGTCTGTCCGACACGCAGGCGCAGGAAATCCTGCAGATGCGTCTGCAGCGCCTGACCGGTCTCGAGCAGGACAAGATCATCGGCGAGTACCGCGAAGTGATGGCGCAGATCGCCGACCTGCTGGACATCCTCGCGCGCCCCGAGCGGATCACGACGATGATCGGCGAGGAGCTGACGGCGGTGAAGGCCGAATTCGGCGACGCACGCCGCTCGAAGATCGAGCTGAACGCGACCGAACTGAATACCGAAGACCTGATCACGCCGCAGGACATGGTCGTCACGATGTCGCACGCGGGCTACGTGAAGTCGCAGCCGCTGTCCGAGTATCGCGCGCAGAAGCGCGGCGGCCGCGGCAAGCAGGCGACGCAGATGAAGGAAGACGACTGGATCGAGACGCTGTTCATCGCGAACACCCACGACTACATCCTGTGCTTCTCGAACCGCGGCCGCGTGTACTGGGTCAAGGTCTATGAAGTGCCGCAGGGCTCGCGCAACTCGCGCGGCCGTCCGATCGTCAACATGTTCCCGCTGCAGGAAGGCGAGAAGATCAACGTCGTGCTGCCGGTCAAGGAGTTCTCGGCCGACAAGTTCATCTTCATGGCGACGTCGCTCGGCACCGTGAAGAAGACGCCGCTCGAAGCATTCAGCCGCCCGATGAAGAAGGGCATCATCGCGGTCGGCCTCGACGACGGCGACTTCCTGATCGGTGCATCGATCACCGACGGTGCGCACGACGTGATGCTGTTCTCCGACGCCGGCAAGGCCGTTCGCTTCGACGAGAACGACGTGCGTCCGATGGGTCGCGAAGCGCGCGGTGTGCGCGGCATGCAGCTCGAGGACGGGCAGCAGGTCATCGCGATGCTGGTCGCGGGCAGCGAGGAGCAGACCGTGCTCACCGCAACCGAGAACGGCTACGGCAAGCGCACGCCGATCACCGAGTACACGCGCCACGGCCGCGGTACGAAGGGTATGATCGCGATCCAGACGTCCGAGCGCAACGGCAAGGTCGTGGCCGCGACGCTCGTCGACGCCGAAGATCAGATCATGCTGATTACGACGGCCGGCGTGTTGATTCGCACCCGCGTATCCGAGATTCGCGAGATGGGGCGTGCCACGCAAGGTGTTACACTCATCAGTCTCGATGAGGGTACCAAGCTTTCTGGCCTGCAGCAGATCGCGGAGGCCGAAGAGGGCGATGGCGAGGCCGACGAGGCGTCGGACGGCGAAGCCTGAAGAACGGATGAGACTCTGGCCGCCGCGGGCGTGAAGCGCCGCGGCCGGCGAGCAACCATTCATATTTCCAAAAGGGAGTGATGATGCAAAAGCAATTCAAGCAACTGGTTCTGCTGGCTGCACTGGTGCCGACGTTCGCGATGGCGCAAGCGCTGTCGAATTCCGCACCGGCTGCGACCGCGGCAGCTGCGCCGATCGACGCCGACAAGAAGGCGGCGATCAAGGATCTGCTCGACGCGATCGACGCGCCGAAGCTCGTGTCGGCAATCGGCAACAGCGCCGAGATGCAGGCAAAGCAACTCGTGCCGGCGATCCTGTCGGACGCGCTGTCGGAAAACAAGACGCTGAACGACAAGCAAAAGCAAGCCGCCGTGCCGACGCTGCAGAAGAACGCGGTGCCGAAGCTGGTTGACGGTGCGGGCAAGGTGTTCGGCACGCAGCAGTTCCAGAACGACGCGATGTCGGCTCAGTACGACGCTTACGCGAAGTACTACAGCACGTCGGAGATCAAGGATCTGACGACGTTCTACAAGAGCCCGACGGGCCGCAAGTTCATCCAGGTTCAGGATCAGGTCGGTCGCGACGTGGTCAACGGCCTGATGCAGAAGTACATGCCGCAAGCGATCCAGGCAACGCGTACGCAGGCTGACAAGGAAGTCGCTGCAGTCAAGCCGGGCAAGTAAGCCGTCCGGGCACGCCGCCCGGCCGTTCGGCCGGGTTTGGCGGGAGCCTGATGACAGTGCGATAATGGCCGTTTGCGCGCGAGCGCAAGCGGCCATTCCTTTTCTGGCGCGGTTCTTTCTGCCGGCGGCAAGCCGGTCGCGTCCCTCCCGAGGTTTTCACGATGCGCGTCTTTAATTTCTCCGCCGGTCCTGCGGCGCTCCCCGAGGAAGTGCTGCGGCAGGCCGCCGACGAAATGCTCGACTGGCACGGCAGCGGCATGAGCGTGATGGAGATGAGCCATCGCGGCAAGGAATTCATGTCGATCCACGAGGCAGCGCTGACCGACCTGCGCGAGCTGCTCGATGTGCCGGCCAGCCACCGGATCCTGTTCCTGCAGGGCGGCGGCATTGCCGAGAACGCGATCGTGCCGATGAACCTGCTTGGTTCGCGCAAGACCGCCGACTTCGTCGTGACGGGTTCGTGGTCGCAGAAGTCGTTCAACGAAGCGAAGAAATACGGCACGCCGCATCTGGCCGCATCCGGCAAGACGGCCGACGGTTTCACGCGCGCGCCCGCCCGCGCCGAATGGCAGCTGTCGGACGATCCGGCCTACGTGCATCTGTGCACGAACGAGACGATCGACGGCGTCGAGACGTTCGAGATTCCCGACCTCGGCGACGTGCCGCTCGTCGCGGACGTGTCGTCACACATTTTGTCGCGTCCGATGGACGTCGCGAAGTACGGCGTGTTGTTCGGCGGCGCGCAGAAGAACATCGGGATGGCCGGCGTGACCGTCGTGATCGTGCGAGAGGATCTGCTCGATCGCGCGCTGTCGATCTGTCCGTCCGCATTCGAATGGAAGACCGTCGCCGCGAACAACTCGCTGTACAACACGCCGCCTACTTATGCGATCTACATCGCGGGCCTCGTGTTCCAGTGGCTGAGGCGGCAGGGCGGCCTCGAGGCGATCGAGGCGCGCAATATCGAGAAGGCGAAGCTGCTCTACGACACGATCGATGCGAGCAGTTTCTATCTGAACAAGGTCGAGCCGGCGGTGCGGTCGCGTATGAACGTGCCCTTTTTCCTGGCCGACGAAACGCGCAACGAAGACTTCCTTGCCGGCGCAAAGGCGCGCGGGCTGCTGCAGCTGAAGGGCCACAAGTCCGTCGGCGGCATGCGGGCGTCGATCTACAACGCGGTGCCGCTCGAGGGCGTGAAAGCGCTCGTCGAGTACATGAAGGACTTCGAACAGCGCGGCGCCTGAGCGCGCGCTGTTCAAACAGCACGGCAACTACGCATGGACGACGAACTGAATTCCCGCCTGAAACCGCTGCGCGACCGCATCGACGCGATCGACGCGCAGCTGATCGCGCTCCTCAACCAGCGCGCCGCGGTGGCGCTCGAGGTGGGCGAGGTCAAGAAGCATTTCAACGCGCCGGTGTTCCGGCCGGAGCGCGAGCTGCAGGTGATCGCGCGCCTGCAGGACATGAGCGCGGGACCGCTCGCGAGCGAGCACATTAGCGCCATCTGGCGCGAGATCATGGCCGCGAGCCGCGCGCTCGAACAGACGATCCACGTCGCGTTCCTCGGGCCGGTCGGCACGTACAGCGAACAGGCGATGTTCGAGTACTTCGGCCAGTCGATCGAAGGGCTGCCGTGTCCGTCGATCGATGAGGTATTCCGCTCGGTCGAGGCAGGCGCGTCCGCATTCGGCATCGCGCCGGTCGAGAACTCGACCGAAGGTGCGGTGTCGCGCACGCTCGACCTGCTGCTGCAGACGCAGTTGCTGATCAGCGGTGAACTCGCGCTGCCGATCCATCACAACCTGCTCACGCAGAGCGGCACGCTCGACGGCGTGACGCGCGTCTGCGCGCATGCGCAGGCGCTCGCGCAATGCCAGCAGTGGCTTGCCGCGAACGCGCCGCAGCTCGAGCGGCAAGCGGTGTCGAGCAATGCGGAGGCCGCGCGTCTCGCGGCGGCGGATCCGAGCGTCGCGGCGATCGCAGGCGACCGCGCAGCCGCGCACTACGGCCTGCAGATCGCGTTCTCGCTGATTCAGGACGATCCGCACAATCGCACCCGCTTTGTGATCGTCGGCAAGCAGCCGGCCGGGCAGAGCGGTCACGACCAGACGTCGCTGATCGTGTCGGTGAAGAACGAGCCGGGCGCGGTGTTCAAGCTGCTCGAACCGCTCGCGAGGCACGGTGTGTCGATGACGCGCTTCGAGTCGCGCCCCGCGCGGGTCGGCACGTGGGAGTATTACTTCTACATCGACATCGAAGGGCACCGGGACGAGCCAGCCGTGGCCGCCGCGCTCGCGGAGCTCGGCCAGAAGGCCGCGTTCCTGAAGATACTCGGTTCGTATCCGCGCGCGCGCTGACGCGTAGCGGCCCGTCGCCTGCACCAGCAGGCGGCGCGGCGAAGCGGGCGGGGCAGGCCGGGCGGCGCTGCCCAAGGCGGGTTCGGGCGGTATCCGGTGCAGGTCGCGCCGGGTGCGGGCCCGTTGCCCGGAATCTGGACTTCCGTGCGCGGGGCGTCGTTCCGCGCGCGTCACTTGGCTCTTGTCGTGTCAGGCTTTGCATTCAACAAACTTGTCATCTTCGGCGTCGGCCTGATCGGCGGATCGCTGGCGCGCGCGTTGCGCGAGCGCACACCGGGTGGCGCGGGCGAAGTCGTCGGCGTCGGTCGTTCGCGTGCAACGGTCGATCGCGCGCTCGCGCTCGGCGTGATCGATCGCGCGGTGGCGCTCGACGACGATGCGCAACTGCGCGACGCACTTGCCGGCGCCGATCTCGTATTGCTGGCTGCGCCCGTCGCGCAAACGGGCCCGTTGCTCGCGCGCATCGCGCCGTGGCTTGACGCTGCGACGATCGTCACCGACGCTGGCAGTACCAAGTCCGACGTCGTTACGGCGGCACGCGATGCGCTCGGTGCGCGGATTGCGCAATTCGTGCCGGGCCATCCGATCGCCGGGCGCGAATCGAGCGGCGTCGAGGCCGCGCTGCCGGATCTGTACGTCGGTCGCAACGTCGTGCTGTGTCCGTTGCCGGAGAACGCGCCCGAAGCGGTCGCGCGGATCGACGCGATGTGGCGGGCGACCGGCGCCGACGTGCGCACCATGAGCACGGCGCAGCACGATCGCGTGTTCGCGTCGATCAGTCATCTGCCGCACGTGCTGTCGTTCGCGCTCGTAGAGCAAATTCTCGGCGAGACGGATGCCGAACTGAAATTCTCGTACGCGGCGGGCGGCTTCCGCGACTTCACGCGGATCGCGGCGTCGAGCCCGGAAATGTGGCGCGACGTGTGTGTCGCGAACCGCGCGGCGCTGCTCGATGAACTCGACGGCTACACGCGCGTGCTCGCCCGGCTGCGTGCGGCGATCGACGCCGGCGATGGCGCGGCGCTCGAAGCCGTGTTCACTCGCTCGCGCGCTGCACGCAAGGCCTGGCAGGAACGTGGCGCGCAGCCCGCTGCCGAACCGGTCAAGAAATAACAGGAAACAGGACGATTCCCATGGACTATCTCGATCTCGGCCCATATTCCAGCGCGTCGGGTACCGTGCGCCTGCCCGGCTCGAAAAGCATCTCGAACCGCGTGCTGCTGCTCGCGGCGCTTGCTGAAGGCGATACGACGATCACCAACCTGCTGGATTCCGACGACACGCGCGTGATGCTCGACGCGCTCGGCAAGCTTGGTGTGAAGCTCGCGCGCGAGGGCGACACCTGTGTCGTCACCGGCACGCGCGGCGCGTTCACCGCGAAGACCGCCGATCTGTTCCTCGGCAACGCGGGCACCGCAGTGCGACCGTTGACGGCGGCGCTCGCAGTCAACGGCGGCGACTATCGCGTGCACGGCGTGCCGCGCATGCACGAGCGGCCGATCGGCGACCTCGTCGACGGCCTGCGGCAGATCGGCGCGCAGATCGACTACGAGCAAAACGAAGGCTTTCCGCCGCTGCGGATCAAGCCTGCCGCGATCACGGTCGACGCGCCGATCCGCGTGCGCGGCGACGTGTCGAGCCAGTTCCTCACCGCGCTGCTGATGACGCTGCCGCTCGTGAAGGCGAAGGACGGCAGGATCGTCGTCGAAGTCGACGGCGAATTGATCTCGAAGCCGTACATCGACATCACGATCCGGCTGATGGCGCGCTTCGGCGTGACCGTCGAGCGCGACGGCTGGCAGCGTTTCGTCGTGCCGGCCGGCGTCCGCTACCGTTCGCCGGGGCGCATCATGGTCGAGGGCGATGCATCGTCGGCCTCGTACTTCCTCGCGGCCGGCGCGCTCGGCGGCGGCCCGCTGCGCGTCGAGGGCGTGGGGCGCGCGAGCATCCAGGGCGACGTCGGCTTCGCGAACGCGCTGATGCAGATGGGCGCGAACGTATCGATGGGCGACGACTGGATCGAGGTGCGCGGCATCGGCCATGACCATGGCAAGCTCGAGCCGATCGACATGGACTTCAACCTGATTCCCGACGCGGCGATGACCATCGCGGTCGCGGCGCTGTTCGCGAGCGGCACGAGCACGCTGCGCAACATCGCGAGCTGGCGCGTGAAGGAAACCGACCGCATCGCCGCGATGGCGACCGAACTGCGCAAGGTCGGCGCGATCGTCGAGGAAGGCCCGGACTATCTGGTCGTTACGCCGCCGCAACGGCTCACGCCGAATGCAGCGATCGACACGTACGACGATCACCGGATGGCGATGTGCTTCTCGCTCGTCAGCCTGGGCGGCGTGCCCGTGCGGATCAACGATCCGAAGTGCGTCGGCAAGACGTTCCCCGACTATTTCGACCGCTTTGCCGCGCTCGCCAAAGCCTGACCCGACAGTTCCGATGAAATCGACCCGACCCTTTCACCCGACCCCCGTCATCACGATCGACGGTCCGACCGCTTCCGGCAAGGGGACCGTCGCGGCGCTCGTCGCCGCGCATCTCGGCTTTCACCTGCTCGACAGCGGCGCGCTGTACCGGCTCGCCGCGCTCGCGAGCGTGCGCTACGGCATCGCGGCGGAGGATGTCGACGCGCTCGTGAAGCTGATCGACGATCTTCACATCACGTTCCGCGAGGGCTGCGCGCAGCTCGACGGCGTCGACGTGTCGAACGACATCCGCGCCGAAGCGGTCGGCAACCGCGCGTCGGCCATTGCCGTGCACGGGCCGGTGCGTACCGCGCTCGTCGCGCGCCAGCGCGCGTTCCGCAAGACGCCGGGCCTCGTTGCCGACGGCCGCGACATGGGCACTGTGATCTTCCCGGACGCCGTGCTGAAGGTGTTCCTGACGGCCAGTGCCGAGGCTCGCGCGACCAGGCGGCATAAGCAATTGATGCAAAAAGGTTTTTCTGCTAATATTGATAACTTGCTCCGGGATCTTCGTGAACGTGACGCGCGCGACAGCAATCGCGCAGCCGCGCCGCTGAAGCCTGCGGCAGATGCCAAGCTGCTCGATACGTCGGCGCTTTCGGTTGATGAAGCAGTCGACCAGGTGCTGCAGTGGTACCGAACGCTCGGTCAGCCCGCCTGAGAAGGCGGGCAGCAGTAGGTGCTTTGCGCGAGAAGCGCGGAGCGTGTTTCGAACCCTTAACCCCGTGTGGCTTCGATCTGGCCCTTTCAGCCTGCCATTCCGGCCGGCGTGGCACAGCGATCCATGCACAATCAGATTTTTATGTCCGACCTGCAAACCTCCAACCCGAATACTGAATCTTTCGCGGCTCTGTTCGAAGAGTCGCTGACCCGCCAAGACATGCGCGCCGGCGAAGTGATTTCCGCCGAAGTCGTGCGCGTCGACCACAACTTCGTGGTCGTCAATGCAGGCCTGAAGTCCGAGGCTTACATTCCGATCGAGGAATTCCTGAACGATCAGGGCGAGGTTGAGGTGCAGTCGGGCGATTTCGTGTCCGTCGCGATCGACGCACTCGAAAACGGCTACGGCGACACGATCCTGTCGCGCGACAAGGCGAAGCGCCTTGCATCGTGGCTGTCGCTGGAAAAGGCTCTCGACAACAACGAACTCGTCACTGGCACGATCACCGGCAAGGTGAAGGGCGGCATGACCGTGATGGTCAACGGCATCCGCGCGTTCCTGCCGGGTTCGCTGGTCGACACGCGTCCGGTCAAGGACACGACCCCGTACGAAGGCAAGACGCTCGAGTTCCGCGTGATCAAGCTCGATCGCAAGCGTAACAACGTCGTGCTGTCGCGTCGTGCAGTGATCGAAGCAACGCAAGGCGAAGAGCGCGCAAAGCTGCTCGAGACGCTGAAGGAAGGCGCGATCGTCAACGGCGTGGTCAAGAACATCACCGACTACGGCGCGTTCGTCGACCTCGGCGGCATCGACGGCCTGCTGCACATCACCGACATCGCGTGGCGTCGTGTGCGTCACCCGAGCGAAGTTCTGTCGGTTGGCCAGGAAGTCACCGCGAAGATCCTCAAGTTCGATCAAGAGAAGAACCGCGTCTCGCTGGGCATCAAGCAACTGGGCGACGATCCGTGGGAAGGCATCTCGCGCCGTTACCCGTCGGGCACGCGCCTGTTCGGCAAGGTCACGAACATCACCGACTACGGCGCATTCGTCGAAGTGGAATCGGGCATCGAAGGCCTCGTCCACGTGTCGGAAATGGACTGGACCAACAAGAACGTTGCTCCTTCGAAGGTTGTCCAGCTGGGCGACGAAGTCGAAGTCATGGTCCTCGAGATCGACGAAGACCGTCGTCGTATCAGCCTCGGCATGAAGCAGTGCAAGCCGAATCCGTGGGATGACTTCAGCCGCAACTTCAAGAAGGGCGACAAGATCACGGGCGCAATCAAGTCGATCACCGACTTCGGCGTGTTCATCGGTCTGCCGGGCGGCATCGACGGCCTGGTCCACCTGTCGGACCTGTCGTGGAGCGAAGCCGGCGAAGAAGCCGTTCGCAAGTACAAGAAGGGCGACGAAGTCGAAGCGATCGTGCTCGGTATCGACGTCGAGAAGGAGCGTATTTCGCTCGGCATCAAGCAGCTCGAAGGCGACCCGTTCAGCAACTACGTTGCAATGAACGACAAGGGTTCGATCGTCGACGGCGTGGTGAAGTCGGTCGATGCGAAGGGTGCGGTCGTTACGCTGACGGGCGACATCGAAGGCTACCTGCGCGCGTCGGAAATCTCGCAGGATCGCGTCGAAGACGCACGCAACGTGCTGAAGGAAGGCGACAAGGTCAACGCGATGGTGATCAACATCGATCGCAAGTCGCGTGGCATCAACCTGTCGATCAAGGCGAAGGATTCGGCTGAACAACAGGAAGCGATCCGCGGCCTGCAGTCGGACACCAGCGCTGCTGCGACCGGTACGACCAACCTCGGCGCGCTGCTGAAGGCGAAGCTCGACGGCCAGAACCAGTAAGCCTCACGAGGTCTGCTGAAGTATGACCAAATCCGAGTTGGTCGCGCAGCTGGCACTGCGATTTCCGCAACTTGTCCTCAAGGATGCGGATTTCGCGGTGAAAACGATGCTCGATGCAATGTCCGACGCTTTGTCGAAAGGGCATCGCATCGAAATTCGGGGTTTCGGCAGCTTCGGCCTCAACCGTCGCCCGGCGCGCGTTGGGCGCAACCCGAAGTCGGGGGAGAAAGTGCAGGTGCCCGAGAAGTTCGTGCCTCACTTCAAGCCCGGCAAGGAATTGCGTGAACGCGTCGACGGCCGCGCCGGCGAGCCGCTGAAAGCTGATGATCCGGACGACGAGCGTTGAGCGTCGTGCGGCTTGCCCGGAATCCGTCCAGCGAAGGCTGAAGAAAAAAGCGCCCCTTGCGGGCGCTTTTTTCATTTCCGGCGGCCGCGTGACAACGTGTACCCGCAGGATGTGCGGTGACGCGGAAACGCTTCCTTTACAATACGGGTCGATTCGGCGCCGCGAAGGGGAGTCGCGCGCCACGGCAAACCTCAACAAAGAGAGGGCTACATGAAGTTTATCGTCTGGCTGATCCGGGTATTGGTGTTCGTGCTGTTGCTGGTGCTCGCGCTGGCCAATACGCAAACCGCGACGCTGAATTTCGTTGCCGGCTACGCATGGCAAGCACCGCTGATCCTGATCGGCCTCGCGTTCTTCGTCGTGGGGCTGCTGGCCGGCCTGCTGTCCGCGCTGCCGGCGATCTTCCGCATGCGCCTCGAGAACGGGCGCCTGAAGCGCGATCTGCGTACGGCGCGCGAAACCCCGGCCGTCGTCGACCAGCCGCCGATGCCGCCCGTCATTTAACACGGACGCCGCGCGACTCTGGCGCGGTTTTCGTCTCTGCTTCGATATTTCGCATGGATCTGGATTTTTGGTGGTTGCTCGCGATTCCGGTGGCGTTCGCGCTCGGCTGGGCGGCGTCACGCTATGACCTGAAGAACCTCCTGTCGGAGAGCGCCAACCTGCCGCGATCGTATTTCCGCGGCCTGAACTTTCTGTTGAACGAACAACCGGACAAGGCGATCGACGCGTTCATCGAGGTCGCGAAGCTCGACCCCGAGACGGTCGAGTTGCACTTCGCGCTCGGCAACCTGTTTCGCCGGCGTGGCGAAACGGACCGTGCGATCCGCGTGCATCAGAACCTGCTGAGCCGCACGGACCTGCCGGTGAACGAGCGCGACCACGCGCTGTACGAGCTCGGCCAGGATTTCCTGAAGGCCGGCCTGCTCGATCGTGCGGAGGAGACCTTCCACCGGCTCGCCGATGGCGATTACGCGCTGGGCGCGCAGCGGGCGCTGCTGACGATCTACGAGATCGAGAAGGACTGGAACAAGTCGATCGATACCGCGAAACGCATCGAATCGATGAGCGACAAGCCGCTCGGCACCGAAATCGCGCAGTTCCATTGCGAACTCGCGCAGGAGGCGCTGCAACGCAAGAACGCCGCGGCTGCGGCCGATCAATTGAAGCTCGCGCTTGCAGCGAACCCGCAGAACGTCCGCGCGACGATCCTGTCCGGCGACGCCGCGCAGGCGGCGGGCGATCACGCGGCCGCGATCGAGCACTGGAAGCGTGTCGAAGCGCAGAATCCGGCGTATCTGCCGCTCGTCGCCGACAAGCTGATGAAGGCCTACGTCGCGCTCGGCAAGCCGGTCGAGGGTGCCGAGCTGCTGATGGGCTACGTCGATCGTTATACGTCGAACGACCTGCTCGATATTGCTTATCAGCACATCGCCGGGTTGCGCGGCCAGGAAGCGGCGCACACACTCGCGCGTACGCAGATGGAGAAGTCGCCGAACCTGTCGGGCATGCTGCACCTGCTCGATGCGCAGATCGCGGCCGCCGACGAGCCGCGCCGTAAGGAACTTGAAATGATGCGTGCGCTGATCAAGCAGCGCACCAAGAATCTGCCACGCTATACGTGCCAGAATTGCGGTTTCCGGGCACGGCTCTTCTACTGGCAGTGCCCCGGATGCAGCGGCTGGGAAACCTATGCGCCGCGCCGCGTCGAACCTGCGATGCCGGGCTGATCCCGGCGTTCGACGCGCAAGCGCTGCGGTTGTCGCCGGGCCCGCTCCGGCGGCCAAGTTTGTCATTTACCGGGACGTACCGGAACCTCTATGAAAATCACCATCATCGGCACTGGCTATGTCGGTCTCGTCACGGGCTCCTGCCTCGCCGAGATCGGCCACGACGTCTTCTGTCTGGATGTCGATCCGCGCAAGATCGAGATCCTGAACAACGGCGGGATGCCGATTCACGAACCGGGCCTGCTGGACATCATCGCGCGCAACCGCGCGGCAGGACGTCTGCGCTTCTCGACCGACATCGAGGCGAGCGTTGCCCACGGTGAGATCCAGTTCATCGCGGTCGGCACACCGCCCGACGAGGACGGTTCGGCCGACCTGCAATACGTGCTCGAGGCGGCGCGCAACATCGGCCGGTACATGACCGGTTTCAAGGTGATCGTCGACAAGTCGACGGTGCCGGTCGGCACCGCGCAGCGCGTGCGCGCGGTGGTCGACGAGGCACTCGGCGCGCGCGGCCTTGCGGGCAGCGTCGCGCACCGTTTCTCGGTCGTGTCGAATCCGGAATTCCTGAAGGAAGGCGCGGCAGTCGAGGACTTCATGCGCCCTGACCGAATCATCATCGGTGTCGACGACGACGAGACGGGCACGGTGGCGCGCGAGAAGATGAAGAAGCTGTACGCGCCGTTCAACCGCAATCACGAGCGCACGATCTACATGGACGTGCGTTCGGCGGAATTCGCGAAATATGCGGCGAATGCGATGCTCGCGACGCGCATTTCATTCATGAACGAGATGTCGAATCTCGCCGACAAGGTCGGTGCCGACATCGAAGCCGTGCGCCGCGGGATCGGTTCCGATCCGCGCATCGGCTATCACTTCCTGTACGCGGGCGTTGGTTACGGCGGCTCGTGCTTCCCGAAGGACGTGCAGGCGTTGATTCGCACCGCGAGCGAAAACGGTCAGCCGCTGCGCATCCTGGAGGCCGTCGAAGCGGCCAACTCCGCACAGAAGGACGTGCTGATCGGCAAGATCGAGCAGCGCTTCGGCGCAGACCTGAACGGTCGCGAATTCGCGGTCTGGGGCCTCGCGTTCAAGCCGAACACGGACGACATGCGCGAGGCGCCGAGCCGTCGGCTGATCGCCGCGCTGCTCGGGCGTGGCGCGACCGTGCGCGCGTACGATCCGGTCGCGATCGACGAGGCGCGCCGTGTGTTCGCGCTCGATCTCGGTGAGGCTCCCGACGCGCTTGCGCGCCTGCACTTCGTCGATACCCAGGACGCGGCCGTGACCGCCGCGGATGCGCTCGTGATCGTCACCGAATGGAAGGAATTCAGGAGCCCGGATTTCACGCGCCTGAAGGCCGAACTGAAGGCGCCGGTGATCTTCGACGGACGCAACCTGTACGAGCCGGACGCAATGGCCGAACTCGGCATCGACTACCATGCGATCGGGCGTCCGCATGTCGACCCCCAGTCCTCTCCCCGTGGATGAACGCACGATGACTACCCTTCGCGAAGTGGTGCCGGTACCGCGCGCGCAGCTCGCGCGTTCGCGCGTGCTCGTGGTCGGTGACGTGATGCTCGACCGCTACTGGTTCGGCAACGTCGAGCGCATTTCTCCGGAAGCGCCGGTTCCTGTCGTGCACGTGCAGCGCCAGGAAGAGCGGCTTGGCGGTGCGGCCAACGTCGCGCGCAACGCGGTGACGCTCGGCGGTCAGGCCGGGCTCCTGTGCGTGGTTGGCTGCGACGAGCCGGGCGAGCGCATCGTCGAATTGCTCGGCAGCAGCGGTGTGACGCCCCATCTCGAACGCGATGCGTCACTGCCGACGACGATCAAGCTGCGCGTGCTCGCGCGCCAGCAGCAGCTGCTGCGCGTCGACTTCGAGGCGATGCCGACGCACGAGGTGCTGCTCGCCGGGCTCGCGCGTTTCGATGCGCTGCTGCCGCAGCACGACGTCGTGCTGATGTCGGATTACGCGAAAGGCGGTCTGACGCACGTGACCACGATGATCGAGAAGGCGCGCGCGGCCGGCAAGCCAGTGCTCGTCGATCCAAAGGGCGGCGACTGGGCGCGCTATCGCGGCGCATCGCTGATCACGCCGAACCGTGCCGAGTTGCGCGAGGTCATCGGTCAGTGGCAATCGGAAGACGACCTGCGCGCGCGTGTCGCGAAGCTGCGTGCGGAGCTCGATCTCGACGCGTTGCTGCTCACGCGTTCGGAAGAGGGGATGACGCTCTTTTCCGCAGCGGGCGAACTGCACGCACCGGCGCTCGCGCGCGAGGTGTATGACGTGTCCGGCGCAGGCGATACCGTGATCGCGACCGTCGCGACGATGCTCGGCGCCGGCGTGCCGCTCGTCGATGCCGTCGTGCTCGCGAACCGTGCGGCAGGCATCGTGGTCGGCAAGCTGGGTACGGCCACGGTAGACTACGACGAACTGTTTCACTGAGCGCATTCGGCGGCACGCCGAGCGGGCCGCACGTATTTCTTGCAATTTTTCAGGCAGAACGACCATGACCATCATCGTCACCGGCGCAGCCGGTTTTATCGGCGCGAACATCGTCAAGGCGCTCAACGAGCGCGGCGAGTCGCGCATCATCGCGGTCGACAATCTGACGCGCGCGGACAAGTTCCGCAATCTCGTCGATTGCGAGATCGACGACTATCTCGACAAGACGGAATTCGTCGAGCGCTTCGCGCGCGGCGATTTCGGCAAGGTACGCGCGGTGTTCCATGAAGGCGCCTGTTCGGACACGATGGAAACCGACGGCCGCTACATGATGGACAACAACTTCCGCTACAGTCGCGCGGTGCTCGATGCGTGCCTCGCGCAGGGCGCGCAGTTCCTGTACGCGTCGTCGGCCGCGATCTACGGCGGCTCGACGCGTTTCGTCGAGGAGCGCGAAGTCGAGGCGCCGCTGAACGTCTACGGCTATTCGAAGTTCCTGTTCGACCAGGTGATCCGCCGCGTGCTGCCGAGCGCGAAGAGCCAGATCGCCGGGTTCCGCTACTTCAACGTGTACGGTCCGCGCGAGACACACAAGGGCCGCATGGCGTCGGTCGCGTTCCACAACTTCAACCAGTTCCGCGCGGAAGGCAAGGTCAAGCTGTTCGGCGAGTACAACGGTTATGCGCCGGGCGAGCAGACGCGCGACTTCGTGTCGGTCGAGGACGTCGCGAAGGTGAACCTGTTCTTCTTCGATCATCCGGAGAAATCGGGCATCTTCAACCTCGGCACCGGCCGGGCACAACCGTTCAACGACATCGCATCGACGGTCGTGAACACGCTGCGCGCGCTCGACAACCTGCCGCCGCTGACGCTCGCGCAGCAGGTCGAGCAAGGGCTGATCGAGTACGTGCCGTTCCCGGATGCGCTGCGCGGCAAGTACCAGTGCTTCACGCAGGCCGACCAGACGAAACTGCGTGCTGCCGGCTACGATGCGCCGTTCCTGACGGTGCAGGAAGGTGTCGATCGCTACGTGCGTTGGCTATCCGGCCAGGTTTAAGCCTGCGCGTCGCATCGCTAGACTGGGTCTCACGGTCGGCAGCCGCCGACCGTTTTCATCGGAGATCCAGTACATGATCAGGAAATGGTTTGCCGCCGCCGCCATGTTCGGCGCGATCGCGTCGGCCTGGGCGGCCGTCGACGTCAACACCGCGAACGAAGATGCACTCGTCGGCATCAAGGGCATCGGTCCCGCGCGAGCGAAGGCGATTCTCGACGAGCGCGGTGCACGGGGGGCTTTCAGGAATGCAGACGATCTCGCATCGCGCGTGAAAGGCATGGGCGGCCATACGGTCGAGCGTCTTCAACGGGAAGGGTTGACGATCGGTACGGCCGGCCCAGGTGCTGCGGCACCGGCCGCGGGCAAGCCCGCGGCGGCGACGCCGGCTGCGGCACCTGCCCGCACCGCGCAGAAGTAACGCACGCGAGACAAAGGGCTCCTTCAGCCGCCGTCGTTGCGACGGCTTCCCGCGGCATGCCGCGGGTTTTTTGCGTGCATGCTGCAAATGCACACTCGTCAATCGCGCGGCACATCTATTCCATCGTCACAATGGGGTTGCCGGCGCGAGCCCCGGTGCTGGTTTACAATCAATCGATTGATCGGCCTCGCACTCACGGTATCTCCATGGCTTACAAAACTATCGAAGACACGATCGGCAACACGCCGCTCGTGCAACTGGTCCGCCTGCCGGACGACGAGATTCGCGCACGCAACAACGTGGTGCTTGCGAAGCTGGAGGGCAACAATCCGGCCGGCTCCGTGAAGGATCGCCCGGCGCTGTCGATGGTCAGCAAGGCTGAGGCGCGCGGTCGCATCAAGCCGGGCGATACGCTGATCGAGGCGACGAGCGGCAACACGGGCATCGCGCTCGCGATGGCAGCGGCGATCCGTGGCTACAAGATGGTGCTGATCATGCCGGAAGATCTGTCGATAGAGCGTCGCCAGAGCATGGCCGCCTACGGCGCCGAAATCATCCTGACGCCCGTAAAGGGCGGGATGGAACTGGCGCGCGACCTCGCGGAGCAGATGCAGCGCGAAGGCAAGGGGGTGATTCTCGATCAGTTCGGGAACCCCGACAATCCAATCGCGCACTACGAAGGAACAGGCCCGGAGATCTGGCGCGACACCGAGGGGCGCGTTACGCACTTCGTGTCGGCGATGGGCACGACGGGCACGATCATGGGCACGTCGCGCTTTCTGAAGGAACAGAATCCGGCGATCGAGATCGTCGGCGCGCAGCCGGAAGAAGGGTCGCGTATTCCGGGCATTCGCAAGTGGCCGGAAGCCTATATGCCGACGATCTTCGATCGCAGCCGCGTCGATCGCGTAGAGAGCGTGAGTCAGGCCGCGTCCGAAACGATGGCGCGTCGGCTCGCGGCCGTCGAAGGCATCTTTGCCGGCATCTCGTCGGGTGGCGCATGCGAAGTCGCGATGCGTATCGCGCGTCAGGTCGAGAACGCGACGATCGTGTTCATCGTCTGCGATCGCGGCGACCGCTACCTGTCGACCGGCGTATTTCCTGCCTGAGCCCGAACGGCATCAGCAGCGTCACGCGATAAAAAAGCGCCGCATGAGCGGCGCTTTTTCTTTGCGCGGACCGTGCTTACTGCGCCGGCGCTTCCGTGTCCGCCGCAGGCAGCGGCAGCGCGCCGTTCGCTTCCATCTGCGCCTTCACGGCTTCGCCGAGCTGGTACACGGCGAGTGCGTAGAAGAAGCTGCGGTTGTAGCGCGTCAGCACGTAGAAGTTCTTGAGGCCGAGCATGTATTCGGTCGCGCTTCCCGGCGACGGCAGATCGACCACGGTGACCGGCGTGCCAGCTTCGGTGGTGATGTTAACCATCGGCTCGTTGAGCGTCATGCCGGCGCGCAGAAGTTGCGACAGTGCCCAGTGCGGTTCGGGCTGACCGTCCGCGGCCGCCTGGGCAATGCCGAGGCTGCCGGTGTCGGGCGTGATTCGCCAGACTACCGGGCGATCGGTTTCCCAGCCGTGCTGCTTCAGGTAGTTCGCGACGCTGCCGATCGCATCGGCAGGACTGCTGCGCAGATCGACGTGGCCGCCGCCGTCGTAGTCGACCGCATACTCGCGGATGCTGCTCGGCAGGAACTGCGGGATGCCGATCGCGCCCGTGTACGAGCCGAGCACGGTGGTCGGGTCGAGCTGGTTGTCGCGGGTCCAGACGAGGAAGTCCTCGAGATTCTTGCGGAACGTTGCTTGGCGACTGTCGCGATTTGGCGTGTCCGGGTAGTCGAACGTGAGCGTCGTCAGCGCATCGAGCACCCGGAAGTTGCCCATGTAGCGGCCGTAGATCGTTTCGACGCCGATGATGCCGACGATCACTTCGGGCGGCACGCCGAATTCCTCGGACGCGCGCTGCAGCGTCGCCTGGTTCGCCTTCCAGAATTTCACGCCCGCGTTGATGCGGATCGGTTCGATGAAACGCGAACGATAGACGCGCCAGTTCTTTACCGAAGGCGTCGGAGCCGGCTTCACGAGCTTCACGGCGGTGGCCGAGTAGCTGATGCGCGAGAACAGCGCATGCAGGCTTGTGGAATCGAAGCCGTTGCGGCTCACCATCTCGTCGATGAACGCATCGACCTTCGCGTTGTTCGCGTAGCGCTGCGGAACGATTTCCTCTTCGAAGGTCTGCCCTTGCGGCGCCGGCTGCTGCGGTTGCGCCTGCGCGACGCGCGTGCCGGGAGACTTCGCGGGCTGCGTCTGCGCGACGGCGGGCGCGGCCGCCACGGTAGCGGCGACGGCAGCAGCAACGAGCGGAACGCGAACGCTAAACAGTGCGGAGAGAAGGGCGGCAGGCTTGCTGGAATTCATGTCGAAGCGGGCGGACAGGGCGGTGGGGTTCGGCGCAGTATACCCGACGCATCCTGCGTGCCGGGGCGACGCAGCGTACCGTTGTGGTAAGTTAGCGGCGAATTCGCGGCAGACGATGGACATTATTGATGGAGACCTGCGGCGCACCCCGCGTCGCGGATGACAGATTATGGCAACCGCCTTCTATACGCACCCCGACTGCATGCTGCACGAGATGGGGGAATGGCATCCGGAATGCCCGGCCCGCCTGTCGGCGATCCAGGATCAACTGATCGCGAGCCGCATCGACGACCTGATCGTGCACGAAACCGCGCCGTTCGCGAGCGAGGTGGCGCTGGGCCGCGTGCATACGCAGGCCCACATCGACTACATCCGCAGCATGACGCCCGTCGACGGCTACGTCGAGATCGATCCCGACACGCTGATGAACCGCGACACGTGGCGCGCCGCGCTGCGTGCGGCCGGCGCGGCGATCGCGGCGACTGACGCCGTGATCGAAGGCCGCTACGCGAATGCGTTCTGCAGCGTGCGGCCGCCCGGCCATCACGCGGAGCCAGCGCGCGCGATGGGTTTCTGCTTTTTCAACAACGTCGCGATCGCCGCGCGGCATGCGCTCGACGTCCACGGCCTCGAGCGCGTCGCGATCGTCGATTTCGACGTGCACCACGGCAACGGCACCGAAGCCGCGTTCGCGAACGACGAGCGGGTGCTGATGTGCAGCTTCTTCCAGCATCCGCTATACCCGTTCTCGGGCGTCGATCACCAGGCGCCGAACATGGTCAACCTGCCGATGCCTGCGCGCAGCAACGGGATGGCGATCCGCGAAGCGGTCGACATGTTCTGGCTGCCGCGTCTCGACGCGTTCAAGCCGCAGATGCTGTTCGTGTCGGCCGGTTTCGACGCGCATCGAGAGGACGACATCGGCAGCCTCGGTCTCGTCGAGGCCGATTTCGAATGGCTGACCGCGCAGATCGTCGACGTCGCGCGCCGGCATGCGCAGGGCCGCATCGTGAGCTGTCTCGAGGGCGGCTACAACCTGTCCGCGCTCGGCCGCAGCGTCGTGGCGCACCTGCGCGTGCTGGCCGGCATCTGACCGGGAGCGGGGCGGCGCGCGCTCAGCGCGCCTGCACGTGCGCGTGAATCCACTCGATCAGCGCATCGATCACGCGGTCGCGCTCGAGATCGTTCATCGTTTCGTGGAACCCGCCTTCGTATAGCGTCAGCGTGCGATCGGGCGAGCCGACGCGTGCGCCGAACGCGCGGCTTCCGTCGGGCTCGGTCAGCTTGTCCTCGGTGCCGTGATAGACGAGCACCGGCACGCGCAGCGCGCCGCGACCGCGCTCGATGCGCGCCATCGCGTCGAGGATCTCGGCGCCGGTGCGCGCCGGCACCGCGCCGTGGTGCACGAGCGGGTCGGCACGATTGGCCGCGACGACGGCCGGATCGCGCGACAGCAGCGCCGCGTCGATCCTGATCGCGGGGAAGCTCGGCCACACGCGGCTGATGAAGCGGCTCATCGCGAGCATCCAGCGCGGCACGTCGCGTCCCGGCGCGAGCGCCGGGCTCGACAGCACGAGGCCCGCCAGCGCGTGGCCGCGAATCGGCGCGCGTTCGATCGCATACAGCGCCGCGACGGCGCCGCCCATGCTGTGCCCCATCAGGAAGAGCGGCGTATCGTCGCGGGCGGCTTCGGCGACGAGGGCATCCGCATCGTTCAGGTAATCGTCGAAACGCTCGACCCACGCGCGTTTACCGGGTGACTGGCCGTGCCCGCGCAGATCGATCGCCAGCACGTCGATGCCGGCCGCATTCAATCTGGCCGCGAGCGCCGCGTAGCGGCCCGCATGCTCGGCGAGGCCATGCACGAGAGCAATCGTCGCGCGTGGCGGCTCCGTGCCGTCGCCAGCCGGCCAGCGATACGACGCCAGTTCGAGCCCGTCCGCGGTACGGAGCCGGCCCATCCGCGGGGCGGGCGGCGCTGCCGTGTCCCGTGCTGCGATGGCGGCGGGTGCGGCGACCTGCGTGGTGGTGGCGGTCATCTGGCGGGTCCCCTGTTTGGTTGGCATCGGTGTTCCGGATCATAGTCGCGGCACTCACACGGCGGACCAGCAGTGCTCCTCTAATTTCGTCTGGTTATGAAAAGATCGAAATCGATTATTAAGTGGAATGAGGCGTTTGCGGTAAAATCGCCGGCTATTCCAGATGCATCGGCGGCCGACTGGCGGGCTTCGCCAGTCGGCCGCCGTTTTGTTTACATGATCGAATTACGCAATCTGTCGCAGCGTTTCCCCGGGCCGACCGGCTGGGTCGACGCATTGCACAACGTCAATCTGACGATCCCGCAGGGCGAGGTGTTCGGCATCATCGGCCGAAGCGGCGCCGGCAAGAGCACGCTCGTGCGCACCATCAACCTGCTCACGCGGCCGACCGAAGGCAACGTCGTCGTCGGCGGGCTTGATCTCACGCTGCTGTCGGCCGGCGCGCTGCGCGAAGCGCGCCGCGAAATCGGCATGATCTTCCAGCACTTCAACCTGCTGTCGTCGCGCACGGTCTTCGACAACGTCGCGTTGCCGCTCGAGCTTGCTGGCGCGAGCCGTGCCGACATCGAGGCCGCCGTGCTGCCGCTGCTCGACCTCGTCGGGCTGTCCGCGCAGAAGGACCGCTACCCTGCGCAGATCAGCGGCGGCCAGAAGCAGCGCGTCGGCATCGCCCGCGCGCTCGCGAGCAAGCCGAAGGTGCTGCTGTCGGACGAAGCGACGTCGGCGCTCGACCCCGAGACCACGCGCGCGATCCTCGACCTGCTGAAGCGCATCAACCGCGAACTTGGCCTGACGATCGTGCTGATCACGCACCAGATGGAAGTGATCAAGCAAGTGTGTGATCGCGTGGCGGTGCTCGACGCGGGTCGCGTGGTCGAGGAAGGCCGCGTGATCGACGTGTTCCTGCAGCCGCATCACGAAGTGACGCGCGCGCTGATCGGCGACGTGATCGCGCAGGAACTGCCGCCCGCGCTGAAGGCACGCGTGGCCGAGCGGCTGAAGACGGGCAGTGGGCATTTGCTGCGGCTCGCGTTCACCGGCTCGGGTGTCGACCAGCCGATCCTGTCGGAGACGATTCGCCGGTACGAACTGGATTTCAACATCCTGCACGGCCAGATCGACGAGATCCAGGGGCAGGCGTTCGGGTCGCTCGCGGTGCTCGCGGGCGGCGAACCGGGCAAGGTCGGGCAGGCGCTCGCGTTCCTGCGCGAGCAAGGTGTGGTGGTAGAGGAGCTTTCGTATGTTGAGTGAGATGTTCGATATGTTCGTGCAGTCGTTCTGGGAGACGCTGATCATGGTCGGCATCTCGGGAGCGGTCGGCGCGCTCGTCGGGATGCCGCTCGGCGTGCTGCTCTACTTGACCGACCGCCAGGGCGTGCTGCAAAACCTCGGCGTGAATCGTGTGCTCGGCGGCATCGTGAACGCGGTGCGCTCGACGCCGTTCATCATCCTGTTGGTTGCGGTCATTCCGTTCACGCGGCTCGTCACGGGGTCGTCGATCGGCACGGCTGCGGCGGTCGTGCCGCTGACGCTCGCGGCCGCGCCGTTCGTCGCGCGACTGGTCGAGACCGCGCTGCGCGAAGTCGACCGCGGGCTGATCGAAGCCGCGCAGTCGATGGGCGCGACGACGTCGCAGATCGTGTTCAAGGTGCTGCTGCCCGAATCGCTGCCTGGCATCGTCGCGGGCCTGACGATCACGTTCGTGTCGCTCGTCGGTTATTCAGCGATGGCCGGTGCGATCGGCGGCGGCGGGCTCGGCGATCTCGGGATCCGCTACGGCTACCAGCGCTATCTGCCGGAAGTCATGTGGACGGTCGTCGCGATCTTGATCGTGTTCGTGCAGATCGTGCAATCGTTCGGCGACTGGCTCGTGCGCCGGCTGAGCCACAAGTAAAACGACATTCATTGGTAGGGGGAGATGATGCAACGACGCTTCATGCTGAAGTTCGCGGCCGCACTCGGCGCGGCCGCGCTATTCGCGAGCGCGCACGCGCAGGCCGAAACCATCAAGGTGGGCGTGACGGGCGGTCCGCACGCGCAGATCATGGACGTGGTGAAGAAGGTCGCGGCCAAGAGCGGCCTCGACATCCGCATCGTCGAATTCTCGGATTACGTGCAGCCGAACGCGGCGCTCGCGTCGGGCGATCTCGACGCAAACAGCTACCAGCACGATCCTTATCTGCAGGCGCAGGTGAAGGATCGCGGCTACAAGCTGATCAAGGTTGCGGATACCGTCACATTCCCGATGGGCATCTATTCGAAGCGGGTGAAGTCGCTGGCCGAGCTGAAACCCGGCGCGCGCATCGCGGTGCCGAATGATCCGACCAATGGCGGCCGCGCGCTGCTGTTGCTGCAGAAGCAGGGGCTGCTGAAGCTGCGTGCGGACGCCGGGTTGAAGGCGACGCCGCTCGACATCGTCGACAATCCGCGCAAGCTGAAGATCGTCGAACTCGATGCGGCGCAGATTCCGCGTTCGCTCGGCGACGTCGACGCGGCGGCGATCAACACCAACTACGCGATGGAAGCCGGGTTGAAGCCGAAACAGGACGCGATCGCGATCGAGGGCCCGAACGGCCCTTACGCGAACGTTCTCGCAATTCGCGACGCCGACCGGAGCAAGCCGTGGGTCGCGAAGCTGGTAGCGGCCTACCATTCCGCGGAAGTGAAGCAGTTCATCGAACAGAAGTTCGGCGGCGCGGTCATCGCCGCCTGGTAACACGTGGTGCTGGGCGCGCCCGGTGACGATTAGAGTTGATGATCGAAAACCCGGGCTTTGCGTCCGGGTTTTTTCTCTTTTAAAATAGAACGACCGTTCGCTATTGCCGGCGCGCCGAAGAGGAGCGTTATCCTCGATAGCCGCGATGGATTGGTCCGCTTGGCCGCGCAGTCATGAGGCCTCGCTATAGAATGGCCTCTGGTCGTATTCGTAACTTTGGAGCGTGTGCATGAAAATCCTGGTGCCAGTGAAAAGAGTGGTCGATTACAACGTGAAGGTCCGCGTGAAGTCGGACAACACGGGCGTCGACATTGCGAACGTGAAGATGTCGATGAACCCGTTCGACGAAATCGCGGTGGAAGAAGCGGTGCGCCTGAAGGAAGCGGGTGTGGCGACCGAAGTGATCGCGGTGTCGGTCGGTGTGACGCAAGCGCAGGAAACGCTGCGCACGGCGCTGGCGATCGGCGCGGATCGCGCGATCCTCGTCGAATCGAACGACAGCGTCGAGCCGCTGGCGGTGGCGAAGATCCTGAAGGCGCTGGTCGACAAGGAACGGCCGCAACTCGTGATCCTCGGCAAACAGGCGATCGACGACGATTCGAACCAGACGGGCCAGATGCTGGCCGCGCTGGCAGGCCTGCCGCAAGCGACGTTCGCGTCGAAGGTGACGATCGCCGATGGCCGCGCCACGGTTGCGCGTGAAGTCGACGGCGGCGCGGAAACGCTGTCGCTTCAACTGCCGGCGGTCGTCACGACCGACCTGCGCCTGAACGAGCCGCGCTACGTGACGCTGCCGAACATCATGAAGGCGAAGAAGAAGCCGCTGGAAACGGTGAAGCCGGAAGACCTGGGCGTGGACGTCACGCCGCGTCTGAAGACGCTGAAGGTGGCCGAGCCGCCGAAGCGCGCGGCCGGCGTGAAGGTGCCGGACGTGAAGACGCTGGTCGAGAAGCTGAAGACCGAAGCCAAGGTGCTGTAAGAGGGAGCGGAAAGAAATGACGATTCTGGTGATTGCAGAACATGACAACGCGTCGATCAAGGCCGCGACGCTGAATACGGTGGCGGCGGCCGCGAAGATTGGCGGTGACATTCACGTGCTGGTCGCGGGGCACAACGCGCAGGGCGCGGCCGATGCGGCAGCCAAGATTGCAGGCGTGTCGAAGGTGTTGCTGGCCGACGCGCCGCAGCTCGAAGCGGGCCTGGCGGAAAACGTCGAAGCGACCGCGCTGAACATCGCGAAGGACTACTCGCACATCCTCGCGCCGGCAACCGCCTATGGCAAGAACATCGCGCCGCGCATCGCCGCGAAGCTGGACGTCGCACAGATTTCGGACATCACGGCGGTCGATTCGGCCGACACGTTCGAGCGTCCGATCTACGCAGGCAACGCGATCGCGACGGTTCAGTCGAGCGATCCGATCAAGGTGATCACGGTGCGTGCGACGGGTTTCGATCCGGTGGCGGCGGAAGGCGGCAGCGCGTCGGTCGAGAAGATCGAAGCGGCGGCCGATGCAGGCAAATCGCAGTTCGTGAGCCGTGAAGTGACGAAGCTGGATCGTCCGGAGCTGACGTCGGCGAGCATCATCGTGTCGGGCGGCCGCGGTCTGGGCAGCGGCGAAAACTACACGAAGGTGCTGGAGCCTCTGGCCGACAAGCTGTCGGCAGCGCTTGGCGCATCGCGCGCGGCAGTCGACGCCGGCTACGTGCCGAACGACTATCAGGTCGGCCAGACCGGCAAGATCGTTGCGCCGCAGCTGTACATCGCGGTCGGTATCTCGGGTGCGATCCAGCACCTGGCCGGCATGAAGGATTCGAAGGTGATCGTCGCGATCAACAAGGATCCGGAAGCGCCGATCTTCAGCGTGGCCGATTACGGCCTCGTCGGCGACCTGTTCGCGCTCGTGCCGGAGCTCGTGAACGAACTGGGCTGACACGGCGTGACTTGACGCTTCGGCGGCAAGTACGCAGGACGAGGGGGCGCGATATGCGCCCCTTTTTTTGTGCGACGACAGAAGCGGGCGGGGGGGGCTGTCGGGCAGCGAGCCGTGCTCGCTCAATGCCGCGCCGAACATGTCGTCGTGCGGACAGGTGGGCCAGAAGAGTTGATCGTCGGCGCGAATGGCAACGACCGTGCGCGAGTCGACGGAGGCCCTGTTCCGAGCCCGCAACGCATTCGCTGTAACGAAAAAGGCGCCCTCGGGGCGCCTTTTTCGTTGATGCGGACCGGCCTGCGTCGCGGCGGGCCGTTCCGACTTATGCGTATGCCGGGCGCGTCTGGCCGGCTACGTCCTTCAGGTAGCGATGCACCGACAGGTCGTCGGCCTGGATTGCCGGCTTCTTGCCCGAGATCAGGTCGGCGAGCAGCTGGCCCGACCCGCAAGACATCGTCCAGCCGAGCGTGCCGTGGCCGGTGTTCAGAAACAGGTTCGAGACCGGCGTGCGGCCGACGATCGGCGTGCCGTCCGGCGTCATCGGGCGCAGGCCTGTCCAGAACGTTGCCTTCGACGTGTCGCCGCCGCCCGGGAACAGGTCGTTCACGCACATTTCGAGCGTCTCGCGACGCGCGGCACGCAGGTTCTTGTCGAAGCCGACGATCTCCGCCATGCCGCCGACGCGGATGCGCTGGTCGAAACGCGTGATCGCGATCTTGTAGGTTTCGTCCAGCACCGTCGACACGGGCGCGGCCGTCTCGTCGACGATCGGCGCGGTGATCGAATAGCCCTTCAGCGGATAGACGGGGATCTTCATCAGGTTTGAGATGAAGTTGGTGGAGTACGACCCGAGCGCGACGACATATGCATCCGCGCGCACCGTCTCGCTGCCGCACTGCACGCCGGCGATCTTGCCGCCCGCGATCGCGAGCGCGTCGATCGGCGTGTTGTAGCGGAACTTCACGCCGAGCGATTCTGCGAGCGCCGCGAGGCGCGTCGTGAACAGCTGGCAGTCGCCGGTTTCATCGCCCGGCAGGCGCAGGCCGCCCGTCAGCTTGTGCGACACGGCGGCGAGCGCCGGTTCGGCATTCTTGAGCTCGGCCGGCGACAGCAGTTCGAACGGCACGTTGGCTTCCTGCAGCACCGCCATATCCTTCGCCGCGCCGTCGAGTTGCTGCTGCGTGCGGAACAGTTGCAGCGTGCCGCCCGTGCGGCCTTCGTACTGGATACCCGTGTCGGCGCGCAGCGCCTGCAGGCAATCGCGGCTGTATTCGGCGAGGCGGACCATGCGGCCCTTGTTGACTGCATAGCGCTCGGCCGTGCAGTTGCGCAGCATCTGCCACATCCACTGGAGCTGGAAGCGCGTGCCGTCGAGGCGGATCGCGAGCGGCGCGTGCTTCTCGAACATCCACTTGACGGCCTTCAGCGGCACGCCGGGCGCGGCCCACGGCGCGGCATAGCCGGGCGAGATCTGACCTGCGTTCGCGAAGCTCGTCTCGAGCGCCGGACCGGCTTCCCGGTCGATCACCGTGACTTCATGACCGGCGCGCGCGAGGTAATACGCGCTTGCCACGCCCACCACACCGCTGCCCAGAATGACGACTCGCATAGCTGCTCCAGATGGAAGGATCAGGTCGAGGCCGGGCGCACCTGCGTCTCCGTGTAACCTCTAGCTGATCTAGTTTTTTGCGCTATGGTATTGTCGAATGTGTAGGTTTTGTTATCGTATTTTTCAGGTTTTCAGCATAAACAAATGAGAACGCAACGCCAGCCAGTACGCTCGCTCGACAAGCTCGACCGGCGCATCCTCAAACTGCTCCAGGACGACGGCCGGATGGCGATGAAGGACCTCGCGGAGCAGGTCGGGCTGACCGTCACGCCGTGCATCGAACGCGTGCGGCGCATGGAGCGCGACGGCGTCATCACCGGCTATCACGCACGTGTCGATCCGGGACAACTGGGTGCCGCGTTGCTGGTGTTCGTCGAGATCACGCTCGGCCACAAGGGCGGCAACATGTTCGAGCAGTTCCGGCGCGAAGTGATGAAGATCGACGAGGTGCTCGAATGTCATCTCGTGTCCGGCGACTTCGACTACCTGATCAAGGCGCGGATCGGTGAAATGGCCGACTATCGCAAGCTGCTGGGTGACATCCTGCTGCAGCTGCCTGGCGCGGTGCAGTCGAAGAGCTATGTCGTGATGGAAGAAATCAAGGAGACGCTGACGATCTCGGTCGGCGAATGACCCTGGCTGTGGCCTACGGTTCGTCCCTCTATCTCACCCTTGGCATGCTGCACCCAATACTGTATAAATGTACAGTATTGGGTGCAGGCGAATGGGTGAGTGCATGGGCGGTCGGTCCGACAACGAATTTCCGATAGCGCCGCCGGCGCCCCGCAAGGGGCGTGGTGCGGTCGACAACCTCCAGGGGCGATACGAAACGGCGCTGCGTGAAGCGGTCGACGACGGCTGGACCCACGAATCGGTCGATACCGATCTGCCGGTTCCGCTGCGCACGCAGGTATTCGAGGAGCGCGCGAAGAGCATCCTCACGCACAACCAGTCGCCGGACATACCGTTCAGCGTGTCGCTCAATCCGTATCGGGGCTGCGAGCATGGCTGCATTTACTGCTTTGCACGGCCGACCCATAGTTATCTCGGTCTGTCGCCGGGGCTCGATTTCGAGAGCCGCATCTATGCGAAGGTCAACGCTGCCGAATTGCTCGAGCGCGAGATTTCGCGCAAGCGCTACGTGCCGGAGCCTATCGCGCTTGGCGTCAACACCGATGCATACCAGCCCGTCGAGCGCGATCTGCGCATCACGCGCAGCGTGATCCAGGTGATGCACGATCACGGGCTGCCGTTCGCCGCGATCACGAAATCGTCACTGATCGAGCGCGATCTGGATCTGCTGGCCCCGATGGCCGAGCGCGGGCAGGTGATGGCCGCGGTCACGATCACGACGCTCGATGCCGATCTCGCGCGTACGCTCGAGCCGCGTGCGGCGACGCCGGCGCGCCGGCTGCGCACGATCCGCGCGCTGCGCGACGCGGGCGTGCCGGTGGGCGTCAGCATTGCACCGATGATCCCGTTCGTCACTGAGCCGGACATGGAGCGTGTGCTGGAAGCCTGTGCGGAAGCCGGCGCAACGCACGCGAGTTACATCATCCTGCGGCTGCCGTGGGAGGTCGCGCCGCTGTTCAAGAACTGGCTCTCCGCGCATTTCCCCGATCGCGCGGAGCGCGTGATGAACCGCGTGCGCGACATGCGCGGCGGGAAGGACTACGACTCGGATTTCGCGAAGCGGATGAAGGGCGAGGGAATCTGGGCAGACCTGTTGCGGCAGCGGTTCCGTCAGGCCGTGAAGCGGCTCGGGTTGAACGAGCGCGCGAACGGCATTCTGGATCTGTCGCAGTTTCGCGGTGCGCCGGCAACCGGGGCGGCAGCGCAAAGCCCGATGGCGGGCGCAACCGGCGCGACGTCGCGTGACGACGTGCAGCTGAGGCTGTTCTGAGCTGACCGACGCGCGTCGGTGCTTATTGCGAGATTTGCTTCGCCGCTTCGACTTGCGATTCGAAGTATGTCTGGAAGGACAGCGCGAGCGCGGTCATCAGCAGGAACGCACCGATCAGCAGCGAGAAGATCACGATGAAGATCACGGTCCAGCCTGACTGGCTGTGCTTGCCGGTATCGGCATTGAATTGCGCGTCCCATTTCTCGTCGGGGCGCAGGCCGTAGACGAGCGCGGCGAGGAACGCAGCCAGAAGCGAGATCGCACCCGGCACGGCGAGCCACCAGCCGAGGTTGGCACTGCGCTGGGTCGCGGCGAGCAGCAGGAAACCCGGGATCCCGACGATCGTCGCGAGCAGGTGCGCCCAGCCGTACACGTCGCGAAAGCCGTACAGGTAGAAGCGGTGCGCACCGAGCGAGCCGAGGAGGAACGCGAGGGCGGCGGTGAGCGTCTTGGAGCGAAAGCGGCGGGACGACGATGCGGTGCTGCTGGACATGGATGGCGGCGGATTATCGTTGGCATGGGCGGCCGGCAGGCCGGCGCGGGGCGCGTGGCCCGGCAGGCATTCTACGATGCCCGGTCGGGCCGGGTCACCCCTTGCCTGCGTCAAGGTGCCGCATAGGTGACGCGATAGATGGTGCCCGCATAGTCGTCGCTGACCAGCAGCGAGCCGTCCGGCAGCGGCAGTACGTCGGCCGGGCGCCCCCACACGGTGCCGTCCGCGCGCAGCCAGCCGGTGATGAACGGTGTCTGGCTTGCGTGGCTGCCGTCGGCCGACACGACCGCGCGCATCACGCGATAGCCGACCTTCGTGCTGCGATTCCACGAACCGTGCTCGGCAATGAAGATGTTGTTGCGATATGACGCCGGAAACATCGGCCCCGTATAGAAGCGCATGCCGAGTGCCGCGACGTGCGCGCCAAGTTTCAGCACGGGCGGTACGTAGCGGTGGCACACGTCGGCGCTCCCGAATTCAGGGTCAGGCGTGTCGCCGCCGTGGCAGTACGGAAAGCCGAAATCGAGGCCTGCGTGCGGCGCACGGTTCAGTTTGTCGTCGGGCACGTCGTCGCCCATCAAGTCGCGCCCGTTGTCGGTGAACCACAGCTCGCGCGAATCGGGGTGCCAGGCAAAGCCGACGGTATTGCGCACGCCGCGGGCAAACACTTCTCGGCCGCTGCCGTCCGCGTTCATGCGTGCGATGATCGCGTATCGGCCGCGATCGGCGAGGCACACGTTGCACGGTGCGCCGGTTGGCACGTAGAGCTTGCCGTCGGGGCCGAATGCGATGAATTTCCAGCCGTGATGATGGTCGGTCGGCAGCGCGTCCGTCACGACCGTCGGCACCGGAGGACTGGCGAGCCGGTCGTCGATGTGGTCGAGGCGCAGAATGCGCGACACGGCGGAGATATAGAGCGCGCCGTCGCGATACGCGACGCCGACGGGCATGTCGAGCCCCGATGCGATCACGTGTCGGGCCGTGATCCGGCCCTCCTGCATCACGAATGCATGCACGCGACCTTCCTGCGACCCGACATACAGGATTCCGCGGGGCGACCATGCCATTTCGCGGGCGGTCGGCACGGCGTCGGTCAGCACGTCGACATGGAAGCCGGATGGCACGACGAGTTTGTCCACCGGCGTTGCGGCGCAAGCCGCGGCGGCTGCGAGACAGGTGACGAGGCCGGTCAGCAAGCCCGCGAGGCGGTGCTGCGCGCGGCCCGCCGGGGTGACGCAAAATAGCGGCATGGCGGCGGTGAGCGTCGTGGACACGACGATTGTATGCCTGGCGCGCAGGGAGTCCGTGGAATTTTTGCGCGTAAGTGTTTGTTGTGGCTTTGGTTTCCGGCTATAATCGCACGTTTCAGTAGTTTCGAACCCGGTTTCCCCGAAGGATTTCATATGGTTATCATCCGTCTGGCTCGCGGCGGCTCGAAGAAGCGCCCGTTCTACAACATCGTCGCTACCGATTCGCGCAACCGTCGTGACGGCCGCTTCATCGAGCGCGTCGGCTTCTACAACCCGGTCGCCACGAAGGGCGAATCGCTGCGTATCGCTCAGGACCGTCTGACGTACTGGCAAGGTGTTGGCGCGCAACTGTCGCCGACCGTTCAGCGTCTCGTGAAGGAAGCGCAAAAGGCGCAACCGGCTGCCTAACATGGCGCGGTGTGCCGGTCGTGCCGGCTGCAAGGAGCATTGATGTCCGGTCACGATTCCGGTAACGCAAAGCGCGGGCGAGCGTCGTTTGGCGCATTCGTCCGCAAGCCGGTCGAGCGCGACACTGTCGCGAGCGCCGGTGAGGCTGCCGAGTCGCGCAGTCTCGAGGCGGTGCAAGCCTGGCCCGACGATGCTGTCGAGGTCGGGGCGGTAGTCGACGCCTACGGCCTGAAAGGCTGGGTCAAGGTGGCGACGCATGCCGACGCCGGTCGTGGCGGCGATGCGTTGCTCAACGCGCGCTGCTGGTGGCTGGAACGGGGTGGGGAGCGGTTGTCCGCTCGCATCCTGCAGTCGAAGACGCACGGCGACACTGTCGTCGCGCATACCGCGGGTGTCAGCGACCGCGATGCCGCACTGGCTTTGCGCGGCTTTCGCGTGTTCGTGCGCCGGGAAGATTTCCCGGTATTGGCCGCGGACGAATTCTATTGGGTCGACCTGATCGGCCTCGAGGTCGTCAACGAGCAATCGGTGGCGCTCGGGACGGTGAGCGGGATGATCGACAACGGCGTGCATTCGATCATGCGCGTCGAGTATCCGGCAGCCGGCAAGGATGGTCGGCCGACCACCGGCGAACGGCTGATTCCGTTCGTCGGCGTCTACGTCAAAACGGTGGATCAGGCGGCACGTCGCATCGTCGTCGACTGGGAAGCCGATTACTAATGAACCAGGTTACGGAGAGCGCGGTGCAGTTTGACGTCGTCACGCTCTTTCCCGAAATGTTCCGCGCGCTGACCGACTGGGGTATCACCAGCCGTGCCGTGAAGCAGGGGCGCTTCGGGCTGCGCACCTGGAATCCGCGTGATTTCACGACGGACAACTACCGCACGGTCGACGATCGTCCGTACGGCGGCGGTCCGGGCATGGTGATGCTTGCCAGGCCGCTAGAGGCTGCGATCGGTGCTGCGAAGGCAGCGCAGGCGGAGCAGGGCGTCGCGAGCACGCGTGTGGTGATGATGTCGCCGCAAGGTGCGCCGTTCACGCACGAACGTGCGGTGCGAATGGCACAGGAGCCGGGTGTCATCGTGCTGTGTGGCCGCTACGAGGCGATCGATCAGCGTCTGCTCGACCGTTGCGTTGACGAGGAAATCAGCCTCGGCGATTTCGTTCTGTCCGGCGGCGAACTGCCGGCGATGGCGATGATGGATGCCGTTGTGCGCCTGCTGCCCGGCGTGCTGAACGATGCGCAGTCGGCCGTGCAGGACAGCTTCGTCGACGGGCTGCTTGATTGTCCGCATTACACGCGCCCCGAGGAGTACGAGGGGATGCGCGTGCCGGACGTGCTGCTCGGTGGCCATCATGCCGAGATCGAGCGGTGGCGGCGCCAGGAAGCATTGAGAAATACGTTGCGGAAGCGGCCGGACCTGATCGTCCGGGCGCGCCGCGAGAAGTTGTTGAGCCGTGCCGACGAGGCCTGGCTTGCGAACCTCGCACGCGAAGCGAAGAACGCCTCCTGAGGCGGCGTCGCGGGCGGGAAATGGCGGTGCCGTGCATGCGTGCGCGGCGCCTGATGTGAATCCATCCTCTATCGGGGCCAAGCCTGGAAGCAGGCGGGTGCAAACGCCGACAAGATGGCTTTAGGAGTCAGTGATGAATCTGATTGCAAAACTTGAGCAGGAAGAGATCGAGCGCGCGCTCGCCGGCAAGACGATCCCCGAATTCGCCCCGGGCGACACGGTGATCGTGAACGTGAACGTGGTTGAAGGTAACCGCAAGCGCGTTCAGGCGTACGAAGGCGTCGTGATCGCGATTCGCAACCGTGGTCTGAACTCGAACTTCATCGTCCGCAAGATCTCGTCGGGCGAAGGCGTCGAGCGTACGTTCCAGACCTACTCGCCGCTGCTGGCGAGCATCGTCGTGAAGCGTCGCGGTGATGTGCGTCGTGCGAAGCTGTACTACCTGCGCGAGCGTTCGGGCAAGTCGGCTCGAATCAAGGAAAAGCTGGTGTCGAAGGATCGCGCCGCAGCAGCTTCCCAAGAGTAAGAGCTGTAAGGAAAAAGCACCCACCCGGGTGCTTTTTTCATTCTGGCGCGACAATATGCTCGACACGTCACGAACTCGAGACCCCGATTGAATCGCCGCCCCATCATTGATCCCGAAGTGCTGCCGGTCGAAGGCACCGGCGCCGGCCTGCCGTCCATCGAATCCCGCTTGATGACGCCGCCCGGGCTGCGCGAGCGTTTCGCGCGCACGCTCGAATGGAGCGTCGAGCCCGGAGAGGTACGGCTGCAGGAGGGCGTCGATCCGCGCAGCGCTGCCGTTCTTATCCCGCTCGTCGTTCGCGAGAGCGGTCTCACCGTGCTGCTGACCCAGCGCGCCGATCACCTGAACGACCATGCCGGGCAAATCAGCTTTCCCGGTGGTCGCCGCGAGCCGTTCGATCGCGATGCGACGGCGACCGCGTTGCGCGAGGCGAAGGAAGAAATCGGACTGGCCGCCGAACCGGTGGAGATTCTCGGTGCGCTGCCCGACTACCTGACGGGGACCGGCTTCTGCGTGACGCCCGTCGTGGGTCTCGTGCATCCCCCGTTCACCGTGCAGGCCGATACGTTCGAAGTTGCCGAGATTTTCGAGGTGCCGCTCGCGTTCCTGATGAGTCCGTCGAACCACCAGGTGCGCGTGTTCCGCTGGGAAGGCGGCGAGCGTCGTTTTTTTGCGATGCCGTATCCGAACGGCGAATCGGCCGGGTATTACTTCATCTGGGGCGCAACTGCCGGCATGTTGCGCAATCTGTACCGCTTCTTGGCAGCCGGATAGCATCCCACCCGAACCTGCGCACGCGGCCGGCTGCCGGCCCCGTCGCGTCGGCAGCCATGCGCCCCTTACGCTGTGCTATCGTTATGCAAAAAATGACATAACTCCGAAGACGGCACCACGCATGACTTTCTTTTCGGTTCTTCTCGCCCTCATCATCGAACAGGTCCGCGCGTTGTCACCGAGCAATCCGGTGTTCGCGCTGTTCCAGTTTCATGCGGAAACCGTCGCCCATGGCCTCGACGCCGGCAAGCAAAAGCATGGCCTGCTCGCATGGATCGCAGTCGTGCTGCCGTGGGTTCTGGTCGTCGCGCTGATCTACTTCCTGCTGTTCAAGGTGAGCTTCGTGCTCGCGTTCATCTGGAACGTCGTCGTCGTGTATTTCACGCTCGGCTTCCGCCAGTTCAGCCACTACTTCACCGATATCCATCTCGCGCTCAACAACGACGACGTGCCGCGGGCGCGTGAAATCCTGCACGAGTGGACGGGCCTCGATACGGTCGACATGCCGGTCGGTGAAATCGTCCGCCATACGCTGATTCATGCGGTCGTTGCGTCGCATCGCCACGTGTTCGGCGTGTTCTTCTGGTACGTGCTGCCGATCGGTCCGGCCGGAGCCGTGCTGTACCGCATCTCCGAATATCTCGCGCGCAGCTGGTCGACGCCGGGCGACGATCGCACGGCCGCGTTCTCGACGTTCGCGCAGCGCGCGTTCTTCGTGATCGACTGGATTCCGTCGCGACTGACCGCGCTCGGCTTCGCGATCGTCGGCAACTTCGAGGATGCGATCTACGCGTGGCGCAATCACACGCGCCAGTGGCCCGACCCGAACGACGGCGTGCTGCTCGCGGCCGGCAGCGGCGCGCTCGGCGCGCGCCTCGCGGGGCCGCTCGCGGAACCGTCGAGTCTCGACGCGTTGGCGGTCGGTGACAGCGGCCCGTTGACGGTCGGTGATGATTGCACGCCGCGCACGCTGCAGTCCGCGGTCGGCCTGGTTTGGCGCGCCGTGATCCTGTGGATGATCCTGCTGTTGATGCTGACGCTGGCCGTCTGGGTGTCGTGACGCGGCAGCGAACATGCGCGATGAAACGAAAAGGCCGGCTTCATGCCGGCCTTTTTGCTGTGCGTCCGGTTAGTCCGCTCAGTCGTCGAGCGGATCGCGTACGGCGCCGCATTGCCAGCAGGCGGTGAACTGGGCCTCCAGCGCCTCGCCGCATTGGCGGCAGCGCCACGAAACCGCGCCGGCCGACGGGCCGTGCGACGCCGCATCGAGGAGCCGCCGGGCGAGTGCATCGTCGCGCTCGTCGTCGAGCCACAGCTCGGGGGCGCAAGCGTCGGCGGGCAAGCCGCCGAGCGCGCCGGTCGCGTAGCAGTTGTGCAGTTCGCAGCCGATGCCGGCCACCTGCAGCACATTCGCCCAGTGCTGCGCGGTGGCGAGATCGGGGGCCTTGAAACGCATCGCGGCTCCTGTCGGTGAAGGCCGGGCCGGCCCCGGCCGCCTTCTGTCCGCCGTGCGGTCAGCGGACGATCTGGCTTGCCTCGTGCACGAGCTGTGCGTAAAGCGCATGCCGCGACGGTGAAATGCGGCCGTCGGAGACGGCTTCGAGAATCGCGCAGCCCGGCTCGTGCAGATGATGACAATTATAGAAACGGCAGTCCGCGAGCAGCGGGCGGAATTCCGGGAACGCGCGCTCGAGGCGGCCTTCCGTCAGGTGGTAGAGGCCGAATTCCTGGAAGCCCGGCGAATCGATCAGTGCGCCGCCGCCTTCGAGCGGGTAGAGGCGCGTGAACGTCGTCGTATGGCGGCCGCTGTTGAGCGCGGCCGAGATTTCGCGGGTCGCGGCTTCGGCATCGGGCACGAGCAGGTTCACGAGCGTCGACTTGCCCATCCCGGACTGGCCGAGCAGGATCGTCGAATGCCCGGCCAGATGCGGCATCAGTTGCGCGCGCGCATCGTCGGGCGAGCCCTTCACCGACAGTTCGAGCACGTCGTAGCCGAGCACGCGGTAGGGCGCGAGGCGCTCGCGGGCGACCGGCAGCGCGGCCTCGACGTCGATCTTGTTCAGCACGACGAGCGGCTTCAATTCGTTCGCTTCGGCCGCGATCAGCGCGCGGCCGAGGAGGTCCTCGCTGAAATAGGGCTCGGTTGCGAGCACGATCAGCAGCTGGTCGAGGTTGGCCGCGAACAGCTTCGACTTGAACTGGTCGGAACGGTACAGCAGGTTGCGCCGCTCGCCGATCTCGACGATCACGCCCTGGTCCGCCGACGCCTGTTCGTACACGACGCGGTCGCCGACCGCGATCTCGCTTTTCTTGCCGCGGGGGAAGCACTGCAGCATCGGGCCGCCGTCGTCGGGCGCGACGATGTAGTGGCGGCCGTGCGCCGCGATCACGCGGCCTTCGACACGCGACGCGCCTGATGCGCGCGCAGCCGGCTTGCGGGAGGTCGGCCGGCTCATGCGTGCTGCATCAGGCGGTCGATCCGCTGCGACGCCGGCGGATGCGAGTAGTAGAAGGCCGTGTAGACCGGGTCAGGCGTGAGGGTCGACGCGTTGTCCTCGTAAAGCTTCACGAGCGCGCTGATGAGATCCTGCGCGTCGGTCTGGCTGGCCGCGAACGCGTCGGCCTCGAATTCATGCTTGCGCGACGTGAGGCTGCTGAACGGCGTCGCGAAGAACAGGAACACGGGGATCGCGAGGAAGAACAGCACGAGCGCGGCGCCCGCGTTGCTCGTGTCGAGCGAAGGCGTGACGCCAAGCCCCGTGTAGAACCACGTGCGCTGCGCGAGCCAGCCGAGCAGCGCGAGCAGCACGAGGCTCAGCACGAACGACACGAGCATCCGCTTCATTACGTGGCGGCGCTTGAAGTGGCCGAGTTCGTGCGCGAGCACGGCCTCGATCTCCTGGCCGGACAGCCGCGCGAGCAGCGTGTCGAAGAACACGATCCGCTTCGATGCGCCGAAGCCCGTGAAATAGGCGTTGCCGTGCGCGGAACGGCGGCTGCCGTCCATCACGAACAGGCCCTTCGCCGCGAAGCCGCACCGTTTCATCAGCGACTCGATGCGCGTGCGCAGCGCTTCGTCCTTCAGCGGTTCGAACTTGTTGAAGATCGGCGCGATGAAGGTCGGGTAGATCAGCAGCACGAGCATCTGGAATGCAACCCAGACGATCCAGGTCCACAGCCACCACAGGCTGCCGGCCTGGTTCATCAGCCACAGCACGACGAACAGCAGCGGCAGGCCGAGCACGGCGCCGAGCAGCGTGTTCTTCAGCATGTCAGTGAAGAACAGGCGCTTGGTCATGCGGTTGAAGCCGAACCGCTGTTCGATCCCGAACTGGCGGTAATACTCGAACGGCACGTCGATCACGCTCATGGTTGCGAGCACGGCGGCGACGAGCGCGACCTGCTGCCCGTAGCCGCGGCCGAACCAGCCCGTCAGCAGCGTGTCGAGGGCACCGACGCCGCCGAGCAGCGTGAGGCCGACCAGCACGGCCGCGCTGACGACGATTTCAAACATTGCCAGCCGGGTGCGCTCGACCGTGTAGTCGGCCGCGCGCTGGTGGGCGGTCAGCGGAATAGTGGCGCTGAACTGCGCGGGCACGCCGTTACGGTGTGCGGCGACGAAGCGGATCTGCCGTGATGCGAGCCACAGCTTGGTAACGACCATCGCGAGCACGGCGAGCGCGAACAGCAGGGTGAACGAAAAGGGTGACATCGAAGGCGCCAAAGGGTTCTATGCGAGAATTATATGTTCTTGCGGACCGGGCCCGCTCACGCGATGCCGGCCGCCCGGGCGGCGCCGCGCGCCGTCCGCCATTTTCCAGGATGACTCATGACCGATACCGCCGCTTCCGCCAGCCAGCCCGCGCTCGTGCGCAACGAGTTGAACCTCGTCTGGCTCGACATGGAGATGACGGGCCTCGACCCGGATAACGACCGCATCATCGAAATCGCGGTCGTCGTGACCAATTCCACGCTCGACATCGCCGTGGAAGGGCCCGTGTTCGCGATCCACCAGAGCGACGAAACGCTCGCGAAGATGGACGACTGGAACAAGTCGACGCACGGCCGCTCGGGCCTGATCGACCGCGTGCGCGCCTCGACCGTGACCGAGGCGGACGCCGCCGCGCAGCTGCAGGCGTTCCTCGCGCAGTACGTATCGCCCGGCAAGTCGCCGATGTGCGGCAATTCGATCTGCCAGGATCGCCGTTTCATGGCGCGCTGGATGCCGGAATTCGAGAAATTCTTCCACTACCGCAATCTCGACGTCAGCACGCTGAAAGAGCTGTGCCGCCGCTGGCAGCCCGCGATCTACAAGGGCTTCCAGAAGCGCGCGATGCACACGGCACTCGCGGACATCCACGAGTCGATCGACGAACTGAAGTACTACCGCGAGCATTTCCTGATTCCGGCCGCGTCGGCGCCGGCAGGCGAGTCCGCACCGGCCGCCTGAGCGGGCCGGCACGCGCTCAGCGCGGCGCGCGTTGAGCGCTCTTCGGCCGGAACGCCGCGACCACTGCGGCGTCGGTCTCGATGTACGGGCCGCCGATCAGATCGATGCAGTAGGGCACGGCCGCGAAGATACCGGGCACGGTCGACTTGCCGTCGGCGTCGCGCAGCCCTTCGAGCGTTTCCCGGATCGACTTCGGCTGGCCGGGCAGGTTGATGATCAGGGCCGCGTGGTCGGCCGTCTCGCGGATCACCGCGACCTGTCGCGACAGGATCGCGGTCGGCACGAAATTCAGGCTGATCTGCCGCATCTGTTCACCGAATCCCGGCATTTCCTTCGTCGCAACGGCCAGCGTGGCTTCCGGCGTTACATCGCGCCGCGCCGGGCCGGTGCCGCCGGTCGTCAGCACCAGATCGCAGCCTGCCACGTCGACGAGTTCCGCCAGCGTGGCGGAAATCGTCGGCGCGTCGTCCTGGATCAGCCGGGTTTCGGCGCGCCACGGCGAGCGCAATGCGCCGGCGAGCCATTCCTGCAGCGCCGGAATGCCCTTGTCCTCATAAATACCCGTGCTCGCGCGGTCGCTGATCGACACGAGGCCGACCACGAGCTCGTCCGGGTGGTTACGCTTCGTCGTCGTCATGGTCGTCTCCGGCGTCGTCGGCCGCTTCGTCATCCCCGTCGGGCGTACCGCTCGCGGTCTTGATCCACTGGAACAGCTCGCGGAAATAGCGCGGCGGCTTGCCTTGCTGTGCTTCCTTGCGCGCGTTGCGGATCAGCGTGCGGCCTTCCTGGATGTCGGCTTCGGGGTGCTGGCGGAGGAATTCGGTCAGCGCGTCGTCGCTGGCGAGCAGCTGTTCGCGCGTGCGCTCGATCCAGTGCAGGCGAGCGGTCGCGGCCTTGTTCACGCCTCGCTGGGCGTCCAGCGCGGTGCGCAGCGCGGCCGTTTCATCCTCGGTCAGCGAGCGCATCACGCGGCCAACGTACTGGAGCTGGCGGCGCTTGCCTTCGTGGTCGGTGATCCGGCGCGCCTCGCGCACGGCGTCGGCGAGGTCCTCGGGCATCGGCATGCGCTTGAGCGCGTCCTTCGGCAGGTCGACCAGGGCCTGGCCGAGCTCCTGCAGCGCGTGCATCTCGCGTTTCAACTGGGATTTGCTGGGGCGATCGTAGCCGTTGCCGACGTCGTCGTCGGCATGCTCGATCGGCTGGATTCGGGTTTTGCGTGTCATGGGCGGCATTGTATCGCGGCGCGAACACCCCAAGCTTGTCGGTATGCGGCCCCGGACCTTGCTATGATCGCGGGATACGCAACATTTTGAACATGCGGGCGGCTCGCCCGCCACCGGATATCACGACGATGGCAGCCAATCTCGACGTACAAGCGCGCTATTTCCCGCACACGCAGGACCAGCTCAAAGAAATTGCCTCGGACATCCTTCGCCATGCGAAGGCGCTCGGCGCGACGGACGCCGCGACCGAAATCTCCGAAGGCGACGGCCTGTCGGTGTCGGTGCGCCGCGGCGAGGTCGAGACGATCGAACACAACCGCGACAAGATGGTCGGCGTGACGGTGTTCATCGGCAAGAAGCGCGGCAACGCGAGCACGTCGGACTTCTCGCCGGCCGCGATCAAGGATACCGTCGCCGCCGCGTACAACATCGCGCGCTTCACGGCCGAGGACGACGCGGCCGGCCTCGCCGAGGCCGAGTTGCTCGAAACCGACCCGCGCGACCTCGATCTCTACCACCCGTGGGCGCTGACGGCCGACGAGGCCGTCGAGCTCGCCCGTCGCGCGGAGGACGCCGCGTTCGCGGTCAGTCCGCAGATCCGCAACTCGGAAGGCGCGAGCGTGTCGGCGCAGCATTCGCAGTTCGTGCTCGCGACGTCGCGCGGCTTCCTTGCCGGCTACCCGTACTCGCGCCACTACATCGCGTGTGCGCCGATCGCGGGCACCGGCCGCCACATGCAGCGGGACGACTGGTATTCGTCGAAGCGCAGCGCGGTCGACCTCGCTGCGCCGGAAGCCGTCGGGCGCTATGCGGCCGAGCGTGCGCTGGCGCGGATGGGCGCGCGCCGTCTCGACACCCGCAAGGTGCCCGTGCTGTTCGAGGCGCCGCTCGCGGCCGGCCTGCTCGGCGCATTCGTGCAGGCCGTCAGCGGCGGCGCGCTGTACCGCAAGACGTCGTTCCTCGTCGACAGCCTCGGCAAGCCGGTGTTCGCACCGCACGTGCAGGTCGTCGAGGATCCGCACGTGCCGCGTGCAATGGGCAGCGCGCCGTTCGACGAGGAAGGCGTGCGCACGCGTGCGCGCAGCGTCGTCAGCGACGGTGTCGTCGAAGGCTACTTCCTGTCGACCTATTCGGCGCGCAAGCTCGGCACGCAGACGACCGGCAACGCGGGCGGTTCGCACAACCTCGCGCTGCGCAGTTCGAACACGCAGCCGGGCGACGATTTCGACGCGATGCTGAAGAAGCTCGGCACGGGCCTGCTGTTGACGGAGCTGATGGGGCAGGGCGTGAACTACGTGACCGGCGACTATTCTCGCGGCGCGGCCGGCTTCTGGGTCGAGAACGGCGTGATCCAATATCCGGTCGAGGAAATCACCGTCGCGAGCACGTTGCAGGAGATGTTCCGGCATATCGTCGCGATCGGCGCGGATTCGATCGTGCGCGGTACGAAGGAAACGGGCTCGGTGCTGATCGAGCAGATGACGATCGCCGGCCAGTAAGCGGCGCGGCGTCGGCCGCCACGAAACGAAAAAGCCCGACCGGCGTGAGTGCGCCGGTCGGGCTTTTTGTCGTGTGCCGCGTGTCAGTCGCGCTTGCGCGCGTAGACGACGAACGCATAGCCGAACGTGTTCGGCGCGGCGGCCTGGTGCGGATCGCGCAACACTTCTTGCCAGTGCGCGGGATCGGGCGCCGGGAACGACGCATCGCCGTCGAAGTCCGCGTCGATCTCGGTGACGACCAGCTTGTCGGCGAGTTCCAGACCTTCCGCATAGAGCTGTGCGCCGCCGATCAGGAATGCTTCGGCTACCCCGTCGCGCGCGGCGAGCGCGAGCGCATCGGCGAGCGACGTGACGGTGTCGCAGCCGTCGAAGCGGCGCGCTGCGTCGCGCGTGACGACGATATTGCGGCGGCCCGGCAGCGGCCGGCCGATCGACTCGTGGGTCTTGCGGCCCATCACGATCGGCGCACCCATCGTCGTGCGCTTGAAGAACGCGAGGTCCTCGGGAAGTTTCCAGGGCAACTGGTTGTCGCGGCCGATGATGCCGTTGCGGGCGCGCGCGACGATCAGGGTCAACGTCGTCATGAAGGTCGGAGAAGAGGAGAACCGGAATGGCGCCGATTCTACCGGAATGGCGGCGCGCGACCGCATCGATGCGGATGCGCGGGCGCCTTGGCAGATTCCGGTCCGCCGCACCTCGCCGACGGTGGCGACGAGGTGCGGCCTTTGCGCCGTAATGTCCTGAATAAAAAGAGTGCCCGCCGGGGGACGGACACAAAAAACGGTTCGCGTCGAGATATCGACGCTGTGTGGACTGACCTGACTCATCTCGCTCGTCTGTAATCCTCATCAATTGAGCGGCATGTGGCGTCGTGAGCAGATTATTGATGCACGCGGTTTCCGGTATTTCCCTCCATCGCATGCTGTGCGTTGCCGGGAAGCGGAACAGGAATCGGTACTGGCAGCGGAGTAGGCGGGGCGAGCTCGTCCCACAGCGTCACCCATGTCTTGCTCGACGAACGCGGTTGGGGTGCGGCGACCGGCACGATACCGATGTGGTTGTCCTGTTGCGTGTGCGGCGCGTTATCGGCAAGCAGCATCGCGCGTTCGGGCCGCGCGCTTTCTTCCGCGCGGGCCGGCATGAACGGGCACGCGAGCGCAAATGCAATCGTCATCTGCACACAAGACCGCGAAAAAAGTGTTTGCATGGCTGCCTTCTCCGATCCGTTGCACATTCAGCGAAATACATGCCATCGGGCGAAGAGCATTGTCGCGTCTGCGATTCGCGGGGGAGCATCGTGAATCGCAATCGAAAACGCCGGGAAATGTTTCAGGCGTGAAACGAAGGGGCTTGGGAGTACTGCGGATTCATTCGATACGCTTCAAGGATGAAAATCTGGGCGTGTGTCGATGCAGGTACGCGTCACTGCGCGTGTGCTTATGTGCAGATGATTGATAAACGTCGACCATTGAGCGATTCGGCCGCTCGCCCATTTGCGCTGCAATCGGTTTGTCGTATTCAGCGCCTATAACTAAGCCGTTGTAACCCAAAAATAACTGGACGCGAGACAAGCGCCATCATGCGAGGCTGGTCGTCGCCGCGCATCGGCATGGCGAATCGAGCCGCTTCGGCTGACCCGGTTCGATCCTTTAGCACGCGACTTGGCGTGTGCTGCAATCGTTAGACGGTTGATGAACGGGGTGGGCATATGGGAGCCGAGCAGCGGCATGTGATCTATTTCTCGCGCGAGCCGAACGACGCTTTGCGCGGGCATTTCGACGAATGCGGGTGGCGCGTCGATCTTGCGGAAAGCGCACGCGACGTGCGGCGTGTCGTGCAGCACGGCGTGGCAACCGCCGGCCTGCTTGATTTCTCGCCGGGCTTTCGGCCCGCGGATCTGCGCGAACTCGAAACGTGTCTGAGCATCCAGCACATCGGCTGGATCGCGGCGACCCGGCGTGGGCAGTTGCAGGACGCGTCGCTGCGGCATCTCATTCGCGACTATTGCTTCGACTACGTGACGATGCCGTACGAGGCGTCGCGCATCGTCGAGACCATCGGCCATGCGCACGGCATGGTCGCACTGACCGACCCGGTGGCGGCGCCCGTCGGCGCCGGGCGCGCCGAAGGCGAGATGGTCGGCACCTGCGATGCGATGCTCGGACTCTTCAGGACGATCCGGCGCGTCGCCACGACCGATGCACCGGTGTTCATCTCCGGCGAATCGGGTACCGGCAAGGAACTGACGGCCGTTGCGATCCACGAGCGCTCGGCGCGCGCGCAGGCGCCGTTCGTCGCGATCAATTGCGGTGCGATTCCGTCGACGCTGCTGCAAGCCGAGCTGTTCGGCTATGAGCGCGGCGCTTTTACGGGCGCGAACCAGCGCAAGATCGGCCGTGTCGAGGCCGCGAACGGCGGCACGCTGTTTCTCGACGAGATCGGCGACCTGCCGCTCGAGAGCCAGGCGAGCCTGCTGCGATTCCTGCAGGAAGGCAAGATCGAGCGGCTCGGCGCGCATGTGTCGGTGCCGGTCGACGTGCGCGTGATCTGCGCGACGCACGTGAACATGGAAGCGGCGCTGCGCGACGGGCTGTTCCGCGAGGACCTGTTCCATCGGCTGTGCGTGCTGAAGATCGAGGAGCCGCCGCTGCGCGCGCGCGGCAAGGATATCGAGTTGCTGGCGCGCCACATGCTCGAGCGTTTCAAGGGTGATGCGCATCGCCGCCTGCGTGGCTTCTCGCCGGATGCGATCGCCGCGCTGTACGGCTATTCGTGGCCCGGCAACGTGCGCGAGCTGATCAATCGCGTGCGCCGCGCGATCGTGATGTCGGAGGGCCGGATGATTACCGCGGCCGATCTCGAACTCAACGAATTCGCGATCCTGGCGCCCGTCTCGCTGACCGAGGCGCGGGAAGCGGCCGAACGGCAGGCGATCGAGCAGGCGCTGCTGCGCCACCGCGGCCGTTTCGCCGATGCGGCGCGCGAACTCGGCGTGTCGCGTGTCACGCTGTACCGGCTGATGTGCGCGCATGGCATGCGCGATCGCAGCGACCCGCTGGGAGGGTTTTCGGCGCCGTTGCCGGAGGTTCCGCGTCACGCTTGCTAAAATTGGCGGGTGACGGCCGCCCTCGCGGCCGAAGGAACCCGCATGAAACAGTACCTCGACCTCGTTCGCACCATCCTCGACACCGGCACCTGGCAGGAGAACCGTACGGGCATCCGCACCATCAGCATGCCCGGTGCGATGCTGCGGTTCGACCTGCAGCAAGGTTTCCCGGCCGTGACGACCAAGAAGCTCGCGTTCAAGTCCGCGATCGGCGAACTGGTCGGCTTCCTGCGGGCGTCGCGCAGCGCGGCCGATTTCCGCGCGCTCGGCTGCAAGGTGTGGGACGCGAACGCGAACGACAATGCGCAGTGGCTCGCGAACCCGTACCGCCAGGGCGTCGACGACCTGGGCGACGTGTACGGCGTGCAATGGCGCCAGTGGCCCGGCTACAAGGTGCTCGACGCGGGCGCCGACGCGCAGGTCGCCGACGCGACGCGCCGCGGTTTCCGGATCGTCACGCGCTTCGACGAGGACGGTGCGCCGAAGGTGCTCCTGTACAAGGCGATCGACCAGTTGCGCCAGTGTCTCGACACGATCATGGAGAACCCGGCCGATCGCCGCATTCTGTTTCACGCGTGGAATCCGGCCGTACTCGACCAGATCGCGCTGCCCGCGTGCCATCTGCTGTACCAGTTCCTGCCGAACGTCACGAAGCGCGAGATTTCGCTGTGTCTGTACATCCGCAGCAACGACGTCGGGCTCGGCACGCCGTTCAACCTGACGGAAGGGGCTGCGCTGCTGTCGCTCGTCGGTCGGCTGACGGGTTATACGCCGCGCTGGTTCACGTACTTCATCGGTGACGCGCATATCTACGAGAACCAGCTCGACATGCTGCAGCAGCAGCTCACGCGCGAACCGTACGACAGCCCGCGGCTCGAGATTGCCGAGCGCGTGCCGAACTACGCGAAGACGGGTGTTTATGCGCCCGAATGGCTCGAGCAGATCGAGCCGTCCGACTTCTCGCTCGTCGGCTATCGGCATCATGAGCCGCTGACCGCGCCGATGGCGGTCTGAGCCCCGGCGGTTGACGGCGCGGCGGTGCGGGTTACGCGATCCGCGCCAGACGGAATGAAGAAGGCCCGACTGGCATTCGCCGGTCGGGCCTTTCCGTTTCATCGGGCGCGGTTACTGGCGGTGCCGCTCGTCGTGGCCGCCGGGCGGCGGGTTGCTCGGGTGCGGCGCCTCGACGTGCGGCGCCGGTTGCGGCCGTGGTTCCATGTGCGGCGCGGGCATCGACGGCCGCGGCTCCATGCGCGGAGCTTGCGGCTGCGATCGCGGCATTTCGTGTACGGCCGGCGCGGGCGGGCGGTACTCGTTCACGCGCGGCGGCGCGACTTCGTGCCTTGGTGCCGGTTGCGCGAATTCGGGGCGCGGTTGCTGTGTCGGGGCGGCCCGCTCGGGCCGCGGCTGCGCATGCTGCGCCGGTGCCGCGAAGTCAGGACGCGGACGCGGCTGCGGAATCTGCGCGGTCGTATCGAGCCGTGGTTGCGGCAACGCGCGCGGCGTTTCCTGCCGCCCGCCGAGTTGCGTACTGGGCGCGGCTTCCGGATGCTGGGCCGGTGCCGCGCCGCGCACGGGCGGCAGTGCATTCTGTCCCGCTGCGTGGAGAGCCGTCGGCGGCGTCGGGCGCTGACGCTCCATCGGCGTATGCGGCTGCATCCACGCGGGCGCGGGCGCCGCGGCAGCATGCGTGTTGTCGTGCCCGGTCGGCGTGTTGACGGAGATCGGCGGGTGCGGGACGCCATTTCCAGGGCCCAATGCCTGATGCGCAGCCGGATTGCCCGGTGCCTGCGGCGTGGCACCGTTCGTGAAGCGCGGCGCATTGGGGCCTTCGCCGTTCGTCGGCCGCGCGCCATTCGGCACGACAGGCATCGGCGCACCCGGCCGTGCGGCCAGTGCCTGTGCCGGGGCTGGCTGCCCGTCGCGCGGCGCGTGCGCCGGTTGCACGACAGGACCGTGCGGGTTCACGAGCTGAACGTTGCGCATCGCCCATGCACCGGCCTTCGGGTTGCCCGGAACGCGGACCGGGCGAGCCGTATAGTCGGCCGGCACGTTCGTCTTCGCGACGGGCGCGCCCGCGCCCGGCACGCGCCCGCCTTGCCGGGCGAGATGCGCGGCGGCCTGGTCGCGATATGCGGCCGGTACCGCCGGATTGCGCGTCGCGACGAACGTGTGCTGTCCGATCGCTGCCGGCGGGCGGTAGCTGGCCGTGCGCAGTCCGCCGGTAAAGCTCTGGCGTACCGGCGCAATGCCGGGGGTGCCCGGCATCACGTGCGCGTTGCGCCATTGCTGCGGATCGACGCGCTGCGAGAAGTGCGCGACTGGCTGACCGTGCACGAACGCGGACGCCGGCACGGCCGTGATCGCGTGCGGCGCGCGGAAGTTCACGTACGTCTTGTTGATGTTCGTGATGTTGGTGATGTTCGTCACGTTCACGGTCTTGTTGACCGTCACGTTGTTGACCACGATGTTCCGGTTCACGCGATCGTAGTAATGCGGGCTCCAGCCACCCCAGCCGGGATGCCAGGCTTCGCCCGGGCCGAGTGCGAACCACGCGCAGCCGGCCGCGGCGACGCCGCCGACCGTCAGGGCGACGCTCCAGTCGGGACCGCCGCCTCCACCCACGAACGCGACGAGCGCCGGCGCGTAGACGGGCGGCTGGCTGACGACCATCGGGCCGGGCACCCATGCCCAGCTATCGTCGACATAGGCCCAGCGGCCGTAGTGATAGGGCGCGAAGCCCCACGGTGCATCGTCGACCCACGTCCAGCCCCACGGCGCTTGCCAGATCCAGTGACCGTCGTGATACGGCGCCCAGTCGGCCGGCGTGTCGTTCGGCACCCAGACCTCGCCGTAATTCGGGGTTTCGCGCCACGTACCGTTCGCGTCGAGGTCCTGATAGCCGGGAACGTCGCGCGATACGTAGCGGGCCGACACCGAGCGCTGCTCGGCCGCATCGCGGCTGGCGGCCCACTGGTCGAGCGCATCGGGGGCCGGTGCGGCCGATTGCTGTGCGACCTGCAGGTCGGTGCCGGTGAACACGACCTGCTGCCCGGGCGACAGCGGATACTGCCCGTTGCTGCCGTAGACGGTCGCGCTGCCGCTGCGGACGGTGACCGTCGTGGTCGCACCGTTCGGCGCGACATCGACGCGATAGTCGCCGGGGCCCGTGATGCCGAGCGCGAGATTGGGCGTATCGATTTCGTAGGTTCCGCCGGGCGGCAGATCGCGTACGTGGGTCGACACGGTGCCGAGCCCGACTTTCAGCTGCGTCGTGTTGTCGTCGAGGTTCAGGACCGACAGGTTCGTCGATTCGCCGAGACGCACCGCGGTCGAGCCGATGTGCAGTTCCGAGCGCGCGCCGGCATCGTTCCACAGCTGGTCGCCGGTCGTCAGCGGCCGGTTCACGGCGGCGTACGACCAGGTATCGGTGCCGGCGGGTTCCGTCGTCACGGCACCCGACATGTAGTTGAGCCGGGCGACGCGGCTCGGCGGATCGCCACCCGGTTGTCGGGCGGCGGCCGCATACGCCGCGGCCTGTGTCGCTTGCGCGAATGCGGACGGCAGGGTCGCCAGCGTGGCGACAGCGAGCAGCGTGCAGTGGGCGGTTCGCTTGAGCGTGAACAGGGAGGCCATGATGAGCGTCTTCGTCGTTATCGCGGCGCGTCGATTCGTGCCGTCGAGTTCACAATATCCGCTCGGCCTGTTTCAGTGCTCAGTGTTTTGTAAGTCGTATGGCACGCGATGTAACAAAACCTGTCCATCGCGCGCCGTTGTCATCCGGTCGCAATGCGCACGTCAAGCGGACGTAAGCCAGTCGTCGAAAATCTGCTGTCCCGGCACGGTGACGCGCAGCACGCGCGGCCGCACGGTGCGCTCGATCCAGCCGTGCGCGCAGAAGCTGTCGAGCAGTGCCGCGCCCAGCGCGCCGCCGAGATGCGGGCGGCGCTCGCTCCAGTCGAGGCAGCGGCATGCGAAACGGCGGCGGCGCGTGCGCTGCTGTGCGACGTCGATGCCCCAGCGCCCGAGCGCCTGCGTGCCGAGTTCGGTGGCTTCGATCGCATCGCCGTCCGCCTGCAGCCAGCCGCGCGCGGTGAGCCCGTCGAAGATGCGGACCGCGAGCTCGCCGGCCATGTGGTCGTAGCAGGTGCGCGCGTAGCGTAGTTCGGCCGGCACCGTGCGCGACGGCGGCGGCACCGGACGGTTCGGCGCGGCCGCGCGGGCCACGTTCGCGAGTGCCTCGAGCGACGCCGCGATGTCGACCGACGCGAGCCGGTAGTAGCGGTGCCGGCCACGCACGTCGAGTGCGAGCAGGCCACCTTCGGTCAGGCGCGCAAGGTGCGCGCTCGCCGCGGAAGGCGACAGCCCCGCGATCATCGTCAGTTCGCCGGCCGGCCGCGCGCTGCCGTCCATCAGCACCCACAGCATCGCGGCGCGGCCGGGATCGGCGATCAGTGCGCCGATCCGGCTCAGGCCTGGAAAGTGGTGGTCGTCTTGATCGGTCATCGTCGTGTCTCGTCAGGCGGAATGCCTGCAGTGTAGGCGCTGCGCGCATTCGATGTTTCGCGTTCGGATGAAATGTCAGATGCGGCGGGGCGGTGTGCGCCCGCGGTTGCCGGCCGCGCGCGTAGAATGGCCCGACGCGGCGGCAGTGGGCCGCCGGATGCGACACGATGCAACGATGAAGACGATTTTCTGCCTGTTGGTGGCCGCGTTCCTCTGCGCGGCCTGTGCGCAGGGCGGTGCGGGTGCCGCCGGCGCGCGGGGCGGCAGCCTCGAGATGTACGGGACGATCGACCAGGGCATCACGGTGCGCCGCTGACGGGCGCCAGCTTGCGGTGCCGATGCCGGCTCAGTGCGCGGGTGGGCGTGCCGTCGCTGCGGCGCGGCGGGCACCGCGACGTGTTGCCGCAGTGCAACGTATAATGCGCCGATTGCAGTGCCCCCGCCGCCTGGAGCTACCACGATGTCCCAACCGTCCCCCGTACCGGCCGCCCTCGACCGCACCGAAACCGTATTCCGCTTCCTCGCCGAGCCGTCGTCCGTGAACTTCGGCGGCAAGGTGCATGGCGGCGCGCTGATGAAGTGGATCGACGAGGTCGCGTATGCGTGTGCGGCGGTCTGGTCGAGCCGCTATTGCGTGACGGTCAGCGTCGGCAACATCCGCTTCCAGCGGCCGATCCTCGTTGGCAACCTGGTCGAACTGAAGGCGCGCGTCGTCGCGACGGGGCGCACCAGCATGCACATCCATGTGTCCGTGCACGCCGGCGATCCGAAGGGCGGCGTACTGCGCCAGACGACCGATTGCCTCGTCGTGTTCGTCGCGGTCGATGAGAACGGCAACCCCGTGCCGGTGCCGCCGTTCGTGCCCGAGACCGACGAACAGAAGGTGCTCGCAAAATATGCGGCCGACGTGCGCGCCGCGCTCGACAAGATCGTCGAGATGAAGCCCGAGGAAGTGGCGAAGGGCACCGTCTGACGACAACGGGCGCCGCGCATGCGTGCCGCGCCCGTCATCGCGTCGCCTCCCCGCGATTACCGCGATCCGATCATCTCTTCGGGGCGCACCCACGCGTCGAATTCCGCCTCGGTCAGGTAGCCGAGCGCGAGCGCGGCGGCTTTCAGCGTCGTGCCTTCCTTGTGCGCCTTCTTCGCGATCTGCGCGGCCTTGTCGTAGCCGATGTGCGGATTGAGCGCCGTCACGAGCATCAGCGATTCGTTCAGCAGCAGGTCGATGCGCGCGCGGTTCGGCTCGATGCCCACCGCGCAGTGGTCGTTGAAGCTCTGCGCGCCGTCGGCGAGCAGCCGCACCGACTGCAGCACGTTGTGCGCGATCATCGGCCTGAACACGTTCAGCTCGAAATTGCCGCTGGCGCCGCCGACGTTGACCGCGACGTCGTTGCCGAACACCTGACAGCACAGCATCGTCACGGCTTCCGACTGCGTTGGGTTCACCTTGCCCGGCATGATCGAGCTGCCCGGTTCGTTTTCCGGAATCGACAGTTCGCCGAGCCCGCAGCGCGGCCCGCTCGCAAGCCAGCGGACGTCGTTGGCGATCTTCATCAGGCCGGCCGCGACCGTCTTCAGCGCGCCGTGCGCGAACACCAGCGCGTCGGCGGCTGCCATCACCTCGAACTTGCTCGGGGCGGTCACGAACGGCAGCTTCGTCAGCCGGCCGATCTCGTCGGCCACGCGCACCGCGAACTCCGGATGCGCGTTCAGCCCGGTGCCGACGGCGGTGCCACCGAGCGCGAGTTCGTACAGGTGCGGCAGCGCGGATTCGACGTGCCGGACGCCCTGGTCGAGCTGCGCGACGTAGCCGGAAAACTCCTGCCCGAGCGTGAGCGGCGTCGCGTCCTGCAGGTGCGTGCGGCCGATCTTCACGATGTCGGCGAAAGCCTTCGACTTCGCGTCGAGCGTCGCGCGCAGCGTGCGCAGCGCGGGCAGCAGGTGGTTGACAATCGCGTAGGCGGCCGCGACATGCATCGCGGTCGGGAACACGTCGTTCGACGACTGGCCGCGGTTCACGTCGTCGTTCGGGTGGACCTTGCGTGCTTCGCCGCGCTCGCCGCCGAGCAGCTCGCTCGCCCGGTTCGCGATCACCTCGTTGAGGTTCATGTTGGTCTGCGTGCCGGAGCCCGTCTGCCAGACCGCGAGCGGGAATTCGCGCGGATGCTTGCCCGCGATGATCTCGTCGGCCGCGTCGATGATCGCGCGCGCCTTTTCGTCGGCCAGCACGCCGAGCGACTGGTTCACGGCGGCCGCGGCACGCTTGACGATCGCGAGCGCGTGGATCAGCTCGGGCGACTGCTTCTCCGTCGAGATCCGGAAATTCTGCAGCGAGCGTTCCGTCTGCGCGCCCCAGAGCCGGTTGGCCGGCACGGCGATCTCGCCGAACGTGTCGCGTTCCATCCGAACTGCTTCGTTCATGATGCACTCCTCTTGGGAAGGGGAAAAGCCGCGGGTCGCGCGGCGTCTGGCGTATCGTGAGGCATTCGCGCCGCTGGCGCGGCGTCCTGGGTCTTCAACCGACAAGCATAGCGCCGGCTGCGATTTTGCGTCGTGCCGAGCTCAACGCGTCGGCGCGACGAGCGACGAGGTCTTCCGGTGAAAGCGCCAGGCCATCAGCACGGCGACGCTCGCGAGGCCGGCCGCGAGCCCCCACCACAGGCCGCGAGCGCCGAGGCCGGCATGGAATGCCAGCCAGTAACCGGTCGGGAAACCGATGCCCCAGTAGCCGAAGGTCGCCGCGAGCATCGGGATGCGCGTGTCCCGCAGTCCGCGCAGTGCGCCCGACCCGACGGTCTGCATGCCGTCGACGATCTGGAACACCGCGGCGATGCCGAGGAGCGATGCGGCCAGCGACACGGTCGCCGCGTTGGCCGGGTCGTCGAGTTGCAGATACAGGCCGACGATCGCATGCGGCGCGACGATCAGCACGAGCCCCGACAGCGACATGAACGCGACGCCGAGGCCGAGCGCGACGAAACCCGCATGTCGCGCGGCGACCGGCTGGCCGGCGCCGACCCAGTAGCCGACCCGCACGTTGGCGGCCTGGCCGATCGCGAGCGGCACCATGAACGCGACCGACGCGACGTTCAGCGCGATCTGATGCGCGGCAAGCGACGTCGCGCCGAGCACGCCGATGGTGAGACCCGTGGCGAGAAAGAGCGTCGATTCGACCCCGTACGTGATCGCCACCGGCCAGCCGATGCCGATCAGCTCGCCCATCAAGGGCAGTTTCGGACGGGCGGCGGTCACGAAATGGCGGAACCGCTGGCGGCCGTGCAGCAGCCAGATCAGCGCGAGCGCGGTGAGCCAGATGGTGATGGTCGTCGCGACCGCCGAGCCGAGGAAGCCGAGCCGCGGCAAGCCGAATGCGCCGTGGATCAGCCCGTAGTTCAGCACGCCGTTGATGCCGACGCCGCCGATCGAAACCCACAGCAGGCGTCGTGCGGCGCCGATCGCCGGCAGGAATGCGCGCATCAGTCCGACGCCGATCAGGCTGCCGAGCGCCGCGAACCGCAGGATGCCGGTGTACTCGCCGACGTGATGCGCGAGCGTCGGCGGCTCGTGGAACATCAGCAGGATCGGTTCGGACAGCGACAGCGCGACGATCGCCGGAATCGCGAGCAGCACGGACAGCATGAAGCCGGTCCAGTAGATGTGCGGCACGCGGTGTTCCGCCTGCGCGCCGCGCGCATGCGCGACGCTCACGCTGACCGACGAGAGCACGCCCTGCAGGACGGTCACGATGACGAAGAAGAAGTTCGCGCCGAGGCCGCCCGCCGCGAGCGAATCGGGGCCGAGCGAGCCGAGCAGTACCGTGTCGGTGACGCTCATCGCCATCTGCGAGAGCTGCGCGATCGCAAGCGGCGCGGCGAGGCGCGCGGTATCGGCGGCATGACTGGACAGGGACGGCGGCGCGGCGGCCGTCCGCGTAAGACCGGAATGCGACATGGAATGAGCGCTCGCGCGGGTGCGGGCCCGCGCTGTCTGTATTTATTTTGAGAGACGGCTAGCTTACGGCTTTATTCGAACGGTGTCGAACGCGCGCGCCGATGGCCATGTCACGGTCAGGGGGAACCGCTACGCGTCGTGAACCGCGATCCGCGTGTCGCCGAACAGCACGACCTGACCCGCGCGGATCTTGCAGGTCTTGCGCAGTTCGACCACGCCGTCGACTTTCACCGCGCCGGACGCGACGAACATCTTCGCCGTGCCGCCGCTGTCCGCGAGGCCGGTGATCTTGAGAAGGTTGTGCAGCTCGACGTATTCGCCGGTCAGCGTGAAATCCAGATTGGGCATGACGAAGGATGCGCGCGATGCGCGGGAGGAATCGCCCCGCATCATACGGCACCGAGGGCCGGCGCGCGAGTGCGGACGGTCGTGCAGGCCCGCGCGCAGCAGTTGTTAAGGACTGTGAGCGATTCGTCAGCAAATGAAACGGTGGGTAACAGTCTGAGAGATTGGAGAACCGGACGTGCGGCCTGCGGGTCTTTCGTCGTACCTGCTGCGTGTTGCGGCAGGGGACGCGACGGATCGCATCGAGGCGGTCCGCGCCCACAACTTCTTGAGGAGGATTCTCATGTCCAAGATTCGTACGATGCTGATCGGTGCCGCGCTGACGGCGTTCGCCACTTCGGCCGCATTCGCGCAGACGGGCGTCGCGGCACAGGGCACCGCAGGTGCCGGCGTGCAGGCGCAGGCGCCGGCAGCAGGGGCAGGCGCTGGTGCGGGCATGCAGGGTGGTGCCGGCGCGAACGCGTCGGGCAATGCGGTCGGCGGCGCGACCGACGCGGTCGGTGCGGCAGCCGACAGCGCGAAGGACACGGCGGCGTCGTCGGTCCACTCGGCCAAGAAGCACGCGAAGCACGCGGCGAAGTCGGCCAAGCATCATGCCGGCTCGGCGAAGTCGAAGGTGGGCGACGAGGCGATCGAAGGCGGCGCGTCGGCCGGCGTGCAGGGCGGTGCATCGGCCACGGGCGCCGCGCAGTAAGCGGCCCCTCGACGTCGCACGACGTTCGCCCCGGACGGCGCGTCGTGACGGCGATCGATCGACGGCCCGGTTCGCTTCGCGCGAACCGGGCCGTTCTTCATGCGTGGACGCGGGCCGTCATGGCCGGTGCTGTTCCGGCCCCGGTCCGTGCGCCGGTCGTGCGGCGGACGGCGTGAATACGCTGCGCAGCCACGCGGCAAGCCGCGCGAATACGTCGTACGGCTCGTCGACGAAGATGTCGGGCTTCAGCAGCCGCAGGTATTCCATGATCTGCTGCGCTTCCTGTTTCTGGAACGAACCGTGCGCGAGCCCGAGCCGCAGCAGGCCGCGCAGTTCGCCGAGCTTGTCGCGCGCGGCGCTGCCGACGCTCATCTCGCACGCGAGCTTCGCCTCGTAGACGCGCTGGCGCAGCGATTCCGCAAGCCGCCATGCGGGCGTCTGCATCGTTTCCTCGAGCGTCTGGATGTCGTGCACCGCGCCCTTGATCTGCGCGGCGAGCGGATCGACGAGCGACGCGTCGCCCTGCGCTTCGGCGACGATCGCCTTGGCCCAGTCGCGGCATGCCTTCGCGAGCTCGTCGGGGGTCCATTCGGAGCGCGACGCGAAGCCGAAGCCGAATTCGCCGGCCTGCCGCATCAGGATCGCGACGACGTCCGGAAATTCCTTGTCGAGCGTGCGCTTCGCCCACGCGTACTGGCCGCCCTCGAGCATCCGCTGCACGGCATGCTCGGTCAGCGGCACCATGTTGTCGAGCAGCTTGGCGCGCAGGAAATCCTCGAACGACGGCGTCGCGAACTGCGGGTCGAGTTTCAGCGACACGCGCACGAATGCGTCGTAGTCCTTGCGCAGGGACGCAAGCGTGTCGTCTTTGAGGGAAAGGGTGATCTGGCCCATGAATCGTCTCGATGGCGGCCCGCGCGGGCCGGCGGCCGACACCGCGCACCGGTGCGGGCGCAGCGTCGACGGACCGGTTCGCGCCGAGGCCGATGGCGGGTCTTCATACCCGATATCGGCGCGCCGGGCGAAAACTTGAGCACGGCCGGCGACGTTCGCTCAGGCCGGCAGCCAGTGCGGCATCACGATCCCTTGCCAGATGAAGAACACCGCGAGCCCGACCGCGATCGTCACGAGCGGCCGGCGTGTCGTCGCCGATACGGCCACGGCGGCGAGCGCGCCGACGAGCTGCGGATTGCGCCAGGTCAGTTCGGCCGTGCCGCCGTGCGGCGAGACGGTCATCGGCACGATGATCGCGGTCAGTACGGTGACGGGCACGAAGCCGAGCGCGGTCCGCACGAGCGGCGGGAAGGTCAGCCGCTCGCCGAACAGGAACAGCGTCGTCCGGATCGCATAGGTGATCACGGCCATCCCGAGGATCAGCAGCGCGTAGCTCACGATGCGGTCTCCGTGCGTGAAGCGGTGCGCGAACGCTCGTGCCGCAGCGTCAGCGCGACGCCGACCACGACGCCGGCGGCGACCGCGCCCAGCAGCCCGAGCTTGTACGGCCAGCCCTGCCAGAAGTACGCGAGCGTGCCGGCCGTCGCGGCGGCCGCGAAATAGCGCAGCGTGCCGAGTTGCGGAACGACGATCGCGATGAATGTCGCCGCCATCGCGAAATCGAGGCCGAGCGATTGGAGGCCCGGGAAGGCCGCGCCGAAGCCGATGCCCGCGAGCGTCCAGACCTGCCAGTTCAGGTACATCGCGAGGCCCGAGCCGAAGAAGTAGTGGGGGCCGATTGCACCGGGCGGGAAGTGCCGGTAGTGCGCGTAGGCGACCGCGAACACTTCGTCGGTCATCAGCGCACCGAGCGTCGCGCGCCAGCGCAGCGGCAGGTGCGCGACGTACGGCGCGAGCGTCGCGCTGTACAGCAGATGACGCAGGTTCACGATCAGCGTCGTCGCGAGCACGACGACGAAGCTTGCGCTGCCGGCGATCAGGCCGAGCGCGATGAATTGCGCGGAGCCCGCGAACACCGCGAGCGACATCAGCGCGCCGTGCCATGCGGCGAGCGGGCCGCCACCGACCAGCGTGCCGAAGATCACGCCGAACGGCGCCGCGCCGATCATCATCGGGATCGTGTCGCGTGCGCCGTCGAGCCATTCGTTGAGCGGGCGGCGGGGCAGGGGCGAGTTTGTGGGTGCGGGATTCAAGGGGTGCGTCTCCATGAAATGCAGGATAGCGGAGCGCTGCCCGTGGCGGCTTGTACGTTCTTGCGCCCGCGGTGCCGGCGGCGCAACCTGCGTGCCGGTTGCCGCGTATTGTCGAATGCAGGGTGGGGAGTGCGCGTCAGCGCGCTTGCCAGCGTCCGGGCGGTACGCCGAACATTCGTTTGAAATGTCGCGAGAAGTGACTCTGGTCGACGAAGCCGCTGGCCGCGGCGACGTCGGCGATCGACACGCCCGCGCGCAACGGCGCCAGTGCGCGCTGCAGCCGCAGCTGGTTGCGCCATGCATGCGGCGGCATCCCGATCGTCCGGGTGAACAGGCGCGCTGCGTGGAACGGCGACAGGCCGGCAGCCTGCGCGACGTCGTCGAGCGTGACAGTGCAGGAGAGATCGGTGGCGAGCCTCTCGCGCATCGCGTCGACGCGCGGCTCGTCGGCCGCGAGCACTGCCGGCTGCAGCCGCGCGTCGGCATGGCGCGCGATCAGTGTCGACAATGCATCGAGCATCGCCGTTTCGGCGGCGAGCGGATCGTAGACGCGCGCGGCCGCCGCAGCCGGAGCGTCGGCGGCCGGCTGCTCGTGCGGATGGAACGCCGGCATGCATTCGCTGCCGGCCTCCATCATCCGGTGGGCCAGCGCGAGCCGCGCCGCGAGATCGGCGTCGCGGATCACGTCGGACGGGAACCATGGCGCGTCCTGCGGGCGCCCCGCGATCGCGCTCGCGAGCGCGCGAATGTAGTCGACCGGCACGTAGCTCACGCGATAGCACCAGCCTTCGTCGGTCGCGCGCGAGCCCGTGTGCACTTCGCCGGGATTGATCACGGGCACGGTGCCCGTTTCGGCGACATGGCCGCTGCCGCGACACGTGTAGCGCTCCGCTCCCTCGAGGATCACGGGGATCGTGTACGCGTCATGCCAGTGCGGCGCGAACGTATGGTCGCGATAGGTAGCCGTGAGCAGATCCGCGCCCGGCAGCAGCGGCGTGCGCCAGTAACGTGCGGAGTCCGGAAGAAGGCGGGTGGCGGACATGGTCGGGCGCGGGGGCGGTCGAATCGACAGTGTATCGCTCGAGCGCCCGGCCGGCGCGGGCTTACTTGACCGGAATCGTCGTGCCGGCCGGCATCGGCACCGCGGTCACGGCGTTCTTCGGGCTGCCGCTGACGATGCGGTCGCTGTAGGTCAGGTAGACGAGCGTGTTGCGCTTCTTGTCGACCACGCGCACGACGTGCAGCGTCTTGAAGATGAACGACATCCGCTCGCTGAACACGTCGGTCTGCTGCTTGAGCGGCTCCTTGAAGCTGAGCGGGCCGACCTGCCGGCACGCGATCGACGCTTCGCTCGGATCCTCGGCGACGCCGAGCGTGCCCTTGATCCCGCCGGTGCGCGCCCGTGACACGTAGCAGGTGACGCCCGTCACGAGCGGATCGTCGTACGCTTCGACGACCACGCGGTCAGAGCCCGTCACGCGGAAATGGGTGTTGACGCTGCCGACTTCCTCCGCGTGCGCGAGCGGCGCGGCGGCAAAGGCGGAGAGCAGAAGGGCGAACGGCGCGGCGGAAAGGAGGCGATGCTTCATCGACGGAACCGGATGCGAATGCGGGACAGAGACTCTAGCATGCGCGGCGGTGACCGACGGGCGCCGGAAAAACAAAAGGCCCGTCGAATGACGGGCCTTTTGCTGTCTGGCTCCCCGACCTGGGCTCGAACCAGGGACCTACGGATTAACAGTCCGGCGCTCTACCGACTGAGCTATCGGGGAATAAATCGGTACATCTGCGTGCTTGTCTGGTGGCCAACAAAAAACCCGTCCACTTTCAACGGGCTCTTGCGTTTTTGGCTCCCCGACCTGGGCTCGAACCAGGGACCTACGGATTAACAGTCCGGCGCTCTACCGACTGAGCTATCGGGGAACAAACAACAACAGCAGAGAAACGAGATTTTATGGAGCGTTCGCTAACCTGTCAACACTTTTGAGCGGGGGAGTGCAAAAAATTTTGCGGCGCCGCTGCGCGATCAGCGTTCGAGCAGGTGCAGCTTGTCCTGCACGTCCTTCCACTCGTCCGCGTCGGCCGGTGCCGGCTTCGTCTTCGTGATGGACGGCCAGTTCTTCGCCAGTTCGGCGTTCAGCTCGGTGAACTGCTGCTGGTCGCCCGGAACGTCTTCTTCGGCATAGATCGCATTGGTCGGGCACTCGGCGACGCACACGGCGCAGTCGATGCACTCGTCCGGATCGATGGCGAGAAAGTTGGGACCTTCACGGAAGCAATCCACCGGGCACACATCCACGCAATCCGTGTATTTGCACTTGATGCAGCCTTCGGTCACAACGTGAGTCATTAAAACGCTCCTGCTTCGCGGTATATATGGGGTGGCGTTTGCGCCAAAAGCGGCATTGTAACTGAAGCGCAAAACCCGCATGGCGTGGTCGGCTTTCCGGCTTATATCGTTTCGTGATTAGTTTATGGGGCCGACCGTGGGCGCGGTGCGTGCGGCCGGCCGCACGACGCGGTGGGCAAGGGGGAGGCGGTTTCACGATGGTCGGGCCCGCATTCGGGTAACATGGCCGGCAGACCGGGCGGCGCGCGGTGCGCCGGGGCCGTGTCTCGATATTGGCGGTACCGCAATCATGATCATCACTTCGCTGCTCGACACGGATCTCTACAAGTTCACGATGATGCAGGTCGTCCTGCATCACTTTCCTGCCGCACACGTCGAGTACCGGTTCCGGTGTCGCACGCCCGGCGTCGATCTCGTCCCGTACATCGACGAGATCCGCGACGAGGTGCGCGGCCTGTGTTCGCTGCGCTTCACCGACGACGAACTCGACTACCTGCGGCGGATGCGCTTCATCAAGAGCGACTTCGTCGACTTCCTCGCGCTGTTCCATCTGAACGAGAAATACATCTCGATCACGCCTTCTCCGAAGGGCAACGGCGAGATCGACATCGTGATCGAGGGGCCGTGGCTGCACACGATCCTGTTCGAGATTCCGGCGCTCGCGATCGTCAACGAGGTCTATTTCCGCAACACGCAGCGCGAGCCCGATTATCGCGAAGGCCGCGAACGGCTGCGCGAGAAGATCAAGCTGCTCGGCGCGAAGCCCGAGTTCGCCGACTGCAAGATCGCCGACTATGGCACGCGCCGGCGCTTCTCGAAGGTGTGGCACGAGGAGGTCGCGCTGACGCTGCGCGACGGGCTCGGGCCGCAGTTCGCGGGCACCAGCAACGTGTTCTACGCGATGAAGCACGGCCTGACGCCGCTCGGCACGATGGCCCACGAATACCTGCAGGCCTGCCAGGCGCTCGGCCCGCGGCTGCGCGATTCACAGACCTATGGTTTCGAGATGTGGGCGAAGGAGTATCGCGGCGACCTCGGGATCGCGCTGTCGGACGTCTACGGGATGGATGCGTTCCTGAACGACTTCGACATGTACTTCTGCAAGCTGTTCGACGGTGCGCGCCACGATTCGGGCGATCCGTTCGAGTGGGGCGAGCGCATGCTGCGCCACTACGAGGCGAACCGCTGCGACCCGCGTACCAAGGTGCTCGTGTTCTCCGACGCGCTCGACATCCCGAAGGTCATGCAGCTGTACGAACGGTTCCGCAACCGCTGCAAGCTCGCGTTCGGCGTCGGCACCAACCTCACGAACGATCTCGGCTACGTGCCGCTGCAGATCGTGATCAAGATGGTCCGCTGCAACGGACAGCCGGTCGCGAAGCTGTCGGATTCGCCGGGCAAGAGCATGTGCGACGACAAGGCGTATCTCGCGTACCTGCGCCAGGTGTTCGGCATCGCGCAGCCGGTCGACGAGGACGCATCGCAGTAAGCGTCGGCCATGCGGCCAGGTGCGTCGCGGCGAGGGCGGCCGGTATAATCCGACGGTATCGCACGCCAACGTCACGAGGACCGTTCATGGACACTTCCGCTGCGCGTCGCCAGATCCTCGCACGCATTCGCGCGTCGCAACGACGCGCGCCCGAACCCGATGCAGCGGAGCGCGATGGCGTCGCCGACTACCTCGCCCGCCATCCCGAGGGGCCGCGCCCGCCGATGCCGGCCGACCTCGTCGCCGCATTCGGCGACGAAGCGGCTCGCCTTTCGACGACGGTCGACGAAGTCGCGACACTGGCCGACGCGCCGTCCGCCGCCGCCCGCTATCTTTCCGCTCACGGCCTGCCGATGCAGGCCGTCGCATGGCGCACGCTGGCCGAGCTCGACTGGGCCGGCGCCGGCCTGTCGGTCGAATGCCGCAAACCGCGCGACGGCGATCTCGTCGGCCTCACCGGCTGCTTCTGCGCAACCGCCGAAACGGGTTCACTGGTGTTGCTGTCCGGCCCCGACACCTATGCATCGGCCGCGCTGCTGCCGGAGACGCACATCGCGATCGTGCCGGCGTCGCGGATCGTCGCGGGCCATGAAGACGCATTCGCGCTGATTCGCGCGGAGCGCGGTGAATTGCCGCGCGCGGTCAATTTCGTATCGGGCCCGTCGCGCACGGGCGATATCGAGCAGACCATCGTGCTGGGCGCGCACGGCCCGTACCGCGTTCACGTGATCGTCGTACGCGGCGCATGACGCACGCACCTGATCCCTCCTCACTCGACTCACTCGCACAAGGAAGTTCTGCATGAAACGACATGCCGCCTGGGCGGGCATGGCGTCGGGAGCCGCGCTTGGCGCCGTTCCCGCGCTTGCATCGGCCGCCACGCTCGACGGTGCCACGCTGTCCGCACTCTGGGGCATCCCGTTCGCCGGGATCCTGCTGTCCATCGCGGTGTTCCCGCTCGTCGCGCCGGTGTTCTGGCATCACCACTTCGGCAAGATCGCCGCAGCGTGGGCGATCGTGTTCCTGGTCCCGTTCGCCGTCGCGTTCGGTGCGAGCACGGCGTTCGGTACGCTCGTGCACGCGCTGCTCGAGGAATACATCCCGTTCATCGTGCTGTTGACGGCGCTCTATACGGTCGCGGGCGGCATTTGCGTCAACGGCAACCTGCACGGCACGCCGAAGCTGAACACCGCGATCCTCGCGCTCGGCACGCTGCTCGCGAGCGTGATGGGCACGACGGGCGCGGCGATGCTGCTGATCCGGCCGCTGCTGCGCGCGAACGATAACCGCAAGCACGTCGTACACGTCGTGATCTTCTTCATCTTCCTCGTCGCGAACGCGGGCGGCTCGCTGTCGCCGCTCGGCGATCCGCCGCTGTTCCTCGGCTTCCTGAATGGCGTGAGCTTCTTCTGGACGACCACGCATCTCGCGCTGCCGATGCTGTTCATCTGCGCGGTGCTGCTGACGCTTTTCTTCGTGCTCGATACGTACTTCTACCGGAAGGCCGGTGAGGAGCGGCCGGCCGCACTCGACCCGACGCCCGACGGCGGCGCGCTGTCGATCGACGGCAAGGTCAACTTCGTGCTGCTCGCGGCCGTGATCGGCCTCGTGCTGATGAGCGGCATCTGGAAGCCGGGCATCTCGTTCGACGTGTGGGGCACGCACGTCGCACTGCAGAATCTCGTGCGCGATGTCGCGCTGGTCGTCGTGGCGCTCGCGTCGCTCGCGCTGACGCCGCGCTCGGCGCGCGAAGGCAACGCGTTCAACTGGGCGCCGATCGAGGAGGTCGCGAAGCTGTTCGCGGGCATCTTCGTGACGATCGCGCCGGTGATCGTGATCCTGCGCGCGGGTGCGGACGGTGCGTTCGCACAGATCGTCCATCTCGTCACGGGGCCCGACGGCAAGCCGATCGACGCGATGTATTTCTGGGCGACCGGCCTGCTGTCGTCGTTCCTCGACAACGCACCGACCTATCTCGTGTTCTTCAACCTCGCGGGCGGCGATGCGCAAGCGCTGATGACGACCGGCGCGACGACGCTCGCCGCGATTTCCGCGGGGGCGGTGTTCATGGGAGCGAACAGCTACATCGGCAATGCGCCGAACTTCATGGTGAAAGCGATCGCGGAATCGCGCGGCGTGAGGATGCCGAGCTTCTTCGCATATCTCGGCTGGGCGCTCGTGATCCTGGTACCCGTATTCCTGCTGACGTCGTGGATCTTCTTCCCGGCGTAGGCTGACGATTTTCAACCAAGCGCGGACGGCTCCGGCGGCGCACGAAGTGCCGCGTGCCGGCCGCGGCATGCGGAGATGGCGATGCAGAAGATCCTGGTCGCACGTCCGATCTTTCCGGACGTGATCGAACGGCTCGAGCAGTATTTCGAAGTCGACTGGAACAATGGCGATGCGCTCGCCCCCGACGCGCTCGCCGCGCGCCTCGCGGACAAGGACGGCGCGCTGACGGCGGGCGACCCGGTCGGCGCGGCCGCGCTCGCGGCAGCGCCGCGCCTGCGCGTCGTGTCGAACATGGCGGTCGGCTACAACAATTTCGACATGGCCGCGTTCAACGCTGCGAACGTGCTCGGCACCAATACGCCCGACGTGCTGAACGAATCCACCGCGGATTTCGGCTGGGCGCTGATGATGGCCGCCGCGCGGCGGATCGCCGAATCCGAGCACTGGTTGCGCGCCGGACACTGGAAGAAGTGGGCGTACGACGGTTTCCTCGGCAGCGACATTTACGGCTCGACACTCGGCGTCATCGGGATGGGGCGCATCGGTCAGGCACTCGCACGGCGCGCGCGCGGCTTCGGGATGCAGGTGATCTATCACAACCGGTCGCGGGTTGCGCCCGAGATCGAGGCCGAGCTGAACGCCGAATACGTGTCGAAGGATGCGTTGCTGGCGCGCGCCGATCACGTCGTTCTCGTGCTGCCGTACACGAAGGAGAACCATCACACGATCGGCGCGGCCGAGCTCGCGAAGATGAAGCCCACCGCGACGCTGACCAACATCGCGCGCGGCGGCATCGTCGACGACGCAGCGCTGGCCGTCGCGCTGCGCGACGGGACGATCGCCGCGGCCGGCCTCGACGTCTATGAAGGCGAACCGAGCGTCCATCCAGCGCTGCTCGAGGTACCGAACGTCGTGCTGACGCCGCACATCGCGAGCGCGACCGAGAAGACGCGCCGTGCGATGGCGAACCTCGCGGCCGACAACCTGATCGCCGCGCTGGGCGAAGGGCCGCGCGCGGGGCAGCCGCCGAACCCGATCAACCCTGACGTAATCGGGAAGCCGCGCGCATGACGACGATGTTGTTGCTGGCGGCGGTCGTCGTGCTGGCCGTCGCGCTCGCGGTGGCGATCGTCGCGATCGTGCGCGGCGGCGGCCGCCACGACGATGCGGCCGTGCTGGGCGACCAGATCGAGGACGCCGCGCACGCGCAGGCGCTCGCGGTCGAGCGGCTCGAGCGCGAGCTGCGTGGCGAGATCGTCGAGAACGCACGAGGCTCGCGCACCGAGCTTGCTGGCAGTTTCTCGCAGCTTCAGCAGACGCTCGCGACGCAGCTCACGAGCATCGCGACCGTGCAGAACAATCAGATCGAGGGCTTCGCGCAACAGCTGGGCAAGCTCGTCGCGGGCAACGCGCAGCAATTCGACGCGATGCGCGAGAGCGTGCAGCGCCAGGCGCAGCAGGCGCGTGAAGAGCAGACGGTCGCGCTGCGGCTGTTCGGTGACACGCTGAACCGGCAGCTCACGCAACTGACCGAGGCCAACGATCGCCGGATCGGCGAAGTGCGTGCGACGCTCGAACAGCGGCTGAAGGAAATCGAGACGAACAATGCGGCGAAGCTCGAGGAGATGCGCCGCACCGTCGACGAGAAGCTGCATGCGACGCTCGAACAGCGGCTCGGCGAATCGTTCAAGCTCGTGTCCGACCGGCTCGAGCAGGTACACCGCGGGCTCGGCGAGATGCAGACCCTCGCGGCTGGCGTTGGGGATCTGAAGAAGGTGCTGACCAACGTGAAGACGCGCGGCACCTGGGGCGAGGTGCAGCTCGAGGCCTTGCTCGAGCAGATGCTCACGCCCGACCAGTACGCGAAGAACGTCGCGACGGTGCCGAAGAGCAGCGAACGCGTCGAGTTCGCGATCCGGCTGCCGGGGCGCGACGCCGGCACGCGCGACGCGCCGCCGGTGTGGCTGCCGATCGACGCGAAATTCCCGCGCGAGGACTACGAGCGGCTGATCGACGCGCAGGAGCGTGCCGATTCGGCGGCGGTCGAGGACGCGGCCCGTGCGCTCGAGGCGCGCGTGCGGTTGGAAGCGCGCACGATCGCCGAGAAGTACGTCGCACCGCCGCATACGACCGATTTCGCGCTGCTGTTCCTGCCCACCGAGGGGCTCTATGCGGAGATCCTGCGCCGCCCGGGGCTGACCGACCTGCTGCAGCGCGACTATCGCGTGACGGTGGCCGGGCCGACGACGCTGACTGCGCTGCTGAACAGTCTGCAGATGGGCTTCCGCACGCTCGCGATCGAGCAGCGCTCGAGCGAAGTGTGGCAGGTGCTCGGTGCAGTGAAGACCGAATTCGGCAAGTTCGGCGATGTGCTCGCGCGCACGAAGGCGCAGCTTGAAACGGTCACGCGCTCGATTGAGTCCGCCGAGCAGCGCACCCGCGTGATGAACCGCAAGCTGAAGCAGGTCGAGGCGTTGCCAGGTGAGACGGCCGCCGGGCTGCTCGGCACGGAAGGCGCCGATGGAGCCGATGCGGACGATGCATGACGCATCACGCGTACAGCCGAAGCCGGCTGGAACGAAAAACGGGCGCCGCGGCGCCCGTTTTCTTTTGCAGCACCGACCGGCGTGGCCGGCCCGCGTTCAACGTGCGGCGAGCGTGTTCAGTGCATCCCCGGTGACGCGCACGATGCGCCACTCGGGCAGCACGGTCGCGCCCATCTTCTGGTAGAAGTCGATCGCCGGCTGGTTCCAGTCGAGCACCGACCATTCGAAACGGGCACAGCGGCGCTCGACTGCGAGTGCTGCGAGGTGCTGCAGCATCGCGGTGCCGAGGCCCGTGCCGCGCTGCGACGGCTGCACGTACAGATCCTCGAGATAGAGGCCGCGACGGCCGAGGAACGTCGAATAGTTGTGAAAGAACAGCGCATACGCGACGATCGCGCCGTCGCGCTCGGCCACGAGCGCTTCGGCGGCGGGGCGCTCGCCGAACAGCGCGTCGGCCAGATCGGCGTCGCTCGCGACGAACAGGTGCGTGAGCTTCTCGAACTCGGCCAGCTCGCGCATCAGCGCGAGGATCGCGCCGACGTCGCGCGTTTCCGCCGTGCGGATCAGCGGCGTGCCGCTCACGCTTCCTCCGGCGGATCGGACAGCACGATCTCGATGCCGCCGAAGCGCGACGCGACCCAGTTGTACGCGTGGCAGGCGATCCACAGCAGCACGAAACCAAGGATCGCGTTCAGCAGCAGCGCACTCAGGATCGTGCTCAGTTCGACCATCCCGTAGCGGATGTACGCGACCAGGATGCCGAGCAGCACGATCGGCACGCTGAACGTCAGGTAGACGAGGATCAGCGCCTTAGCGGTCTGCCCCGCGGCGATCGACGAGATTTGTTTCTTCATGTGCGGATTGCCCCGTAGAGATATACCGATTGGAATTCAGATCAAGCCGTCGAGCGGCAGGATGTCGACCGGGGCGCCCGCGTCGACTGCTGCGCAATCGTGGCCCAGGACGATGAAACAGTTGGCGGCCGCGAGGCCGCTCAGCGATGCGGAACTTTGCGAACCGGCCGGCTCGACAAGCCACTGGCCGTCGGCGTCGCGCGTCGCGATGGCGCGCAGATATTCGGTACGGCCCGGGCGCTTTTTCAGCGCCTGCGTGCTGCGTGCCGTATACAGCGCCGGCGGTGGCGCATGCGCGCCGGCCAGCGTCAGCAGCGCGGGGCGCACGATCGCATAGAACGTCACGGCGGAGGCGACGGGATTGCCGGGCAGCCCGAAGAACAGCACGTGGCCGGCGCCGTCGCCCGCAGGTGCGAGCGTGCCGCACGCGAGCGGCCGGCCGGGCCGCAGCGCGAGGCTAGCGAAGGTCACGTCGCCAAGCCGCGCCATCACGTCGCGCGTGAAATCGGCTTCGCCGACCGACACGCCGCCTGACGTGATCACTGCGTCCGCCTGTGCGGCGGCGGCATCGCGCAGCGCGCGCTCGAGGGCCGCCGGATCGTCGCGGACGATCCCGAGGTCGAGCGCGTCGATGTGCAGCCTTTCGAGCATCGCGACCAGCATCCCGCGATTGCTGTCGTACAGCGTGCCGCGGCCGAGCGGCTCGCCGGGTTCGCGCAGTTCGTCGCCGGTCGAGAACACGGCGACGCGCACGCGGCGGCGCACCGTGACTTCGCGCAACCCGAACGATGCGAGCAGGCCGAGATCGGACGGGCGCAGGATGCGGCCAGCGGCAAGCGCGCAGGCGCCGCGCGCGAGGTCCTCGCCGGCCCGGCGGCAGTTTGCTCCGCGCGTGACGTCGTGCGCGGCGAAGCGGATGACGTCGCCGTCGACGCGCACGCGTTCCTGCGGAATGACCGTGTCGCATCCGGCCGGCATCGGCGCGCCGGTCATGATGCGGATACACGTACCGGGCGCCACGGCTCCATCGAACGGATGGCCGGCGAACGCCGTGCCGGCGACCGTCAATGCGATGTCGGGGGCCGATGCAGGCGTGTGTGCGCCGCAGTCGAATGCATAGCCGTCCATTGCCGAGTTGTCGTATGCGGGGATGTCGAACGGCGCATTGACGTCGGCCGCGAGCACGCGGTCGAGGGCGTCATGCAGCGGCACCGTGTCGCACGCGTCGACCGGCACCGCGAACCGGCACGCGAGCGCCTGCGCATCGGCGAGCGACAACGGGGCAGCGGAATCGGGTGCGGTTCGGGAGGCGGGCGAGGATTGCGTGATCATCAGTGTGACTGCGCCGCAAGGCGTATCGGGTTCGTGGCCGGTGGCGCGCGGAGGGCGCCGGAGCGCGAAGGCGCATGCGGCGGGCGGGAACGGATGCCGGTGCCGTCAGCGGCGGGCAAGCGCGGCAAGTTCCTGCCAGGAGTTGGCATTGTAAAACGCACGCTCGTCGCAAAACTCGACTTCGACCGTCTTGTGGCGTGCGTACCACGCACGCACCTTGCGCTCGCCGGCCGCGAGTCCGGCCGCGAGATCGTCGGCGAGCGACGTTCGCAGCAGCGCGAACGTCGGCTGCGGCGAACGTGCCTGTTGCGCGTCGACGGTCACCGCCATCGCGATGTCGGCTTGCTGCGCATCGAGCGCCGCGTGCAGTCGTGCGACGAGGTCGGTCGGCAGATAGGGTGTGTCGCACGGCGAGCACGCGACGAGCGGTGCGCGCGCCGCCCGCATGCCGGCCAGCAGACCCGCCAGCGGGCCGGGGAAATCGGGTGTTTCGTCCGGCACGATGCGCGCGTCGAACGGCGCACCGAGCTCGGCGTAGCGATCGGTGTTGCGATTTGCGCTGATCAGCGTCTCGTCGACCTGCGGCGAGAGCCGGCGCAGCACGTGCAGCGCAAGCGGCGTGCCGTCGAGCAGTTGCAGGCCCTTGTCGGCGCCATCCATGCGCGTCGCGCGCCCGCCCGCGAGCAGCAGGCCGGTGACGGAAGGCGAGGTGGAAGCGGACATCGCGGGAAATCGGGGCGGCGGGCGCGCGTCAGCCGCCAATGTACGACATTTCTACGCGCTTGCCGGCACCGTGGGGTGCCGCGTCGGCGGCCGCGCTGCCGCGCAGCTGCGAATAGCGGTCGGTGCGGGCCTGCCAGATCCGGGCGATCGCGGTCGCGATCTCGGCGTCGCTGGCGCCACCGCGCACCAGGGCACGCAGGTCATGGCCAGTCGACGCGAACAGGCACAGGTACAGCTTGCCTTCGGTCGACAACCGCGCGCGCGTGCAGTCGCCGCAAAATGCCTGTGTGACGCTCGAGATCACGCCGATTTCACCGCTGCCGTCCGCATAGCCCCAGCGCTGCGCGGTTTCCGCCGCCGTGTGCGGCTCGAGCGGCACGAGCGGGAACTGTTCGGCGATCCGTGCGACGACGTCCGCGGACGGCAGCACTTCGGTCATGTTCCAGCCGTTCGACGTGCCGACGTCCATGTATTCGATGAAACGCAGGATCACGCCGGTGCCGCGGAAGCGCTCGGCCATCGGCAGGATCTCGCTGTCGTTGGTGCCGCGCTTCACGACCATGTTGACCTTGACCGGCGCGAGGCCCGCGGCCTGCGCGGCGAAGATGCCGTCGAGCACGTCGGCGCTCGCGAAGTCGGCGTCGTTCATGCGCTTGAACAACGTATCGTCGAGCGCGTCGAGGCTGACCGTCACGCGCGTGAGGCCGGCATCCTTCAGCGCGCGCGCCTTGCGCGCGAGCAGCGAGCCATTGGTGGTCAGCGTCAGGTCGAGCGGGCGGCCGTCATGGGTCGTTAGGCGCGCGAGGCGCTCGATCAGGAATTCGAGGTTCTTGCGCAGCAGTGGTTCGCCGCCGGTGATCCGGATCTTTTCGACGCCGTGTGCGACGAACAGCCGCGCCACGCGTTCGATCTCCTCGTGCGTGAGCAGCGCGCTGTGCGGCAGGAACGGGTAGTTCTTGTCGAACACGTCGCGCGGCATGCAGTACACGCAACGGAAGTTGCAGCGGTCCGTCACCGAGATGCGCAGGTCGCGCAGCGGCCTGGCGAACGTGTCGGCCAAGGCGCCGTCAGGGGTATGCGCGACGCCGGAGATATCCGGCATCCCGCTGACGTCTGCGAGAGGAATGATGCGTCGGGACATGTCGAAAGAAGTGCGAGCCAAGCTTCTATTCTAGCCGCAAGCGGCTGGCCGGGCCGGTGGGCGGAAACCCTCGGCGCGGAAATGGAAAAGCCCGCCGGGGGCGGGCTTTTCCTGGTCGGGCGATGCGCCGCTTAATGTTGCGACGTTTCGACCTGCTGCATCGGGGTCGGGTCGACCGGCGGTAGCGCCTTGCGCTCGCGCGGAACGCGGACCGCGCGCGGCAGGCGCGACGCGGCTTCCTGAGCAGCGCGGAACTTGTCGGCGTCGGTGTTCACCCACACGAGACCGGCTTGTTCCAGCACGGCATCGAGGCTCGCCGAAGCTGGCGCAGCGGCCGGTTGCACGGGTGCCGGAGCCGGCGCAGCGGCCGGTTGCACGGGCGCTGGAGCCGGCGCGGCAACGGCTTCGACCGGTGCAGTTTCGACGTGGGCCGGTTCGACGCGAGCGGGTTCGAGGCGGGCGGGTTCGAGGCGGGCGGGTTCGAGGCGGGCCGGTTCGACGCGGGCCGGTTCGGCAACGGCCGGAACCGCTTCGGCTGCGACGACCGGTGCCGGTGCGGCCTGCTCGACGGGCGCGGACTGCGGCGCTTCGACGGCAGCGGGCGCGGCCGGCACTTCGAACGCATCGATCGGCGAAACCGCGACCGGAGCCGGGCCGGCTTCCGGAGCAGCGGCCGGCGCGACCGGTGCCGATTCGGCTGCCGGTGCGACGACGGCGGGCTCGAGCGGTGCGACCGGCGTTGCTTCGACGCGAACCGGTGCCGGTTGTGGCTCGGCTACGACCGGTGCGGCCGTATGAGCCTGCTCGTCCGCGCTCGAGGGTTCCGTCGTCACGGCCTGCATGGCGACTTCGCCGTCCGCGCCTTGCTCGGCGTGGTCGACGACTGCGCCTTCGTCCTCGCGCTCGCGACGACCGCCACGGCGACCGCGGCGGCGGCGGCGACGTTCCTCGCCGTCACGTGCGACGGCTTCCGCGTCGGCTGCGACATCGGCGCCCGGCAGGGCGACGGCTGCGGCCTGGTCGGCATCCGCTTCCGGATGGTTTTCGCCACGGGTGACGGTTTCGAGCGTCGCCGCGTGTTGCGTCGGCTTGCGGCGCTCTCCGCGCTCGCGACGCTCGCCGCGTTCCTGGCGCTCGCCGCGGCCGGCTGCCTCGACGGCTTCCGGCTGCTCGGTGCGATCGCGCGGTTCGCGGTTCTCGCGCGACTCACGCGGCTCACGGCCTTCGCGCGGGCCACGGCCCTCGCGACTTTCTCGACCCTCACGGCTTTCGCGCGGCTCGCGGCCTTCACGCGGCTCGCGGCTTTCGCGCGGTTCGCGGCCTTCACGCGGTTCGCGACCCTCGCGCGGTTCGCGCGGCTCGCGACCTTCCTTGCCTTCGCGTTCCAGGCGTTGCGACTGGCCACGGCCTGCCGCTGCCTGGTCGCGGCCACCCTGAGCCTGCTGGGCGCCGCCACGGCGGTTGCGGTTGCGATCGCCGCCGCGCTGCTCGGTCTTCTCGGTCCGCTCGCGGGCCGGACGGGTTGCCTGTTCCTTGGCCGGTGCCGGTGCGACCGGCGTGGGCGCCGGAGCCGGCGACATGCCGAACAGACCCTTCAGCCAGCCGATGAAACCGCCGCTCGCCGCGGCGACCGGTGCGGGCGCCGCAACCGCCGGCTCGACCGGGCGCTGCGGTGCCGGGCTCGGTGCCGGACGCTCCGGCGTGATGCCCTTGACCGCCGCTTCCTGCTTCGGCTTCACGTCGGCCGCACGCTTGCTGTAGCCGGTTTCCGACTCCAGTTCGCGGGCTGCTTCCTCTGCCATCTTCCAGGACGCACGCGGATCGTCGAGGCGCGCGTCGTCATGGCGCAGGCGCTCGAGCTTGTAGTGCGGCGTATCGAGGTGCTTGTTCGGGATCAGCACGATGCCGACCTTGAAGCGCGACTCGATCTTGTTGATTTCCTGACGCTTTTCGTTGAGCAGGAAGGCGGTCACCTCGACCGGCACCTGGCAGTGGATCGCCGCGGTGTTTTCCTTCATCGCTTCTTCCTGAATGATCCGCAGGACCTGCAGCGCGGACGATTCGGTATCGCGGATGTGGCCGGTGCCGTTACAGCGCGGACACGTCACGTGGCTGCCTTCCGACAGGGCCGGACGCAGGCGCTGGCGCGACAGTTCCATCAGGCCGAAGCGGGAGATCTTGCCCATCTGCACGCGTGCACGGTCATGCTTGAGCGCGTCTTTCAGGCGCTGCTCGACTTCGCGCTGGCTCTTCGCCGACTCCATGTCGATGAAGTCGATCACGATCAGGCCGCCGAGGTCGCGCAGGCGGAGCTGGCGGGCCACTTCGTCGGCCGCTTCGAGGTTCGTGCGGGTCGCCGTTTCCTCGATGTCCGCACCCTTGGTCGCGCGCGCCGAGTTCACGTCGATCGCGACGAGCGCTTCGGTGTGGTCGATCACGATCGCGCCGCCCGACGGCAGCGGCACCGTGCGCGAGTAGGCCGTTTCGATCTGGTGCTCGATCTGGAAGCGGGAGAACAGCGGCACGTCGTCGTGGTAGCGCTTCACCTTCGACACGTTGTCCGGCATCACGATGTCCATGAACGCACGGGCCTGATCGTAGATCTCGGTCGTGTCGATCAGGATTTCGCCGATATCGGGCTGGAAATAGTCCCGGATCGCGCGGATCACGAGGCTCGATTCCAGGTAGATCAGCATCGGCTGGCCGGAGTTGCCGCTTTGCGACGCCGCTTCGATCGCGCGCCACAGTTGCAGCAGGTAGTTCAGGTCCCACTGCAGTTCCTCGGCGCTGCGGCCGATGCCCGCGGTACGGGCGATCATGCTCATGCCGTCCGGAATCTGCAGTTGCGACATCGTTTCGCGCAGTTCCTGGCGCTCGTCGCCCTCGATCCGGCGCGATACACCGCCGCCGCGCGGATTGTTCGGCATCAGCACGAGGTAGCGGCCGGCGAGCGAGATGAAGGTCGTGAGGGCGGCACCCTTGTTGCCACGCTCTTCCTTCTCGACCTGGACGATCAGCTCCTGGCCTTCGCGCAGGGCATCCTGGATGCGCGCGGAGCGCATGTCGATGCCTTCCTTGAAGTACTGGCGGGCGACTTCCTTGAACGGCAGGAAGCCGTGGCGATCTTCGCCGTAGTTGACGAAGCAGGCTTCGAGCGACGGCTCGATGCGGGTGACGACACCTTTGTAGATATTGCCTTTGCGCTGTTCGCGCCCGGCTGTCTCGATGTCGATGTCGATGAGCTTTTGCCCATCAACGATGGCGACGCGCAGCTCCTCCTGCTGCGTCGCATTGAACAGCATGCGTTTCATGTACGACTCCAGGCGGCTCCGCAGCCGGCGCCTCGCGGTTGTCAGTCGCGAGGGCGGGAACGACGGCAGGCCGCACCTTGTTGTGTTGTCACAAGCACGCTGGAGCGGGAACGATGGCGGGGAGAATTGCCTGAAGAGGCGCTTGGGCCCGAAAGACGGGGCCGGCGGCCGTAGGGCACCTGCGAATACGGCTTCAAAGCACGGCGTTCACACACCGCACGCTGCAAAAAAGCGCGCTAAGCCTGAGTCCGCGCATTGCCACGGGCGCGCGCAATGCGTCGCGCGCGCCGACGGGCGGCAGATGCTGCGGCTTGGGCCGCAGCGGGGAGTATCGAATCCAGCCCGACTTTCCCGCTTGGGGTGTACTTCCCTGGTTTGACGTCGCCAAGCCCCGCACGCTTCGCGGGGCCAAATCGGGCGCAACGCCGTAATTTTCGCAACCGGCAGCCTGCGGACGCACTTCGCGCCGTCGGGCTGCCGATCAAATTCTTTTCAACCAACTTTCCGTTACCGCGGCGCCTTGCCGACCGAATCCGCCTGTGGGCGCGATCCTTGCCGACGGGCGGCGCCGTGCGTGCAACTTGCTGCATCTCTTTGATTAGGGGCGAGCAGCGGACCCCCGGCGCAAGTAAAATAATGGTTTCCGCTTGCACCTTGCCCGACTCGGTCGGGGCCGGCCGGTCAGGCCACCCTCAACGTCAGGCTGGGCAAAATTATATTCAGTATGAATGAGTTAGGCAAAATATCCCAGAATTCAGTCGCAAGCGGCCAGGTATCGATGATCGAGATCGACGAAAACTCGGCCGGTCAGCGGATCGACAACTTCCTGTTGCGCGTCTGTAAAGGCGTGCCGAAAAGCCATATTTACCGGATCCTGCGCAGCGGCGAAGTGCGCGTGAACAAGGGCCGGATCGATGCGCAGTACCGCCTCGCCCTCGGCGACATCGTGCGCGTACCGCCCGTGCGCGTGGCGGCGGCGGACCTCGCGCGCGCCGACACGCCGATCGTGCCGCCCGCGCAATTCGAGGTGCTGTACGAAGATGACGCCATGCTCGTCATCAACAAGCCGGCCGGCGTGGCCGTGCACGGCGGCAGCGGCGTCGCGTTCGGCGTGATCGAGCAGATGCGTCAGGCGCGTCCGCGCGCGAAGTTCCTCGAACTCGTGCATCGGCTCGACCGCGAGACGTCCGGGATCCTGATGCTCGCGAAGAAGCGCTCGGCGCTCGTCGGCCTGCACGAGCAGATTCGCGAGAACCGGATGGACAAGCGTTACTTCGCGTGCGGACATGGAGAATGGCAGGCCGACTGGGGCCGCCGCCGTGCGGTGAAGGCGCCGCTGTTCAAGTATTCGACCCCGGAAGGGGAGCGGCGGGTGCGCGTGCAGGACGACGGCCTGCCGTCGCACACGGTGTTCAACCTGATCGAGCGCTGGCCGGACTATGCGCTGGTCGAAGCGGAACTCAAAACGGGTCGGACCCATCAGATTCGTGTGCACCTCGCGCATCTCGGCCTGCCGATCGCCGGCGACGCCAAGTATGGCGACTTCGCACTGAACAAGGCGCTGGCGCGCGCGAATGCGCAGCCGTCGCTCAAGCGGATGTTCCTGCACGCGCACCGGCTGAAGCTCACGCATCCGCTGACCGGCGAGGCGCTGCAGTTCGACGCGCCGCTGCCGGACGAATGCCGGCGCTTCCTCGATCAACTCAGCGCTCTGCGCGATACCGCCTGACTCGCATGGCCCGACAGCAATTTGACCTGATCGTCTTCGACTGGGACGGCACGCTGATGGATTCGACTGCGCACATCGCGCACAGCATCCAGGCCGCGTGCCGCGATCTCGGCCTGCCCACGCCGTCGGACGAGGCGTCCCGCTATGTGATCGGCCTCGGCCTGCGCGATGCGCTTCAGATTACTGCGCCGACCCTCGATCCGTCCGACTATCCGCGGCTGGCCGAACGTTATCGCCATCACTACTTGCTGGACGATCAGCGCATCGAGCTGTTCGCCGGCGTGCGCGAACTGCTCGCGGAATTGCGCGACATGGGTTACCTGCTCGCGGTCGCGACCGGCAAGGGCCGCGTCGGGCTGAACCGCGTGCTCGACCAGTCAAAGCTGACGAGCCTGTTCGATGCGACGCGCTGCGCGGACGAAACATTCTCGAAGCCGCACCCGGCGATGCTGCACGAACTGTCGCGCGAATTGGGGCAGGATCTTGCGCGTACCGTGATGATCGGCGACACCACGCACGACCTGCAGATGGCCGCCAGTGCCGGTGCCGCCGGCATCGGTGTTTCGTATGGTGCGCACACGGCCGATGCGCTGGCCGCGCTGACGCCGCGCTTCGTCGCGCCGGACGTCGGCGCGCTGGCGGCGTGGCTGCGAGAGCACGCATGAGCACGGCGCCGGAAGTCGTGCGCGTGTGCGCATCGGACGCGCTGGCCGACGGCGGTGCCGGCGTGCGCGTCGACGCATCGCTGCGCGGCGAGCAGGCGGTCGTGTTCTTCGTGCGCTACGAAGGTCGTGCGTACGGCTACCTGAACCGCTGCGCGCACGTGCCGATGGAACTCGACTGGGCCGAAGGGCAGTTCTTCGAGTCGTCGGGCCTGTACCTGATGTGTGCGACGCACGGCGCGATCTACGCGCCGGATACTGGCAAGTGTGTCGGCGGCCCGTGCCGCGGCGGTCGCCTGCGACCGGTCGAAGTCGACGAGCGCGACACGCCGGACGGGCGTGCGGTATTCTGGGTGCCGGATGCCGACCTGGGACCCGCCGCTCCGCCCCCTTCCGCCACGACCGACTGAAGACATCACTGCATGGCCGACCAACCGAACATCCCTGATTCCTCCTCCCGTCCCGACAGCCGCGAACCGAACTGGGAGCGTGCGGCGCTCGAGCGGATCGCGCTCGCGGCCGTCAAGGAACAGCGCGCGGCGCGGCGCTGGAAGATCTTCTTCCGCTTTGCGTTTCTCGGCGTATTCGTGCTGCTCGCGTTCGCGCTGATCGATTTCTCGAGCGACTCGAAGTTCTCGTCGAGCGGGCGCCACACGGCGCTCGTGACGATCGACGGCGAGATCGCGGCGGGCACCAACGCGAATGCCGACGACATCAATACGGCGCTGGATGCCGCTTTCGACGACAGCGGCACGGCCGGCGTCGTGCTGCGGATCAACAGCCCGGGCGGCAGCCCGGTGCAGGCAGGAATGGTCTATGACGAGATTCGCCGGCTCCGCACGAAGTATCCGGACAAGCCGTTGTACGTCGTCGTGACCGACATGTGCGCATCGGGTGGCTATTACATTGCGTCCGCCGCCGACAAGATCTTCGTCGACAAGGCGAGTATCGTCGGCTCGATCGGGGTGCTGATGGACGGGTTCGGTTTCACGGGCCTGATGGGCAAGCTGGGCGTCGATCGCCGCCTGCACACGGCGGGTGAAAACAAGGGCTTTTACGACCCGTTCTCGCCCGACACGCCGAAGATGGATGCCCATGCGCAGGCGCTGCTCGACCAGGTCCATGCGCAGTTCATCAAGGCCGTGAAGGATGGCCGCGGCAAGCGGCTGCACGAAACGCCCGACATGTTCTCGGGCCTGTTCTGGACCGGCGAGAAGAGCGTCGAGCTCGGGCTCGCCGACGGCTACGGCACGACCGACACGGTCGCCCGCGATGTGCTGAAGGCGCCGGATCTCGTCGACTACACGGTGAAGGAAAGCCTGACGAATCGTGTTGCGCGCAAGTTCGGCGCGGCGGTCGGCGGTGCCGCGATGAAGGCGCTGACCGCGGGCGGCACGTCGTTCAGCCTGCGCTGAGCGCCAGCCGGCCGGCGCCGCGCCGATTGGGGCGGGGCGCCCCGTGCCGCGAGGCTGTTGCCGGTGCCGATCTCAGTTCGCGAGCAGCAGGAAGATGGCAGGGCGCTTGTGCAGGTTCGGCGCCGGCGCCTTTTTCCAGTCGGCCACCGAACGGCTGGCGATCGTCTCGGTTTCGAGGGTCAAGTCGGCCGCGACGCAGATCTGCGTCGACGGCGCGCAGGTCGCGACGAGCGTATCGAGCATCGCATGGTTCCGGTACGGCGTCTCGATGAAGATCTGCGTCTGGCGCGCCTTGCGCGACAGCTGCTCGAGTTCACGCAGGCGTTTCGCGCGCGCGGCCGCATCGACCGGCAGATAGCCGTTGAACGCGAAACTCTGGCCGTTCAGGCCCGATGCCATCAGCGCTAGCAAGATCGAACTCGGCCCGACGAGCGGCACGACCTTCACGCCGCGCTCGTGCGCCCGGCGGACCAGCAGCGCGCCGGGATCGGCAACGGCGGGGCAGCCGGCCTCGGATACGAGCCCGGCGTCCGCGCCCGCCAGTACCGGTGCGAGCAGCCGGTCGATCTCGCCGGCCGGCGTATTGACGTTCAGTTCCCGAATCTCGATCTCCTGGATCGGCCGCGTCGTGCCGATCTTCTTCAGGAACGCGCGGGTCGTTTTCGCGTTTTCGCCGATGTAGTAGCCGAGCGTGCCGGCGCGCGCCTGCACGGCCGCGGGCAGCACGGCGGCGAGCATCGATGCGTCGCCTTCGCCGAGGGTGTTCGGGACGAGATAGAGCGTGCCGGCCGTCATGCGCGGTCTCCCTGGGTAGCGAACAATGGATAGCCCGCGGCGCGCAGCATCCGCGTGAGCGCGATCAGCGGCAGGCCGACGAGAGCCGTGGGGTCGTCGGAGTCGATGGCATCCAGCAGCGCGATGCCGAGCCCTTCTGACTTCGCGCTGCCGGCGACGTCGTACGGCGTTTCCGCGCGCAGGTAAGCGTCGAGTTCGGCTTCGGACAGCGAGCGGAAGCGCACGTGCGTGACGACGTCCTCGCTCCAGGTTTCACCCGTGCGGCTGTCGTACAGGCTGAGCGCACTGTGGAATTCGACGTCGCGGCCCTGCATCGACAGGAGCTGCGCGAGCGCGCGCTCGTGCGTGCCGGGCTTGCCGATCTGGCGGCCGTCGAACGTCGCGACCTGGTCCGACCCGATCACGAGCACGCCGTCCGGCGCGTCGATCGTCGCGGCGACCGCGCGCGCCTTCGCGCCGGCGAGGCGCAGTGCGGTCTCGGCCGGCGTTTCTCCTGCGAGCGGGGTTTCGTCGAGGTCGGGCGACATGACGTCGAACGGCATGCCGAGGCGCTCGAGGAGCGCGCGGCGGTAGCGGGAACTGGAGGCGAGAATCAGCCGCGGCGGGCGGCAAACGGTATCCGGCATGGTCGGTTGGGTCGATGAGTCGTCAGGTGTGGCGCGGTGTTGCGAGGGCGCAAGCATAAGTGATTGACCGAAAAAGGTAAAACAGGTATGCTTTCCCGCTTTTCATCGGCAGGCTTTCGCTGTGGTGGCGCCTGCCGGGTCTTCGGACGTAAAGTACGTAATCGTACGCGGCGTAGATCGCGCACTGTGCGGCGCCAAATATGTGGCGCCAGCAAGCCGGATCCCGCAAGTCAGCCTGTAGGCAGGAGCGCAACATGAACACTTCTTCTGGCAAACCTGCGGCGTTGCTTGATCCGCACGCGGTCGACCTGTTCGAATTGGCCCGCAGCGGGCGGCAAGCAGCGGGTGCCGTGCGCCTGTCGCAGCTGCCGCGCATGCTGAACGAAGTGCCGGCGGACGCGTCCGATCGCGACACGGTCTTCACGTGGCAGGCCGAAGGGTTCACCCAGAAAGAGTTGCAGGACGACGGCGCCGATGGGCAGCAGCCGTATCTGCGCCTCGCGGTGCATGGCCATGCGTGGCTCACGTGCCAGCGCTGCATGACCCCGTACGACCAGACGTTCGACGTCGACATGACGTACCGGGTCGTTGCGACCGAAGAAGAAGCTGAAGAATTTCCGCTCGACGACGATGAAGCCGATGTGATCGTGGGCTCACGCCAGTTCGATCTCGTCGACTTGATCGAAGAGGAGTTGCTGCTTTCGTTGCCGCTCGTGCCCAAGCACGAGGTTTGCCCGGCAGTTCACGAAAGCCTCGTGTCGGGTGCGAGCGGTCCTTCGGAAGACGCGGACGACGAGTCCGCCGAAGACGAGGACGAAGGCAAACGGCCGAATCCGTTCGCGGCGCTGGAAGCGCTGAAGAAGGACGGGGACGGCGGCAAGAAACACTAAGCAGTTGTGGCGCGGGAAGGCGTAAGGGCTTTGGGCCAGGGTAGTTAAGCGCCGGATCGGGCTGTGTTAGAATCCGGAAAATTATTTAGGAGTTAGTCATGGCAGTCCAGCAAAACAAGAAGTCGCCGTCGAAGCGCGGCATGCATCGTTCGCACGATTTCCTGACGGCGTCGCCGCTGGCAGTCGAGCCGAGCACGGGTGAAGTGCATCTGCGTCACCACGTCAGCCCGAACGGCTACTATCGCGGCAAGAAAGTCGTCAAGACGAAGAACGACTAAGCGTCAAGTCACGCGTTGCGCGCTACGTTCGCCGTTCGCGTGACAACTGGTTCGCTTGACACTTTCCTGGCTCAACAAAAAGGCGGCATTCAACTGCCGCTTTTTTGTGCCTGAAATTCGTCGCATTCCATGACCGTAAAGCTCACAATCGATTGCATGGGAGGCGACCACGGCCCGTCCGTGACCGTTCCCGCGGCAGTCAAGTTCGTCCGCGCGCATCCCGATGCGCACCTGATGCTCGTCGGCATCGAAAGCGCGATCCGCGCTCAGCTGAAAAAGCTGAAAGCCCTCGACGATCCCGCGCTGACCATCGTGCCCGCCACCGAAGTCGTGGCGATGGACGACCCTGTCGAAGTGGCGCTGCGCAAGAAGAAGGATTCTTCGATGCGTGTCGCGCTCAACCACGTCAAGGACGGCGCGGCCCAGGCCTGTATCTCCGCCGGCAATACCGGTGCGCTGATGGCCGTTTCCCGTTACGTGCTCAAGACGCTGCCCGGCATCGAGCGGCCAGCGATCGCGTTCGCGCTGCCGAACCCGACCGGCTACACGATGATGCTGGACCTCGGCGCGAACGTCGACTGCGAGCCGCAGCACCTGCTGCAGTTCGCGGAGATGGGGCATGCGCTCGTTGCCGCGCTCGAAGGCAAGGAGCGTCCGACGATCGGCCTGCTGAACATCGGCGAAGAGGTCATCAAGGGCAACGAGACGATCAAGCGCGCAGGGGAACTGCTGCGCGCCAGCACGCTGAATTTCCGCGGCAACGTCGAAGGCAACGACATCTATAAAGGCACGGTCGACGTGATCGTCTGCGACGGCTTCGTCGGCAACGTCGCGCTGAAGACGTCCGAAGGGCTTGCGCAGATGCTCTCGGACATCATCCGCGAGGAGTTCGGCCGTTCGCTGATGTCGAAGCTGATGGCGCTGCTTGCGCTGCCGGTGCTGATGCGTTTCAAGAAGCGCGTCGATCACCGCCAGTACAACGGCGCGGCGCTGCTGGGGCTGAAGAGCCTCGTGATCAAAAGCCACGGTTCGGCCGATGCCTATGCGTTTGAGTGGGCGATCAAACGCGGGTATGATGCCGTCAAAAACGGCGTGCTGGAGCGCCTCGCGCGCGCGATGGCGGACAATTCGGTGTCGCTCGGCGACGGCGAACACGACGCGGGCGGCGCGGGCCAGACGAGCCCGGCCGCAGGCCATCACGCCGAACCTTCCGCTGCGCAATCCTCTAAAGCATAAATGGCCCAATCGACTCTCTATTCCCGCGTGCTCGGCACGGGCAGCTATCTGCCGCCCGACCGCGTCACGAACCAGCAGCTTGCCGATCGACTCGCGAAGGAAGGCATCGAGACGAGCGATGAGTGGATCGTTGCGCGCACGGGCATCCATGCGCGTCACTTCGCCGCACCGGACGTCACGACGAGCGACCTCGCGCTCGAGGCGTCGCGTCGTGCGATCGAAATGGCCGGTATCGATCCGCAGTCGATCGACCTGATCATCGTCGCGACTTCGACCCCCGATTTCGTGTTTCCCAGCACGGCGTGCCTGCTGCAGAACAAGCTCGGCATCAAGAACGGCGGCGCGGCATTCGACGTGCAGGCCGTGTGCTCCGGCTTCGCCTATGCGATGGCGACGGCAGACAGCTTCATCCGCAGTGGCCAGCACCGCACGGCGCTCATCGTCGGCGCGGAGACGTTCTCGCGTATTCTCGATTTCAAGGACCGGACGACCTGCGTGCTGTTCGGCGACGGCGCGGGCGCGGTGATCCTGTCCGCATCGGAAGAGCCGGGCGTGCTCGGCAGCGCGCTGCACGCAGACGGCAGTTATTCGAACATCCTCTGCACACCGGGCAACGTCAATCGCGGCGTGATCGACGGCAGCGCGTTCCTGTACATGGACGGGCAGGCCGTGTTCAAGCTCGCGGTCAACGTGCTCGAAAAGGTCGCGATCGAGGCGCTCGCCAAGGCGAATCTCGCGCCGGAGCAGATCGACTGGCTGATTCCGCACCAGGCCAACATCCGCATCATGACCAGCACCTGCCGCAAGCTCGGCTTGCCGCAGGAGCGCATGGTCGTGACGGTCGACCAGCACGGCAACACGTCGGCTGCGTCGATCCCGCTGGCGCTCGACACCGCGGTGCGCGACGGCCGCATCCAGCGCGGTCAGCACGTGCTGATCGAAGGCGTCGGCGGTGGCTTCACGTGGGGCGCATCCGTCTTCCGCTACTGATCCGCGGCGCGCAATGGCTGCGCGCGGATCCTGAACCGGCGCGCCGTTCGCGCGCGCCGTCCGAATCGATTCAATTGGGGACGATATGAAATTTGCATTCGTTTTTCCGGGGCAGGGCTCGCAGTCGGTCGGCATGCTCAACGCATTCGCCGATCTGGCCGTCGTGCGCGAGACGCTTCAGGAAGCATCCGATGCACTCAATCAGGATCTCGGCAAGCTGATCGCCGAAGGTCCGGCCGAAGAACTGAATCTGACCACCAACACGCAGCCCGTGATGCTGACGGCCGCCTACGCGTGCTACCGCGCATGGCAGCAGGCCGGCGGCCCGGCCCCGTCGATCGTCGCGGGCCACAGCCTCGGCGAATACACGGCGCTCGTCGCCGCGGGCGCGATCGCGTTCAAGGACGCAGTGCCGCTCGTGCGCTTCCGCGCGCAGGCGATGCAGACGGCCGTGCCGGTCGGCGAGGGCGGCATGGCCGCGATCTTGGGTCTCGATGACGACACGGTGCGCGCGGTGTGTGTCGAAGCCGCGCAAGCGGGCGTCGTCGAAGCCGTGAACTTCAACGCTCCGGCGCAGGTCGTGATCGCGGGCGCGAAGGCGGCCGTCGAGAAAGCTTGCGAGATCGCGAAGGCGAAGGGCGCGAAGCGCGCGTTGCCGCTGCCCGTGTCGGCGCCGTTCCATTCGTCGCTGCTCAAGCCGGCGTCGGACCAGTTGCGCGACTATCTCGCGAACGTCGACGTGAAGGCGCCGCAGATTCCGGTCGTCAACAACATCGACGTCGCGGTGACCAGCGACCCGGCCGCGATCAAGGACGCGCTGGTGCGCCAGGCCGCGGGCCCGGTGCGCTGGGTCGAATGCGTGCAGCACATCGCGGGCACGGGCGTCACGCACGTGATCGAATGCGGTCCGGGCAAGGTGCTGTCGGGCCTGACGAAGCGCATTGACGGCAACCTGGTCGGCGCATCGGTGTTCGATCCGGCTTCGCTCGACGAAGCACTGAAGCTGGCGACCGCCTGACGCGGCGCCTTTCCTCAAGAGACGGATATTCGATTCATGGAAAAGACTCTCGATAAACAGGTCGCGATCGTGACCGGCGCGTCTCGCGGCATCGGCCGGGCGATCGCGCTCGAACTCGCGCGCCTGGGCGCGACGGTGATCGGCACGGCGACGAGCGAATCGGGCGCCGCCGCGATTACCGCAGGGTTCGCGGAAGCGGGCGTGACGGGCCGCGGCGCGGTGCTGAACGTCAACGACGCGGCGGCGGCCGAAGCGCTGATCGACGCGACCGTGAAGGAATTCGGCGCGCTCCACGTGCTCGTCAACAACGCCGGGATCACGCAGGACCAGCTCGCGATGCGGATGAAGGACGAGGACTGGGACGCGGTGATCGACACCAACCTGAAGTCGGTGTTCCGCCTGTCGCGTGCAGTGCTGCGCCCGATGATGAAGGCCCGCGGCGGCCGTATCATCAACATCACGTCGGTGGTCGGTTCGGCCGGCAACCCGGGGCAGGTCAACTATGCTGCCGCGAAGGCCGGCGTCGCGGGCATGACACGTGCGCTCGCGCGCGAGATCGGCAGCCGCGGCATCACGGTGAACTGCGTCGCGCCGGGCTTCATCGACACCGACATGACGAAGACGCTGCCGGAAGAACAGCAGACCGCGCTCAAGACCCAGATTCCGCTCGGCCGCCTCGGCAGCCCGGAAGACATTGCCCATGCCGTCGCGTTCCTCGCATCGCCGCAGGCCGGTTACATCACCGGCACGACGCTGCACGTGAACGGCGGCATGTACATGTCGTAACGGTTTTCGTTTACCATCCGCGCCGTATCCCGTTTTTCAGGCGGATAGGCGCTTGATCGACCATCAAGCCAACGCGCGTTTTGGCGTCAGCAAACCTGATAAAATGCGCGCACTTGTAAATCTGAACTTTCCCTCGGAGGGGTAATGGATAACATCGAACAACGTGTCAAGAAGATCGTCGCTGAGCAACTGGGCGTCGCAGAAGCCGAGATCAAGAACGAAGCATCGTTCGTGAACGACCTGGGCGCGGACTCGCTCGACACGGTCGAACTGGTGATGGCGCTCGAAGACGAGTTCGGCATGGAAATCCCGGACGAAGAAGCAGAGAAGATCACGACCGTTCAGCAAGCGATCGACTACGCTCGCGCAAACGTCAAGGCGTAAGCGCCTTAGCGCTTGTCTGCCACGTCGCCGCGATCTTCGCGTTTGACGCGCCATCCTGCCGGCAACCGCGCCGGACGGACTAACAGCCACAGGGCTCGCAGGGCTGGTTCCTGTGGCCACTGTGGCTTTTGTTTTTGTCATCCAATGGAAAAGAGGTTACCGTGAGCCGCCGTCGTGTTGTCGTTACAGGCCTGGGGCTGATTTCGCCTGTTGGCAATAATGTTGCCGACGGCTGGGCCAATCTCGTCGCCGGCAGGTCCGGCATCGCCACCGTCACGAAGTTCGATCCGTCGAACCTTGCCGTGCATTTCGCGGGTGAGGTGAAGGGTTTCAGCGCCGAGGAGTACATTCCGGCGAAGGAAGCCCGCAACATGGATACGTTCATCCATTACGGCATCGCAGCCGGCGTCCAGGCAATCCGGGACAGCGGCCTCGAAGTGAACGAAGCCAATGCGGAACGCATCGGCGTGCTGGTCGGCTCCGGCATCGGCGGCCTGCCGATGATCGAAGACACGCACCAGACCTACGTCGATCGCGGCGCGCGCCGGATCTCGCCGTTCTTCGTGCCGGGTTCGATCATCAACATGATCTCGGGTCACCTGAGCATCATGTTCGGCCTGAAGGGCCCGAACCTCGCGGCCGTGACGGCCTGCACGACCGGTCTGCACAGCATCGGCCTCGCGGCGCGCCTGATCCAGGCCGGCGACGCCGACGTGATGGTCGCGGGCGGCGCCGAATCGACGGTGTCGCCGCTCGGCATCGGCGGCTTCGCGGCTGCGCGTGCGCTATCGACCCGCAATGACGATCCGGCCACTGCGTCCCGTCCGTGGGACAAGGACCGCGACGGCTTCGTGCTGGGCGAGGGTGCAGGCGTCATGGTGCTCGAGGAATACGAGGCGGCGAAGGCGCGCGGCGCGAAGATCTATGCGGAAGTCTCGGGCTTCGGCATGACTGGCGATGCGTACCACATGACCGCGCCGAACATGGACGGTCCGCGCCGCTGCATGGTTGCGGCACTGCGCGACGCCGGCTTGAACGCGGACGAGGTTCAGTACCTGAACGCGCACGGCACGTCGACGCCGCTCGGCGACAAGAACGAGTCCGACGCGGTGAAGGCAGCCTTCGGCGAGCATGCGTACAAGCTCGTCGTGAACTCGACGAAGTCGATGACGGGCCACCTGCTGGGTGGCGCGGGCGGTCTCGAGTCGGTGTTCACGGTGCTGGCGCTGCACAACAACGTGTCGCCGCCGACCATCAACATCTTCAACCAGGACCCCGAGTGCGATCTGGATTACTGCGCGAATACCGCGCGTGACATGAAGATCGACGTCGCCGTGAAGAACAACTTCGGCTTCGGCGGTACCAACGGCACGCTGGTGTTCAAGCGCGTCTGACGCCGAATCGCTTGACGAGTCCATTCGATGCTCCGGCCGGGCGTCCGCAGCGCTTTGCGTTGCGGGCCTCGGCCGTGTCGTATGTCGTGCTGGCCGTGTTCGTCGCGGCGGCTGCCGCGTCCGCGTACCTGTTCTGGGCGCCGCGGGCCGGTGCTGCCGCCGGCGCTTGCGTGTCCGCGGCGACGGCTGCGCTGCTTGCCGTGTGTGCCGCGCGGGCCTGTGCCCGTCGGCTGCCGGCCGAGCTGCGGATCGATGCATTCGGGGAGATTGCGGCGTTTGGCCGCACCGGGCGCTTGCTGGCCCGGGGCCGCGTGACCGGCCATGCACACTGGAGCAGCCTGCTGCTCGTGCTGTCGGTCGGGCAGGGCGCCCGGCGCGCCCGGCCGCTGCTGATCCCGGCCGATGCGCTCGATGCCGCGTCGTTCAGCGCGCTGTCCGTGCTGGCGCGTACCGCGGGCACGGCGGGGCGGGCATGACGGTGGCGCAGTTACCGACCGTAACCAGCGCCCGGCGCCGGAACGCTACAATAACGCTCCGCGTTGCATCCCTAGTTAACGGATTTGTCAGGTGAGTGAAAAAGAAATCGATCAGGCTCTGGTCGAGCGCGTACAGAAAGGCGACAAGGCAGCGTTCGAACTCCTGGTCTCCAAATACCACCGCAAGATCATTCGGCTGATCTCGCGCCTCGTGCGGGATCCCGCCGAGGTCGAGGATGTGGCCCAGGACGCGTTCATCAAGGCGTATCGTGCGCTGCCGCAATTTCGCGGCGAGTCGGCGTTCTACACGTGGTTGTACCGGATTGCCGTCAATACGGCGAAGAACTACCTTGCGACGCAGGGCCGCCGGGCACCGACCTCCACCGAGGCCGATGCCGAGGAAGCGGAAACTTTCTCCGACGCAGACCAACTAAGGGATATCAACACGCCTGAGTCGATGTTGATGAGCAAGCAGATTGCCGAGACGGTCAACGCTGCAATGGCCGTCCTGCCCGAAGAACTGCGCCAGGCGATCACGCTGCGCGAGATCGAGGGCCTGAGCTACGAAGAGATCGCGGAAATGATGGATTGTCCGATCGGGACGGTCCGGTCGCGGATCTTCCGGGCGCGCGAGGCAATTGCTGCGAAATTGCGTCCGCTGCTCGATACGCCCGAAGGCAAGCGCTGGTAAGCGCGACGGGCGCAACGAAGCGGGTCGGGGTCTAGTTACGGATAGAGTCGTGAAGTCACGACGGGGTGTGTGCAAGATGGGGAGCATCATGGGGTCGGTCAATACGCAGTCGCAAGCGTGCTCGCGCGGCGAGCGCCTTTCCGCTCTGGTCGACGGTGAACTGTTCGACGGCCCGGATCACGGGCAGTTTCTGGCTGAGCTCGACCGCGCGGATCGCGCTGCGTGGGCCCATTACCACCTGATCGGCGATGCGCTGCGCTCGGACGAGCTCGCGCTGTCGCCCGCGCTGAGCGTCGCGTTCACCGCGCGCATGTCGGCCGCGCTCGAAAGCGAGCCGCACCTGCTCGCGCCGGCCGCCGCGCCGGTCGCGCGCAAACTGCTGTCGCTGCGCCGGCGAGTCGTGCCCGCGTTCGCGGTGGCCGCCGCGGCCGCCACGCTGACGTGGATCGTCGTCCCGCAGATGCAGACGGCCGGCGCGCCGGGCGCCGTCCAGGTCGCATCGACAGGCGCACCGCAGAACGGCAACCTGCAGCGCGTGACGGTTGCGCAGGCATCGGCGCAGCCGGGTCTGCAGGACGTCAACATCATCCGCGACGCAAGTCTCGACCAATACCTTGAAGCGCACCAGCAATTCGCGCAGCAGCCCGTCGTCACGGGCTCGATGCCGCTGATCCGCGCTGCCGTGACCACCACGCCAGGCCAATAAACCCGATGCGGACATTGCAGTTGAATCACGCCATCTCCGGATGGAAGCGGCTGCCGGCCCTCCTGCTTTGCGCAGCCGCCCTGTTGTCCGTCCAATCCCTCACAGCCAGCGCCCAGCAACCGGACGATCCCGTCGCGACCCGCAAGGGTGCGGCGGATTGGCTCGATCGCATCCAGCAGGCGGCGCAGCAGCAGAGCTACGAGGGTACGTTCGTCTACCAGCGCGGCGGCTATGTCCAGTCGTCGCGTATCGCGCATGTGGCGTCCCGCGACGGCGAGTTCGAGCGGATCGAATCGCTCGACGGCAAGCCGCGCAAGGTTTTGCGGCACAACGACGAGTTGTACACGTTCGTTCCCGAGCGCAAGTTGTGCGTGGTCGAGCGCCGCCAGACGCGCGATTCGTTCCCTGCATTGCTCGGCGCGGGCGGCGAGCACGTGATGTCCGTTTATGACGCGAAGCTGCTCGGCAAGGACCGTGTGGCCGGAGTCGACGCGCAAGTGGTCGAACTCGTACCGAAGGATGCGTACCGGTTCACGTACAAGCTGTGGGCCGACACCCGCACCGGGCTGCTGCTGCGTTCGCAGACGCTCGACGCGAGCGATCACGTGCTCGAGCAGGTCGCATTTTCGCAAGTGCAGACAGGCGGCACGGCCGGCGACAAATCCGCGATTGCGGCCGGCATGCGCAACCTGAGCGGCTGGACGGTCGTCCGCCCGCCGGTCGCGACGGTCGACATGGAAGCGCAGGGCTGGCAGATCGCACCGACCATCGCCGGATTCCGGAAGATTCGCGAGGTGCGCCGCCCGATGGCCGCGCGCGACGCCGGTGATCCGCCGATTCCGGTCGATCAGGCCGTCTTCACCGACGGCCTCGCGACGATCTCCGTCTTCATCGAGCCGGCCGAAAAGAACACGCGCAAGGAAGGTGCGGGCAGCACCGGCGCGACCCACGTGCTCGTGAAGCGTCGCGGCGACTACTGGATCACCGTGCTCGGCGAAGTGCCGCCGGCCACGTTGCAGCAGTTCGCGTCTGCCATAGAATACAAGGCTTCCAAGTAACGCTACGGCTTTCGACATGACGAAACTCACGCTGCGCAAAGTGTTCGCGGCGGCGGTGCTGTTTGCCTGCCTGCCGCTTGCCTCGCATACCGCCGCCGCTGTCACGCCTCCTGCAGCCAGCCTTCCCGACTTCGCCGATCTGGTCGAGAAGGTCGGGCCGGCTGTCGTGAACATCCGGACCACCGCGAACGTGCCGACGCCCGGGCCGCGCGGCGTGCTCCCGCCGGGCTTCGACAACGGCGACATGTCGGAATTCTTCCGGCGCTTCTTCGGCATTCCGCTGCCGCAGGCGCCCGGTAGCGGTGGCGGCAACGGCAATGGCAACCCGAAAAACGCGCCGGCGCCGGACAATCCGCCCGACACCGAGCAGAACCGCGGCGTCGGTTCGGGCTTCATCGTGTCGGCGGACGGCTACGTGATGACCAACGCGCATGTCGTCGACGACGCGGACACCATCTACGTGACGTTGACCGACAAGCGTGAATTCAAGGCGAAACTGGTCGGCGTCGACGACCGCACGGACGTCGCGGTCGTCAAGATCCAGGCGTCGAATCTGCCGGTCGTCGCGATCGGCGATTCGAACAAGGTGCGCGTCGGCGAGTGGGTCGTCGCGATCGGCTCGCCGTTCGGCCTCGACAACACCGTGACGGCCGGCATCGTGAGTTCGAAGAGCCGCAACACGGGCGATTACCTGCCGTTCATCCAGACCGACGTCGCGGTGAACCCCGGCAACTCGGGCGGCCCGCTGATCAACATGCAGGGCGAGGTGATCGGCATCAACTCTCAGATCTACAGCCGCACCGGCGGTTTCATGGGCATTTCGTTCGCGATCCCGATCGACGAGGCGATGCGCGTGGCAGACCAGCTGAAGGCGACCGGCAAGGTCACGCGCGGCCGCATCGCGGTGGCGATCGGCGAAGTGACGAAGGACGTGGCCGACTCGATCGGGCTGCCGAAGGCGGAAGGCGCGCTCGTCAGCAGCGTCGAGCCGGGCGGTCCGGCCGACAAGGCGGGCATTCAGCCGGGTGACATCATCCTGAAGTTCAACGGCCGGCCGGTCGATGCGGCGTCGGATCTGCCGCGCATGGTCGGCGACACGAAGCCGGGCACCAAGGCGACCGTCAGCGTGTGGCGCAAGGGTCAGGCGCGTGATGTGCCGATCACGATCGCCGAGACGCCGGCGGAGACGACGGCGAAGGCCGAGCAGCGCAAGAATGTGCCGCAGAAGCCGCGCCAGGCCAATTCACTCGGCTTGACGGTCAGCGACCTTTCGGCTGACCAGCTGAAGTCGCTGAAGCTGAAGAATGGCGTGCAGATCGACGGCGTCGACGGTCCGGCGGCCCGTGCGGGCCTGCAGCGCGGCGACATCGTGCTGCGCGTCGGCGACACCGACATCACGAGCGCGAAGCAGTTCGCCGACGTGACCGCGCAGTTGGATCCGCAGAAGGCTGTCGCGGTGCTCGTGCGGCGCGGCGACAACACGCAGTTCGTGCCTGTGCGCCCGCGCCCGATCCAGAAGTAACGCGCCGATGTTCACGCTCTACGGCCGCGGCTGGTGCCATCTGTGCGACGACATGCGCGATGCGCTGGCGCCCGTGGCGGCCGAGTTCGGCGTTGCCGTCGACTACGTCGACATCGACGCCGATCCGGCGCTCGTCGCCCGTTACGACGAGGACGTGCCGGTGCTGTTGCTGGACGGCACGGAGGTGTGCCGCCACCGGTTCGACGAGGCGAGGGTGCGCGGCGCGCTATCGGCGCGGCGCTGAATCTGGCCCCGCCGCCGGCCGCGCCCTGCGCGGAGTTCCGGTGCGAGTCTGCCCGCCAAGGCCTCCGGCAGGGTGCCCTGACCGGGCGTCCTCGACCAGACGTCCCAAATTACCGCCCGGCAAAGGCCTTTTCGGCTAAAATAAGCCGTTTTTTCACCGACTTACAAGGCGTGCTCCGCAGTCGTCGAGCGCGCCTTTTTCGCTTGATCGGCACTGAATGGATCATATTCGCAATTTCTCGATCATCGCGCACATCGACCATGGCAAGTCGACGCTCGCGGATCGCATCATCCAGGTATGCGGCGGCCTCGCCGACCGTGAAATGGAAGCGCAGGTGCTCGATTCGATGGATATCGAGCGCGAACGCGGCATCACGATCAAGGCGCAGACGGCGGCACTGTCCTATCGCGCCCGCGACGGCAAGGTCTACAACCTCAACCTGATCGATACGCCGGGGCACGTCGACTTCTCGTACGAGGTCAGCCGTTCGCTGTCCGCGTGCGAAGGTGCGCTGCTCGTGGTCGACGCGAGCCAGGGCGTCGAGGCGCAGACGGTCGCGAACTGCTACACGGCGATCGAGCTCGGCGTCGAGGTCGTGCCGGTGCTGAACAAGATCGACCTGCCGGCGGCGAACCCCGAGAACGCGATCGAGGAGATCGAGGACGTGATCGGCATCGACGCGACCGACGCGACGCGCTGCAGCGCGAAGACGGGGCTCGGCGTCGAGGACGTGCTCGAAGCGCTGATCGCGAAGGTGCCGCCGCCGAAGGGCGATCCGGCCGCGCCGCTGCAGGCGCTGATCATCGATTCGTGGTTCGACAACTACGTCGGCGTCGTGATGCTCGTGCGCATCGTCAACGGCACGCTGCGCCCGAAGGACAAGATCAAGATGATGGCGACCGGCGCGCAGTATCCGGTCGAGCACGTCGGTGTATTCACGCCGAAGTCGCGCAATCTCGAATCGCTGTCGGCCGGGCAGGTGGGCTTCATCATCGCCGGCATCAAGGAACTGACGGCCGCGAAGGTCGGTGATACCGTCACGCACGTGACCAAGGCCGCCACCGAGCCGCTGCCGGGTTTCAAGGAAGTGAAGCCGCAGGTGTTCGCGGGCCTCTATCCGGTCGAGGCGAACCAGTACGACGCGCTGCGCGAGTCGCTCGAGAAGCTGAAGCTCAACGACGCATCGCTGCAGTACGAGCCGGAAGTGTCGCAGGCGCTCGGCTTCGGTTTCCGCTGCGGCTTCCTCGGGCTGCTGCACATGGAAATCGTGCAGGAGCGGCTCGAGCGCGAATTCGACATGGATCTCATCACGACCGCGCCGACGGTCGTCTACGAGGTCGTGCAGAGCGACGGCTCGACGATCATGGTCGAGAACCCGGCAAAGATGCCGGAGCCCGGCCGCATCGCCGAAGTTCGCGAGCCGATCGTCACCGTGAACCTGTACATGCCGCAGGACTACGTCGGGTCCGTGATCACGTTGTGCGAGCAGAAGCGCGGCTCGCAGATCAACATGCAGTATCACGGCCGCCAGGTGCAGCTCACGTACGAAATCCCGATGGCCGAAATCGTGCTCGACTTCTTCGATCGCCTGAAGTCGGTGTCGCGCGGTTATGCGTCGATGGATTACGAGTTCAAGGAATACCGCACGTCGGACGTCGTGAAGGTCGACATGCTGATCAACGGCGACAAGGTCGATGCGCTGTCGATCATCGTGCACCGCTCGCAGTCGCAGTATCGCGGCCGTGAAGTGGCCGCGAAGATGCGCGAGATCATTCCGCGCCAGATGTACGACGTGGCGATCCAGGCCGCGATCGGCGCGCACATCGTCGCGCGCGAGAACATCAAGGCACTCCGCAAGAACGTGCTCGCGAAGTGCTACGGCGGCGACATCACGCGAAAGAAGAAACTGCTCGAGAAGCAGAAAGAAGGTAAGAAACGCATGAAGCAGGTGGGTTCGGTCGAGATCCCGCAGGAAGCGTTCCTCGCGATCTTGCGCGTCGAAGACAAATAACAGGACTGATCCTTTTATGAATTTTGCGTTGATTCTTTTTGTGCTCGTCGTCGTGACGGGCGTAGCGTGGGTGTTGGACAAACTGGTGTTCCTGCCGCGGCGACGCAAGGCGGCCGATGCGGCGATCGAGGAGTTCGATCGCCAGCAGTCGCGCATCGACAAGCGTTTCGCGGACGAAAACGCGGGGCAGACGCGTTCGAAGCTGCGCGACGAAAAGCTGCGCCAGCCGTGGTGGCTCGAGTACACCGCGAGCTTCTTCCCGGTGATCCTGGCCGTATTCGTCGTGCGTTCGTTCGTCGTCGAGCCGTTCAAGATCCCGTCGGGCTCGATGGTGCCGACGCTGCTGGTCGGCGACTTCATCCTCGTCAACAAGTTCGAATACGGCCTGCGCATGCCGATCACGAACACGAAGATCACGCAGGGCAGCCCGCTGTCGCGCGGCGACGTCGTCGTGTTCCGTTATCCGAAGGACGAGTCGGTCGACTACATCAAGCGCGTGATCGGCCTGCCGGGCGACACGGTCGCTTACCAGGACAAGCAACTGACGATCAACGGCCAGCCGGTGCCCGAAACGCCGTTGCCGGATTTCTTCGACGACGAGCGCCAGAACTACGCAAAGCAATTCGAGGAAACGATCGGCAACAAGAAGAACGCGATCCTCAACAACCCGGCCGTGCCGCCGTTCGTGATGGGCGCTTACGATTATCCGTATCGCGACAACTGCACGTACAACAGCCGCGGCGTGATCTGCAAGGTGCCGCCGGGCCACTACTTCATGATGGGCGACAACCGCGACAACAGCGCCGACAGCCGCTACTGGGGTTTCGTGCCGGACAACAACATCGTCGGCCGCGCGTTCTTCATCTGGATGAACTTCGGCGACCTGAAGCGCATCGGTTCCTTCAACTGATCGCGTTCGACTCGCACGCAATACGCGACGCACGGGCCGCGTCGCGTATTGCCGAACTACTTTAAGAACCGGCGGTAACACCGCCTCGTCACGCCTTTTCGCGTCCGGCCGTGCCGTTTCGGCCCGACCGGCGCCCGCGTTATACTCCTGCACATGCCCCTATCCCAGTTGGAAAGCCGGCTGCGCTACGAATTTCGCAATGCGGAATTATTGCGCCAGGCTTTGACCCATCGCAGTCACAGTGCCACGCACAATGAACGGCTCGAGTTTCTCGGCGATTCCGTTCTGAATTGCGCGGTGGCCGCCCTTTTGTTCCAGCGTTTCAGCAAGCTGGACGAAGGCGACCTGTCGCGCGTGCGCGCCAACCTCGTCAAGCAGCAGTCGCTCTACGAAATCGCTCAGGCCCTGAATATTTCGGAAGGGTTGCGGCTGGGCGAGGGCGAATTGCGCAGCGGCGGCTTCCGTCGCCCGTCGATCCTCGCGGACGCGTTCGAAGCCATCATCGGGGCGGTATTCCTCGATGGCGGCTTCGAAGCCGCCCAAGGGGTCATCAAGCGCCTCTATATCCCGATTCTCGACCACATCGATCCGCGCACGCTCGGCAAGGATGCGAAGACGCTGCTGCAGGAGTACCTGCAGGGGCACAAGATCGCGCTTCCGACCTATACGGTCGTCGCGACTCATGGTGCGGCGCACAATCAGCAGTTCGAGGTCGAGTGCACGGTGCCGAAGCTCGACGTGAAGGTGTCAGGCTCCGGCGCGAGCCGGCGGGCGGCCGAGCAGGCTGCCGCGAAGAAGGCGCTCGACGAGGTGCTGGCGGCCGCGCCGATGCTGGCCGCGAAGCCGAAGCGTTCGAAGAACGCACGCGGGTCGAAGCACGTCGAGCCTGAAATCGTGCCGGGCGTGAAGGGCGTGCAGGAAGCACTCGACCTGCGTTCGCCGGAACGAAAGGAGCGTGCGACGACGCGCGACGCGAAGGCGCCTGCTGCCGGGTCGGCAGCGACCGACGCCGGCGCACACACGACCGAGCGGCCGACGCAGGCGCCGATGGCCGCGATTCGCGCGGCGCATGTGGAAACGGCCACGGACAAGGCCGACCGGCCCCCGAAGCCGATGGCCGACAAGCCGGCCGACAAGGCGCCTGAGAAGCCGTCGGATCGCAACGAAGCCGGCTCGCGCGCGACGGACAAGCACGCGGAAGCCGCACCCCGTGCAGCCGACAAGCAGGCGGGCCAGGCGGCCGATCCGGCCGCGTCCACCGACAAGCCCGCTGCCGGTTCAGACGCCGCTTCGCGTGCAACGTCGCGCGCCCGCGACGCCGCGGCGCCCGGCACCGAGACGCCGCAGGGTGGCGCAAGCCTCGCTGCCGCGCAGGCGCGCGTGGCCGATGCCGACCACTGAATTGCCCCTCGATCGTGCCGCGCGCCGCGCGGCCGTTTCCGAACCTGTCTCTCAAACGATATGAACACTCCCGCTCCTACCGGTTTCCGTTGCGGCATGATCGCGATCGTGGGCCGCCCGAACGTCGGCAAGTCGACGTTGATGAACGCACTCGTCGGCCAGAAGATCAGCATCACGTCGCGCAAGGCGCAAACGACCCGCCATCGCATCACCGGCATCAACACGTTCGACGACGCGCAATTCGTGTTCGTCGACACGCCGGGCTTTCAGACCCGTCACAGCACCGCGCTGAACCGCTCGCTGAACCGCGCAGTCACGTCGACGCTCACGTCGGTCGACGTGATCCTGTTCGTGATCGAGGCCGGCCGCTTCGGGCCCGACGACCAGAAGGTGCTCGATCTGATCCCGCCCGGCATGCCGACGCTGCTGATCGCGAACAAGATCGATCGTGTGTCCGACAAGGCGACGTTGTTCCCGTTCATGCAGCAGATGAGCGGGCTGCGCGAATTCACCGAACTCGTGCCGCTGTCGGCACAGCGGCCGGAAGACATCAAGCGCCTGCTGGACACCATCAAGCCGTACCTGCCGGAAGGCGAGCCGATCTACGGCGAGGATGAACTGACCGACCGCAGCTCGCGCTTCCTTGCGGCCGAAATCCTGCGCGAGAAGGTGTTCCGCTGGACCGGCGACGAACTGCCCTACACGAGCACCGTGCTGATCGACAAGTTCGAGGAGGAAGGGCGCCTGAAGCGTATCTTCGCGACGATCCTCGTCGAGCGCGATTCGCACAAGGCGATGGTGATCGGCAAGAAGGGCGAGAAGCTCAAGCAGATCAGCACCGAGGCGCGGATGGACATGGAGAAGCTGTTCGACGGCCCCGTGTATCTCGAGACCTTCGTGAAGGTGAAGAGCGGGTGGGCCGACAACGAGGCGGGGCTGCGCGCCTATGGGTACGAATGACGCGCTGACGTCGACCGAAGACGCGGTGACCGCCGGCGCGAACGACGCGCCGTTGCCGGCACCGCCCGAACCGCCGCGTCGCAAGGCGCGGCGCGCGACGTCTCGCACGTCCGATTTCCGCGTCGCCGAGCAGCCGGCGTTCGTGCTGCACAGCTATCCGTATCGGGAAACGAGCCTGATCATCGACGTGCTCACGCGCGATCACGGCCGCCTCGCGCTCGTCGCGAAGGGCGCGAAGCGCCCGCACTCCGCGCTGCGCGGCGTGCTGCAGACGTTCCAGCCGCTACTGCTGTCCTGGTCGGGCAAATCCGAAGTACGCACGCTGACGGGTGCCGAGTGGGTCGGCGGGATGCTCCCGCTCGGCGGCGACGGGCTGCTGTGCGGCTTCTACGCGAACGAGCTGCTCGTGAAATTCTGCGCGCGCGAGGATCCGCAGCCGCCGCTCTTCAATCACTACGTGCTGACCCTCACGCGCCTTGCGCACGGCGAGCCTGCGGTGCAGGTGCTGCGTTCGTTCGAGCGCGTGCTGCTGCGCGAGACCGGCTATGCGATGGCGCTGAACCGCACGGTCGCGCGCCGTGCGGTCGAGCCGGATCGCCGCTACGTGTTCGATCCCGAGCGCGGCGTGCGCAATGCGGACGACGACGTACCGTCGCACTGGCCGGTGATTACCGGACAGACGTTGCTCGACATGGAGCAGGACGATTACCATCGAGCCCAGACGGTCGCGCAAAGCAAGACGCTGATGCGCTTCCTGCTGAACACCTATCTCGGCGGTACGCCGCTTGCCACGCGTCAGATCCTGATCGACCTGCAAAACCTATGAGTTTCTTCCTGACAACGCCCACCGCCATCGACCTCGGCGTGAACATCGACCACGTCGCGACGCTGCGCAACGCGCGCGGCACGTCCTATCCCGATCCGATCCGCGCGGCGCTCGCCGCCGAAGAGGCCGGTGCGGACGCGATCACGCTGCATCTGCGCGAGGACCGCCGCCACATCGTCGACGCCGACGTGCGCAAGCTGCGCCCTCTGCTGAAGACGCGGATGAACCTCGAATGCGCGGTGACGGCCGAGATGCTCGACATCGCATGCGAAGTGCGTCCGCACGACGCGTGCCTCGTGCCGGAGAAGCGCGAGGAACTGACGACCGAAGGCGGTCTCGACGTTGCCGGCCGCTTCGAGGCCGTGCGTGCGGCATGCAGGCAGCTCGCCGACGCCGGCGTGCGCGTGTCGCTGTTCATCGATCCGGACGAGACGCAGATCCGCGCCGCGCACGAAGCCGGCGCGCCGGTGGTCGAGCTGCATACCGGCCGCTACGCCGATGCGCACGACGAGGCCGAGCAGCAGCGCGAATACGAGCGCATCGTCGCCGGCGTGCAGGCCGGCGCGCAACTGGGTCTCAAGGTCAACGCCGGCCACGGGCTGCATTACACGAACGTGCAGCAGATCGCCGCGATCGACGGCATCGTCGAACTGAACATCGGCCATGCGATCGTCGCGCACGCGATCTTCGCAGGCTGGGACAACGCGGTGCGCGAGATGAAGGCGATCATGGTCGCCGCACGGGTCGCCGCGCTGCACGGCGGCGCGCGCTGACGATGCGTTACGTGCGCGCGTGCTTCGCTCGCCGCCCGGCATCGTCCGCACATCACGGCGGGCGTTGAGATGGCGATCTACGGCATCGGCACCGACATCGTCCAGGTGAGCCGCATCGCGGCCGTGCTCGAGCGCACGGGCGGCCGGTTCGCCGAGAAGGTGCTGGGCCCCGACGAGCTGCGCGTGTTCCAGGCTCGCCGTGCGCGCTCGGAGGCGCGCGGCATCGCGTTTCTCGCGACGCGCTTTTCCGCGAAGGAAGCGTTCTCGAAGGCGATCGGGCTCGGCATGCACTGGCCGATGACGTGGCGCGCGCTGCAGACGCTCAACCAGCGCAGCGGCGAGCCGTACGTAGTCGCTTCGGGCGAGCTGGCCGACTGGCTTGCCGCGCGTGGCATCACGGCGCGCGTGACGGTCAGCGACGAACGCGACTACGCGGTGTCGTTCGTGGTCGCCGAGACGGACGCCGCGCCTGGCACTGCACCTGCACCTGCACCTGCACCTGTTTCCCGAACCCCCTCCTGACGGAATTCCGATTCGATGAAAACGACTCCCGGCCCGGTCATGCTCGACGTCGTCGGCACGACCCTGTCGCGCGACGATGCGCGGCGCCTCGCGCATCCGAATACCGGCGGCGTGATCCTGTTCGCGCGGCACTTCCAGAATCGTGCGCAACTGACGGCGCTGACCGACTCGATCCGCGCGGTGCGCGAAGACATCCTGATCGCCGTCGATCACGAAGGCGGCCGCGTGCAGCGGTTCCGCACCGACGGCTTCACGGTGCTGCCCGCGATGCGTCGCCTCGGCGAACTGTGGGACCGCGACGTGCTGCTCGCGACGAAGGTCGCGACCGCCGTCGGCTACATCCTGGCCGCCGAACTGCGTGCCTGCGGGATCGACATGAGCTTTACGCCGGTGCTCGATCTCGACTACGGTCACTCGAAGGTGATCGGCGATCGCGCGTTCCATCGCGACCCGCGTGTCGTCACGCTGCTCGCGAAGAGCCTGAACCACGGTTTGTCGCTCGCGGGCATGGCGAACTGCGGCAAGCATTTCCCGGGGCACGGCTTCGCGGAAGCCGATTCGCACGTCGCACTGCCGACCGACGACCGGCCGCTCGACGCGATCCTCAAGCAGGACGTCGCCCCGTACGACTGGCTCGGCCTGTCACTCTCCGCGGTGATCCCCGCGCACGTGATCTACACGCAGGTCGACAAGCGGCCCGCGGGCTTCTCGCGCGTGTGGCTGCAGGACATCCTGCGCGGGCAGCTCGGCTTCACGGGCGCGATCTTCAGCGACGACCTGTCGATGGAGGCGGCACGCGAAGGCGGCACGCTCACGCAGGCGGCTGACGCAGCGCTCGCCGCCGGCTGCGACATGGTGCTCGTCTGCAACCAGCCGGACGCGGCCGAGGTCGTGCTGAACGGGCTGAAGGCCCAGGCGTCGGCCGAGTCGGTGCGGCGCATCAAGCGGATGCGGGCGCGCGGCAAGCCGCTCAAGTGGGACAAGCTGATCGCGCAACCCGAGTATGTGCAGGCGCAGGCGCTGCTGAGCAGCGCGCTGGCGTAAGCGGAGAAGGGCGGCGTGATGTCGTCTTTCCCGTTGTCGAAAGCAAAAAGCCGCGCAGAAGCGCGGCTTTTTGCTTTTCCATCGAGGCGGGGCGAGGCGCAAGGCGACATGGCCTTACGCAACTAACCGTCAACTCCCGCCCGCGCCCCGAACAACTGCGGCGCGGTCAGTTGACCTTCATCCGCTGCAACTTGTTGTACAGCGTCTTGGGGCTGATGCCGAGCAGCGTCGCGGCCCGATGGCGCGTGCCGCCGACCGCGTCGAGCGTCGCGCGGATCAACAGGTCCTCGACGTCGGACAGCGGGGTGCCGACCTTGATCTGCACGCTGCTGCCGTTCAGCGCGGCGCCGGCGGCGAAGCTCGCTTCGCCCGCGCGCAGCGTTTCGATGAAATCGCCGGACGCGTCATAGGCGAAACGCACGCGCTCCTGCAATTCGCGCACGTTGCCGGGCCATTCGTAGGACAGGCATTCGCGCACGAAGCCCGGTGCCGCGCGCTTGTCGGTCGTGCTGCGACCGGTGGCGCTCGCTTCGCGGTTGAGTTCGTCGATAAGCGCGTCCGCGATGGCGAGCGCATCACCCTCGCGCTCGCGCAGCGGCGGCATCGTGATCGACGCCGCATCGAGACGCAGCCATAGATCCTCGCGCAGCGTGCCGTTCGCGACCGCCTCGCGGGCCGGGCGGCGCGTGGCCGCGATCAGCCGGAAGTCGCTCGCGATCGAACTCGTGCCGCCGATCCGCATGAAGTTCTGCGAGTCGAGCGCATGCAGCAGCGCTTCCTGCAGCACGAGCGGCAGTGCGGTGATCTCGTCGAGGAACAGCGTGCCGCCGCCGGCCTGTTCGAACAGGCCCGATTCGCGCCGCTCGGCGCCGTCGAACGCGCCGCGTTCATGGCCGAACAGCACGCTGTCGAGCGACGCGCCGTGACGCCCGGCATGCGCGATCGTGCGGCAGTCGAACGACACGAACGGCCCCTTGCGGCGCCGGCTCAGCTCGTGCAGCGTGCGCGCGGTCAGCTTCTTGCCCGTGCCGGCTTCGCCGGTGAACAGCACGGCCGTTTCGGTGCCGGCGTTGTGCTCGATCATGTCGTACACGTGCTGCATCGCCTCGCTGCGGCCCACCAGCGCGCCGAAACGGCCCAGGTGGCGCAGCGACGCGCGCAGCGTCCGCACTTCGTCGATCAGTTCGTAGGGGCGCGGAATCCGGGCCAGCAGGCTGCGCAGGCGCGGAATGTTGATCGGCTTCAGCAAGTAGTCCCAGATGCCGTGACGCAGGCCTTCGATCGCGCTCTCGACCGTCGCGTTGCCCGTCAGCACGATCACCGGCAGCGAACCGTTCGGCTGCTGCTGCGGCAGATGCTGGAGCAGGTCAAATCCGCTGCCGTCCGGCAGGTTCAGGTCGACCAGGACGACATCGGGAATCGAGCGGCCGAGCGCCGTGCGTGCCTCGGCGAGCGACGTGGCCGTGTCGACCGAGAAGCCGTCCGCGGCGAGCAGCGCGGTCAGGCCGGACAGACTGTTGGGATCGTCTTCGACAATCAGGGCGTGTGGCATGGTGGACGCGAGTCGAGTCAAGAGAGGCGGGCTGTCGGCTGTCGAGCCGGCCGCAGCCGCATGTCAGATTAAAAACTGATTTTATGCCCCGCTGAACGCCTGACGTACATTATTTCTTTGTCGCTATAAAACAGTTACCGATGATACAAATTGAATACCTTTAGTGCTGGATTTTGTATTGTCGATGGTGCCGACGCACCGGTGCTGTTGGCGGCAGGCAAACAAAAAGCGCCCCGAAGGGCGCTTTGTTCGATCCGGAAATCGCGAGCGATTACGCGCGGCTGCGATATTCGTTCGTGCGCGTATCGATTTCGATCTTGTCGCCGGTACTGCAGAACAGCGGCACTTGCAGTTCGAAGCCCGTCGCGAGCTTGGCGTTCTTCAGCACCTTGCCCGACGACGTGTCGCCCTTGACGGCCGGTTCCGTGTAGGTGATCTCGCGAACCAGGATCGTCGGCAGTTCGACCGAGATCGCCTTCTCGTTGTAGAACACGACTTCGCAAGCCATGCCGTCTTCGAGGTAGTTCAGCGCTTCGCCCATCATTTCCGCTTCGACTTCGTACTGGTTGTAGTCGGCGTCCATGAACACGTACATCGGATCGGCGAAGTACGAGTACGTCACTTCCTTGCGGTCGAGCACGACGACGTCGAACTTGTCGTCAGCCTTGTAGACCGATTCCTGGCCTGCGTTCGTCAGCAGGTTCTTCATCTTCATCTTGACGACGGCGGCGTTACGGCCCGACTTGTTGTATTCCGTCTTTGCGATGACCCATGCGTCGCTGCCGATCTGCACGACGTTGCCTACGCGGAGTTCCTGTGCGGTCTTCATAAAAAACTGTCCTGATCCAATCAAATAAATAGGTGCCTGAGCGTTGCACAACGGCTGACGGCGCAAGCGGGGGCGTTCCGGTGGGTGCCAAGAGCCCCGAAACGCGAGCGCTTGCGTGGTCAGCCGTCGGATAACCGCTTATTTTAACTGAGATTTTGCGTATTCCGCCAGCTTTCCGGCGAGATCGCCGACGCCCGCCAGCGCGTCGGCCCAGCATGCCGCGTTGGCGTCCAGCGCGGCACGGTGTTGCAGCAAATCGGCCCAATCGGGCGTGCCGCCGCCGTTCCATGCGTGCCAGAAGCGCTCGAGCGCGGCGCGCGGCGCGTCGGCGAGGCCGGCCGACAGGTGCGCGAGCGCGGCGTCGAGCTTCGGCAGGTGCGCGTCGTCGGCCTGCGGGTAGATGTGCCACACGAACGGTTTGCGCGCCCATTGCGCGCGAACGAACGAGTCCTCGCCGCGCACGAAGTTGATGTCGGACACCCACAGCAGCGGGTCATAGTCGGCCTGCGGGACGAACGCGAGCCCGTAAGCGGTCAGGTTGCCGGCGGCCGCGCGCGCGCCGGCGACGAACGATTCGACCCCGAAGAAACGCGCGACGGCCGGCGATACGCGGCCGGCAGGCACGAGCGCGACGACGTGCGACGGGCCGTCGCGCCACTGCGCGAGCAGCGCATCGACGGCCGGATTTTCATAGGCGAAGAGGCTGACGACGGTCGTGCCCGGCGCCGGCGGCGCGTCGCCGGTCGCCTGCCGCCACCAGGCGGCGCGCGCTGCCGTGTCGGCTTCGAAGGCCGCGCGGCGCGCGTCGAGGTCGCGTTCCTTCAGCACGCCGCCCGTGCCGGCCGATAGTCCCGGGAAGAAGAACGTCTTCAGCAGCGGGTACCGCGGATGGGGCGACGGCCGCAGATGGAAATCGGCGACCCAGTCCTCGGCGCTCAGGTATTCGAGATTGATCCACACGGGGCGGCGCGCGCGGCGCGCCATCGCCGCGAGATACGCGCCGGGCAGCTCGCACGCGAACGCCTCGATCACGACGTCGGCGATCTCCAGCGCGTCGCCGGCTTCCGCATGCCAGTGTTCGATCACGATGGCGTCGAGCGTCTGCCGTCCGGCATCGGGATCGACCCCCGGCAGCAGACGCGCGAACGTGCGCAGATCGTCGACGAACAGGCGCACCTGCCAGCCGTGCTCGTGTGCGAGCTGGCGCGCGAGGCGCCAGCACACGCCGATGTCGCCGAAGTTGTCGATCACGGTGCAGAAGAGGTCGCACGCGATCGGTTCGTCGGGTGCGAGCGGCGCAGGGGAGGCGGGGGTGGTGCGGGGCATCGAAGCGGACCGGTGAATGCTCTAAACTGGCGATTCTAATGGACCCGTTCCGCGCCACAAGGCACCCGGATCACGCATGACATCCCCAGAAGCCGCCGACATCCCGTTCGAACCCAAGAAGATCCTCGCGCAGTTGCCGCACATGCCGGGCGTCTACCGCTACTACGACACGGCGGGCGCCGTACTTTACGTAGGCAAGGCGCGCGACCTGAAGAAGCGCGTATCCAGCTATTTCACGAAGACGCAGCTGTCGCCGCGCATCGCGATGATGGTCACGCGCATCGCACGCATCGAGACGACCGTCACGCGCTCGGAGGCGGAAGCGCTGCTGCTCGAGAACAATCTGATCAAGGCGCTCACGCCGCGCTACAACATCCTGTTTCGCGACGACAAGTCGTATCCGTACCTGAAGCTCACCGCGCACCGCTTTCCGCGCATGGCTTACTACCGCGGCTCGGTCGACAAGCAGAACCAGTACTTCGGGCCGTTCCCGAGCGCATGGGCCGTGCGCGAGAGCATCCAGATCCTGCAGCGCGTGTTCCAGCTGCGCACCTGCGAGGATTCGGTCTTCAACAACCGCACGCGGCCATGCCTGCTCCATCAGATCGGGCGCTGCACGGCGCCGTGCGTCGGCGCGATTTCCGAGGACGACTACGCGATCGACGTGTCGAATGCCGCGCGGTTTCTGCTCGGTCGGCAGTCGGAAGTGATGAAGGAGCTCGAGCAGAAGATGCATGCGTTCGCGGCCGAGCTGAAGTTCGAGCAGGCGGCCGCCGTGCGCAACCAGATGAGCTCGCTCGCGACGGTGCTGCACCAGCAGGCGATCGAGGTCGGCAGCGACAGCGACGTCGACATCCTGGCGGTCGTCGCGCAGGGCGGGCGCGTGTGCGTGAACCTGGCGATGGTGCGCGGCGGCCGGCATCTCGGCGACAAGGCGTATTTCCCGACGCACGTCGAAAGTGCGCTGACGCTTGCCGAAGGCGGGCTCGGCGACGAAGCCGAGGCGGCGGACGCAGCCGACGAAACTGCCGCGGCATTGCCCGAGGCGCCCGAGGAAGACGCTGCCGCCGCGCGTGACGCGGGGGCGTCGGTGGAGGCCGAGGTGCTCGATGCGTTCATCGCGCAGCACTATCTCGGCAATCGCGTGCCGCCCGTGCTGGTCGTAAGCCACGCGCCCGCGAGCCGCGACCTGCTCGACTTGCTGTCCGAGCAGGCCGGTCACAAGGTCTCGCTGGTGCGGCAGCCGCAGGGGCAGCGGCGCGCGTGGCTGTCGATGGCCGAGCAGAACGCGCAGATTGCGCTCGCACGGTTGCTGTCCGAGCAGGGCTCGCAGCAGGCGCGCACGCGCGCGCTCGCGGAGACGCTCAGCTTCGAAGGTGACGATCTCGCCACGCTGCGGATCGAATGTTTCGACATCAGCCACACGATGGGCGAGGCGACGCAGGCGTCGTGCGTCGTATATCACCATCACAAGATGCAATCGGGCGAGTACCGTCGCTACAACATCACCGGGATCACGCCGGGCGACGATTACGCGGCCATGCGGCAGGTGCTGACGCGCCGCTACGAGAAGATGGTCGAGCAGGCCGCGCAGGCGGTGGCCGCCGACGACGCAGCCGGCATCGACGGCGAATCGACGCGCAAGGCCGAGGCATCGAGCCTGCTGCCGAACATCGTGCTGATCGACGGCGGCAAGGGGCAGGTCGAGATCGCGCGACAAGTGTTCACCGAACTCGGGCTCGACACGTCAATGCTGGTCGGCGTCGCGAAGGGCGAAGGGCGCAAGGTCGGCCTCGAGACGCTCGTGTTCGCGGACGGCCGCGCGCCGCTCGAACTCGGCAAGGAGAGTGCCGCGCTGATGCTCGTCGCGCAGATCCGCGACGAGGCGCATCGTTTCGCGATCACCGGAATGCGCGCGAAGCGGGCGAAGGCGCGCCAGACCTCGCGGCTCGAGGAGCTCGAAGGGATCGGCGCGAAACGCCGGCAGCGACTGCTCGCGCGGTTCGGCGGGCTGCGCGGCGTGGTCGCCGCGAGCGTCGAGGAACTGGCGAGCGTCGACGGTATCTCGTACGCTCTCGCCGAGCAGATCTACAAGCAGCTTCACTGAAGCGGCCGTGCGGCCGGCGGCTCCTGCGCGCGATCTCGCGTTCTTGTGGCAGGCCGGTCGACACGGCACAATTGCAAATCCTTTACTGACCCGCCTGCCATGCCGTTCAATTTCCCGATTTTCCTGACGTGGGTACGGATCGTGCTGATCCCGCTCGTCGTCGGCGTGTTCTATCTGCCGGACACGGTGATGGGCGGCGCGCACCGCAACCTCGCGGCGGCGGCGATCTTCATTCTCGCCGCGCTGACCGACTGGTTCGACGGGTTTCTCGCCCGCAAGTGGAACCAGACGTCGTCGTTCGGCGCGTTCCTCGATCCGGTTGCTGACAAGCTGATGGTGACCGCCGCGCTGCTGATCCTCGTGCAGATTTCGCGGGTCGATGCGGCGATCGCGCTCGTGATCGTCGGCCGCGAGATCGCGATCTCGGCGCTACGCGAGTGGATGGCACAGATCGGCGCGTCGAAGAGCGTCGCGGTCAACCAGCTCGGCAAGTTCAAGACCGCGTGCCAGATGGTCGCGATCCCGATGCTGCTGTACTACGGCCCGCTGCCGCTCGGCATCGCGACGATCGACACGCGCGTGTGGGGCGAGTGGCTGATGTATCTCGCGGCGGTGCTGACGATCTGGTCGATGCTGTACTACATGAAGCTTGCATGGCCGCAGATTCGCGAGCGCGGCGGCGCGTGATCGGCCCCGCATGGTCGATTGCGCAGGTTTTTGGAAAAAGGGCTGGAAAAGCCCTTGACACACGAATGTGCCTTCGACATAATCTCGCTTCTCCGCTGCACGACGAAGTAAGTGTGTGACGGGGAAGCAGTAGCGTATCAATACGCGGGAGTAGCTCAGTTGGTAGAGCGCAACCTTGCCAAGGTTGAGGTCGCGAGTTCGAGACTCGTCTCCCGCTCCAGATTTTTTCTGGCAGCGTGTTGTACGGCAAAGCGCTGCAGATGCAGGACACATGCGGGAGTAGCTCAGTTGGTAGAGCGCAACCTTGCCAAGGTTGAGGTCGCGAGTTCGAGACTCGTCTCCCGCTCCAGATTTTTCTGGCAGCGTGTTGTACGGCAAAGCGCTGCAGATGCAGGACACATGCGGGAGTAGCTCAGTTGGTAGAGCGCAACCTTGCCAAGGTTGAGGTCGCGAGTTCGAGACTCGTCTCCCGCTCCAGATTTTTCTGGCAGCGTGTTGTACGGCAAAGCGCTGCAGGTGCAGGACAATGCGGGAGTAGCTCAGTTGGTAGAGCGCAACCTTGCCAAGGTTGAGGTCGCGAGTTCGAGACTCGTCTCCCGCTCCAAGTAATGGGGAAGCCACGCTTCCCTTTTTATTTGATGGACTGATGGTCCTCGAATAAAAAATCTGTCGCTTGCCTCCACGGCATCCGGACAGTCCGCTTTTGGCGCGATAGCAAAGCGGTTATGCAGCGGCCTGCAAAGCCGTTTAGGCCGGTTCGACTCCGGCTCGCGCCTCCAAGTAAGAAAAGAAAAGCCCCGCTTCGGCGGGGCTTTTCTTTTTTCCGCGCCTCATTCGCGCATCTATTCCGCCGGATACGTCAGCGTCACCAACTCGCACTTCGACGTGCTCTTGCCGTCGTAGTCGTAAATCGCGAGCAGGTGCTGGCCCTTGCTGTTCAGTATCGGCAGCGTGATCGTCCGCCGATTCGGGTTGCCGCCGCCGGCGGGTTCGTCCGACACCTGTTTGCGGATTTCCGATTCGAGGTCCGACGGCGTGTTGATGCCGTTCTCCGGCCCGCGGCTGCGCACCCGGCTGTAGAAATGAAAACCGTTGTCGGTCCAGCCGCGCGGCAGCATGTTGCGCCACTGGTTGTTGGTGACTTCCTTCCACAGCAGATCGGTGTTGCCGCTCAACGCGAACGGCGTCGGACACGCGCCGGCCGCGAACGCTTGTCCGCAGAAAAGCGGGAGGGCGGCAAGCGACCACGCAACGCGTCGGGCCGCGCGGCGCGCGAGGCCGGCATCGCGTCGCGATCCGGCAAGGTGCGACAGGACAGGGGGCGTTTTCATACGGCATTCTCCGGGTGATGGATCGGTACGCGGCCGTGCTGCGACCGCTGGGGAATACCGTATCGCTACCGTTCTCGCAGAAGAATGCGGCGAACGTCACACGTGCAGTCACGGGGCAAAGGGGCGAGGCCTCGGCCCGGGAAGGCCCGGAGGAGGGGCGACAACGCGCTCCGGTGGGGAGAGGGGGCGATCGCGCGTTGTCGCGGGCGAAGCGATGGGCGTGCTGCGGGCCGTCTATACCGCCCGCGTCATCATGAGCATGCCGAACGTTCGGCGATGCCGGTCAGCCGTCGACCGGCCGTGCCGGCGTGTCGAGCCTCAGCTGATAGAACGCCGCATCGAGCCAGCGGCCGAACTTGAAGCCCGCTTCGGTGATCGTGCCCGAGTGCGCGAAGCCGAGCCGCGTATGCAGCGCGACGCTGCCGCTGTTGGTCGCGTCGATGCAGCCGACCAGCAAATGCACGTCAGCTTCGCGCGCACGCCGGATCAACTCGCGCAGCAGCAATTCGCCGAGCCCGCGGCCGCGATGGTCGCGGTGGACGTAGACGCTGTGCTCGACCGTGTACTTGAACGCCGGGAACGCGCGGAACGTGCCCCAGCTCGCGAAGCCGACCAGCGTGCCCGATTCGTCGACCGCGCCGACGACCGGAAACCCACCGGCGCGCTTCGTCGCGAACCAGGTGATCATCGCTTCCGGTGGGCGAGGCTGGTAGTCGTACAGCGCGGTGGAGTTCAAGATCGCATCGTTCAGGATCTCGAGAATGGCCTCGGCATGCTCGGCCTCGTTGCAATCGATCAGGCGCACGTCGTCGCGCGGTGTCGGGGAATTCATACGGGCTCCTGCGCCTGTCGGCCTTGAACGGATGACACATTCCGCGCGCCGATGGCGGCGGGGGCATCGCAGATCGCGACGACATAGCGCGCGACGTGCGACGACGGGTTGCTGAAAACCAGCGGCTGATCGACGCGCATGGCGAGACAGTCGCCTTCGTGTAGTTTGTGAAGCTGATCGCCGAATGTGACGTCGATGCACCCGCGGACGACCCACACCTGTTGATGCAGCGCGCTTTCGCGCCCGCCGGAGTCGTACGCGACGCGCGCGCCGGGCGGGAAATCGACCTCGACGAGCTGGATCGGCGACGGCCATCCGGGCGGCGACAGATTGCGCCGCACGTACCCGGATGCCGGATCGCGCCATTCCGCCTGCTGTGCGCGCCGCACCAGCGGCTGCGCGGGTGCGTCGTCGCGATCGCCGGCGAACAGCCCGGCCAGCGACACGCCCAGACCGGCCGCGAGCTTGTCGAGCACGACGGCCGTCGGGCTCGCCGACGCACGCTCGATGAGCGAAATCATCGAACGGCTGACGCCGGAGCGCGCGGCGAGCGCATCCAGCGTGTAGCCTCGCAGCGTGCGCAGGTCGCGCACGCGTCGGGCAATGCGTTCGTTGATGCCGGTGTCGTCAGCGGGGGCAGCGGTTGATTCTTGCATGATGGATTTATTGTCCAGCAAGCTGGAATTTGATGTCAACGGGATTCCTGCCGTCGCGGTCGACGATTCGCTGTCGGTCGCGTGCTTGCCGGACGACCCGGGCGAGCGTAATATACGAAACGGCTATATTTCGTTTAATTAGAGACATATGGGAATCATCAAGATATCCGAGCACATGCACGAACGGCTGCGCTCGACCAGCACCGCGCTGAGCCGTTCGATCAATGCACAGGCCGAGCACTGGCTGCGCGTCGGGATGCTGGCGGAGCTCAATCCGTCACTGTCCTACGGCGATATCTGCCGGATGCTGATCGAGACCGAAGCGCGCGGCGGCGATGCCCGACCGACAGAGTTGGTCGCCCACGGCATCGAGCAGGTGGCGTGATGGCGAGACGCGAAATCCCGATCCGCGGTGCCGCGGAAATCGCCAGGTCGCGCGAAGCCGCGAAGCTCGCGTCCCAGGTGCTGACGATGATCACCGAGCACGTGAAGCCGGGCGTCACCACCGACGAGCTGGATGCGCGCTGCCGCGAATACATCGTTGACGAGCTCCGCGCGATCCCGGCGAACATCGGATACCACGGCTATCCGAAAACCCTGTGCACGTCGGTCAATCACGTGGTCTGTCACGGCATTCCGTCGTCGCGGCCGATGCGCGACGGCGACATCGTGAATCTCGACATCGCGGTGATCAAGGACGGCTGGTTCGGCGACACGAGCCGCATGTACTTCGTCGGCGAGCCGGGCGAACTGGCGCGGCGCCTCGTCGCGACGACCTACGAGGCGATGCATGCGGGCATCCGCGCGGTTCGTCCGGGCGCGACGCTCGGCGACGTCGGCTACGCGATCCAGCAGGTCGCACATCGAGAAGGGTTCAGCGTGGTCCGCGAGTATTGCGGGCACGGGATCGGCGACGTATATCACGACGAGCCTCAGGTGCTGCACTACGGCCGCCCGGGTACCGGCGTGCCGCTGCGGCCGGGGATGATCTTCACGATCGAGCCGATGCTGAACGCGGGCAAGCGCGATACGCGCGTGCTGGCCGACGGCTGGACGGTCGTCACCAAGGACCATTCGCTATCCGCCCAATGGGAGCACATGGTCGTCGTGACGGAGCAGGGCTTCGAGATCCTGTCGGACGATGTGAAGCCGCCGGCGTTCGCGGCGCTGTCCGGCACGCACGCGGCCTGACGCGCGGCGTGCCGCACGCAGCGGCGCAATGAAAAGGGCCCCGTCATGGGGCCCTTTTCATTTGGAGTCGCGCGGCGCGATCAGCAGAGGATCGTCTCCACCGCCGCGACCCGCAGCGCCACGCGGCTCAACGGGGGCTCAACCGCGCGCCTTCTGCCATGCGTGCTCGACGAACACGCGGCACAGCGCTTCCATTCCGTTGCGGTCCTCGTCATCGAAACGTGCGGCAACGGGGCTGTCGACGTCCCACACGCCGATCAGCGTGCCGTCGGCGGCCACCAGCGGCACGACGATTTCCGATTCCGACGCGGCATCGCAGGCGATATGGCCGGGGAATTCGTGCACGTCGCGCACGACCTGCGTCTCGCGGGTCTGCGCGGCCGTGCCGCACACGCCCTTGCCGAGCGCGATCCGCACGCACGCGGGCTTGCCCTGGAACGGGCCGACCACGAGTTCAGTCCCGTCGAAGAAATAGAAGCCGGCCCAGTTCAGGCGGTCGAGCGAGTGATAGACGAGCGCGGAGAAGTTCGCGGCGTTCGCGGTCAGGTCGCGTTCCGTTTCGACGAGCGCGCGTGCCTGTTCGACGAGCGTCGCATAGAGTTCGGCCTTGGAGGCGTGAGGGGCGGTGGACAGCGTGAACATGGCTGAAATGCGAAAAGGGTTATGGGCAGCGGGATTGTGAAAAGCGCGATGCGCGTCCCGCAGTCTACGGCACGCGCGGCTCGTTTGCAGCGCGTGGTTCGCGGGCGCCGTGGTGAACGCGCAGCGCCGTCGCTCAATCAGGTTCGAGCTCGGCGAACCGCTCGGCCAGGAAATCGAGCAGCGCGCGCACCGCGGGCAGCAGCCCGCGCCGCGACGCGAACACCGCGTGCACGATTTCGCGCCGCGGTGCCCAGTCCGGCAGCACGGTCGCCAGTTCGCCGCGCGCGACTTCGTCGCGCACCATCATCGTCGGCAACTGCACGATGCCGACGCCCGCGACGGCCGCCGCACGCAGTGCGAGCATGCCGCCCGTCACGAGCCGCGGCTGGTGATGGATTTCCGCCTGCGCGCCGTCGGGGCCGCGCAGCCGCCACACGTGCGCGGCCTGCGGCACGCCGTGATCGAGGCTCGGCAAGCGGGTCAGGTCTGCGGGGACGGCCGGCACGCCGCGCTCGCGCAGCAACGCGGGGCTCGCGACGAGACACTGCCCGCGCTCGGCCAGCACGCGCAACGCGAGATCGCTGTCCTCGAGCGGCGGCGGGCGCACGCGAATCGCGACGTCGATCCCTTCGCCGACGACGTCGACGCGCCGGTTGGTCGCTTCGAGATGAATCTCGACGCGCGGGCACGTGACCATGAACGCGGCGATCATCGCGCCGACCAGCGAATCGAGCAGCACGACCGGGCAACTGACCCGCACGATGCCGCGCGGCTCCTCGTGCAGCAGCGCGATCGCCTCGTCGGCGGCGTCCGCTTCGACGAGCATCGCGCGACAATGCGCGTAATAGGTCTGGCCGACGTCGGTGACAGTGAAGCGGCGTGTCGAGCGCTGGATCAGCCGCATTCCGAGCCGCGCTTCAAGCAGCGCGATGCGGCGGCTCAGCTTCGATTTCGGCATGTTCAGCGCGCGTCCTGCCGGTGCGAAGCCGCCGTGCTCGACCACCTGCACGAAGTAATAGAGATCGTTCAGATCCCGTTCGTTATCGTTCATTAAATAGAACGCTGAGTGCGATTTTGGCAGTCTACCGCATCGATCGTTCCACCTCTATATTCCTTCTCAGGATGCGAAACACGTGTTTCGCCGCAATTCGGAGAAGGCAAATGAAGAAGATCCAGGGTGTGTACAGTGCGCCGCGCGGTCATTGGGTCGGCGACGGTTTCCCGGTGCGATCGATGTTCAGCTATCAGTCTCACGGCGCACATCTGAGCCCGTTCCTGCTGCTCGACTACGCCGGTCCTGCGAACTTCGAGCCGGCTTCGGCGCCGCGCGGGGTGGGACAGCACCCGCACCGCGGGTTCGAAACGGTGACGATCGTCTATGAGGGCGAAGTCGCACACCGCGACTCGACCGGCGCGGGCGGCGTGATCGGCCCGGGCGACGTGCAGTGGATGACGGCCGCGAGCGGGATCCTGCACGAGGAGTTTCACTCGGAAGCGTTCACGAAGCGTGGCGGCCCGCTCGAGATGGTGCAGCTGTGGGTGAACCTGCCCGCGGCCGACAAGATGGGTGCGCCCGGTTATCAGACGCTTCTGAACGCGGACATCCCGGTGGTCGAATTGCCGGACGGCGCAGGTCGCGCGCGGATCATCGCGGGCGAGTTCGACGGGCGGCGCGGCCCGGCCCGCACGCACACGCCGATCGATGTGTGGGACGTGCGGCTTGCAGCAGGCGGCCGTGCACGGTTCCCGATCGCCGAAGGGCGGACGCTCGCGGTGGTCGTGCTGAGCGGGACATTGCTGGTGAACGGCGAGACGGTCGCCCGCGAAGCGCAGTTCGTGCAACTGAGCCGCGACGGCCGCGACGTCGAGATCGAAGCGAACGGCGATGCCAAGCTGCTGATTCTGAGCGGCGAGCCGATCGATGAGCCGGTCGTCGGTTACGGGCCGTTCGTGATGAACTCGCAAGAGGAAATCCGGACTGCGATCGACGATTTCAACAGCGGCCGCTTCGGCCAGATGCCGGTGTGACGGACAGGCCCCGCGCAATGCGGGGCTTTTTTTCATGCGCGGCGCGGCGGCACGCGTGCCGCGTGCGCTTCGAGGCATAATCATCGGTTGCTGCGCGCCGGCCGGCGCGCTTGATTCAGGACCGACCATGAACGCTTCCGCACCTGCCGCCTCCGTGCGCGCCGACGATCTCGACTGGCACTGGAAATCCTTCGACGCGCTGACGGCGCGTGAACTCTATTCGATCCTCGACGCGCGCAGCGCCGTGTTCGTTGTCGAGCAGAACTGCGTGTATCGCGACATCGACGGTGCGGATCAGGCCGCATGGCACCTGGCCGCGTACGACCCGGCGGGCCGCCTCGCCGGCTATCTGCGCGTGCTGCTGCCGGATGCGCAGCACACTGACGTGCGCATCGGCCGTGTGCTGACGACCGCGCCGTTTCGCGGCGCGGGCCTCGGCAACGCGTTGCTGTCGCGCGCGCTCGAGTTCATCCGCGCGCAGTGGCCGGATGCGCAGGTGAGCCTGCATGCGCAAGCTCATCTGCAGCGCTTCTATGGGGCATTCGGGTTCGCGCCGAGCTCGGACGTGCACGACGAGGACGGCATCCCGCACGTGTGGATGACCAGCGCGCGCGGCTGACGCGCCGCGCGCCGCGCCGTCAGTGGGCGGCGCGAGTCACCGGCGAGTTCTGCGCGTGCCGGGCGGCCGCCCGTTCGTCGACCAGGCGGCCGCGCGCCGACAGTCGCAGCCAGTGCCGCAGCGCGATCAGCGCGCCGATCACGCTCATCATCGAACCCGGGATCCAAAGCAGCAGGCCGCCGATCTGCTGATCGCGCAGCGGGCTGAGCCACGTGAATGCGCGTCCGCAGATCGAGTAGATCGGATACAACTCGTGCGGCGTGAAGAAGATCAGCGCACCGAGCGCGATCTGCGGCGGGATCGCCGCGACGACGATCAGGATCCGGCGGCCCGGTGACAGCCGCGCGGGCGGCGCGGGACGCGGATCGACGACGAGCCACCAGAACAGCAGCCCGTCGATTACCATGCTCCAGTTCATCACGCGATACAGGCGCCAGTCGAGCATCGCGATGAAGTGGATCGGCGATAGCAGCCAGAAATAGATCAGCCCGACGAACAGCACGACCGCGACGACCGGATGGAACACCACGTCGAGCGTCGCGCGCATGGGCGCCCACGCGAGCGCGGGGCGCACGAAGCGCTGCCGCCAGCGAAACGGTATGCCCGCGCGGATCGCCGCGCCCGGGTAGGCCAGCGCGATGAAGAACGGCCCGAGGTGATGCAGCACGAGGTGCTGCGCACGGTGCATGAAGAATTCGTGCTCGAAGAAGTAGTCGAGCCGGGTATGCAGCGCGATGTAGAGCGCCGTCAGCCCGAGCCAGAACGAGAACTGCCGCAGCGGCGACACCTTCGCCTTCTTCACGCCGCGCGCGAACAGCACGGCGGCCGTCAGCACCGCGATGACCACGGTCGGCGACGGTTCCCACGGATCGAGCCAGTACAGGACGTTCATCGCGCGCGCATCACTTCGCCTGGGCCGGCGACTTCACGGCGAACGGCGTGTCGACCGTCTCGCCATCGGAGAACTTCAGGCGCAGGCGCACGGTGTCGCCGGGCTTGATCGTGTGCCTGGGTTCCTCGAGCATGAAGTGATAGCCGCCCGGCGCGATGTCGACCTTGCCGCGCGCGGGGATCGTCAGCTTGTCGACCATTTCCATCTTCTGCGTCGAGCCGTTCGACACGGTCTGGTGCAGCATCGCCATCCCGTAGTCGGGGCTGTCGACGTCGACGAGATCGACCGGCTTGTCGCCCGTGTTGACGAGCGTCACGTAGCCGCCTGCGGGCAGCTTGTTCGGCAGCCAGCGCACCCATGCGTTCTGCGCGATGATCGCGCCGGCGGCATACGCGTGCGCGCCGGTGCACAGCGCGGCGAGGAGGGCGAACGTCTTGAGGGGCGTCTTCATGTCGGAGTTCAGGTGGTGGAGGCGGTGTCGATGATCCGGCGCACATCGGCGGCGATGGCGTCGGGGGAATCGCGGTCGGTCGCGAGCAGGCGCGCGCGACCGTTCGCGTCGAAGATGTAGACGGCCGAGCTGTGCGTAACCTCGTAGCCGCCGGACGGATCGCGTTTTTCCATCTGGTACGCGACGCGATAGCGTTTCGCGAGCGATTCGATCTGGCTGTCGGTGCCGGTCAGGCCGCGCGCGTGGGCGGCGTCGAACGCGGCGACGTACGCCTGCATCGTCTGCGGCGTGTCGCGCGCGGGGTCGACCGAGACGAACAGGATGCGCACGTCGTTCGCCCGCGGGCCGAGCTTCGCGAGCACTTCCATCAGGCGTGCCATCGTTTCGGGGCAGACGTCCGGACAGTGCGTATAGCCGAAGTAGACGAGCGCGACGCGGCCGCGAAACGCGTTCGCGTCGACCGCATGGCCGTCGCCGCCGGTGAGCGTGAACGACAGGTCGGGCAGGTGGCCCGTGACGTTGGTCAGGTGCCAGTTCTGCTCGTCGTGCGTGCATGCGGCGAGCGCGACGGCGGCGGTCAGCGCCGCGACCGTGCGGACGAAGCGGGTCAGACTGAAGAGGCGCCGGTGCGGCGCGGGACGGGCAGACGACATCCTGGGGCTCGATCGGACGGAACGGTCGTCGGCCGGCGCGGCGCCATGCGTCGCGCGGCCGGCGGTTGCAGACTGTAGCGCAATTCCTGCGCCTGCGTCCTTTCGAAACCCGTACGGCATGGGCGAGCGGGGCAATATGTCGCAGTTGACGCGGATGGCTGCGCGAGGCTCGCCCGCCACCGGTTTCGCCCATCTCGCTACGCAGGCGCGGTAAGATGCGCACAATTCCATTCTCGCAGCGGCGGCCCGCGTTTGCAGGCCGCTCCTCAGACCATCGAATCGATGCAATCCGTTCCGGCTTCCCTGTCCCTGACCGATACCGCGTTCTTTTTCGACTTCGACGGCACGCTCGTCGAGCTGGCGCCGACGCCCGACAGCATTCACGTGCCACCGTCGCTGCTGACGCTGCTCGATGAACTGCGGCGTCGCACGCACGGTGCGGTCGCCGTCGTGTCGGGTCGCGGCATCGACAATCTCGACACGTTCCTGAACATGCCGGACCTGCCGATCGCAGGCCTGCACGGCGCCGAGCGTCGCGATGCGAACGGCGACACGCAGCGTATCGGCTTCAACGACGAACGGCTGCTGCGCATCGAGCGCGAGCTCGCGGCCGTCGTCGACCGTCATCCGGGCATGCTGCTCGAAATCAAGGGTGCGGCCGTCGCGCTGCATTACCGCAACGCGCCCGAGCGCGAGCCGGCCGCGCGCGAGGCGGCCGAGCGCCTCGTCGCCGAATATGCGGATGCGTACGTGCTGCAGCCCGGCAAGATGGTATTCGAGATCAAGCCGAAGGGCGTCGACAAGGGGCGCGCGCTGGCCGCGTTTCTCGACGAGCCGCCGTTCGCGGGCCGCGTGCCGCTGTTCGCGGGCGACGACCTGACCGACGAGAAGGGCTTCGCGGTGGTCAACGCGCGCGGCGGCCTGTCGATCAAGGTCGGCGCGGGCGAGACGTCGGCCCGCACGCGGCTCGACTCGGTCGACGCGCTGCACGAGCAGATCGCCCGCTGGCTTGGCGCGGAGCAGCAGGGCGCATGAGTCGACTCATCATCGTTTCGAACCGCGTCGCCCCGATTTCGGAAGGCGAGCCGGCGGCGGGCGGCCTCGCGATCGGCGTGTACGACGCGCTGAAGGAGACGGGCGGCATGTGGTTCGGCTGGAGCGGCGAGGTGGTCGCGTCTGGTGCGCCGCAGATCCGGGTCGAGGAGCGCGGCCCCGTGACGTTCGCGACCGTCGGGCTGTCACGCCGCGATTACGACCAGTACTACCGAGGTTTCTCGAACGCGACGCTGTGGCCCGCGTTTCATTACCGCGCCGACTTGATCCAGTACGACCGCCACGAGTTCGAAGGCTACAGCCGCGTGAACGTCTGGCTCGCACAGCAGCTCGTGCCGCTGCTGCAGGACGACGACGTGATCTGGGTGCACGACTATCACCTGATCCCGTTCGCGCGTGCGCTTCGTGCGGCCGGCGTGAAGAACCGCATCGGCTTTTTCCTACACATTCCGTTTCCGGCCGCGCAGGTGCTCGTCAACGTGCCGCCGCATCGCGAGCTCGTCGAGTCGCTGTGCGCGTTCGACCTGCTCGGCTTTCAGACCGAGCCGGACCTGCGCGCGTTCTGCGACTACATCGAGTTCGAGGCCGGCGGCGAAGTGGCGCGCGAAGGGCGCACGGTGCGCGTCAGCGCGTTCGGCAACACGCTGCGTGCGGCCGCCTATCCGATCGGCGTGTATCCGGACGAGATCGCGTCGCTCGCGCAGGCCGGCGAGAACGGCAAGGCCGCGCGCATGGCCATGTCGCTGCGCGGGCGCCAGCTGATCATGAGCGTCGACCGGCTAGATTATTCGAAGGGGCTCGTCGAGCGGTTCCGCGCGTTCGAGAAGCTGCTGGAGCACCAGGCGTCGATCCGCAACCGCGTGTCGTTCCTGCAGATCGCGCCGTCGACGCGCGCCGACCTGCGCGCGTACCAGGACATCCGCCTGCAGCTCGAAGCGGAGTCGGGGCGCATCAACGGCCGCTACGCGGAGCTCGACTGGGCGCCGATCCTCTACATTCACCGCCAGTACGACCGACAGGTGCTGGCCGCGCTGTATCGCCTCGCGCGCGTGGGCTTCGTGACGCCGCTGCGCGACGGCATGAACCTCGTCGCGAAGGAATACGTGTCCGCGCAGAATCCGGACGATCCGGGCGTGCTCGTGCTGTCGCGTTTCGCGGGCGCAGCGCGCGAGCTGACGGGTGCGCTGATCGTCAATCCGATCGACATCGACGGGATGGCCGATGCGCTGTCGCAGGCGCTGACGATGCCGCTCGCCGAGCGGCGCGCGCGCTATGCGGACATGATCGCGCAGCTGCGCGAGAACAACGTGTCGGTGTGGCGCGACAACTTCCTGCGCGACCTGCAGCGCGTGTAACCCGCGCGCTGCACGGCGGAGGCCGCGCGATGCCGTGAAAAAAAGCCGCCGTGCGCGAAGCACGGCGGCTTTTTTTGTCGGCTGCGCTGCGCGGCGTCAGGCCACGCGTTCGCCGGTCGGTGCGGTGCCGTCGGGCGCGTGATGGCGGCCGTGCTGCTTCGCGAGCAGGTCGCGGTACAGGCCCGGACGGTTGCGCAGCACGTCGGGGCTGCCGTCGTCGATCACCTTGCCGTTGCTCATCACGATGATCCGGTCGAAGTTGCGCAGCGTCGACAGCCGGTGCGCGATCGCGATCACCGTGCGGCCGACCATCAGGCGGTCGAGCGCGCTCTGGATCGCTTCCTCGGATGCGCTGTCGAGTGCGGACGTCGCTTCGTCGAGCAGCAGGATCGGCGCATCCTTCAGGATCGCACGCGCGATCGCGATGCGCTGGCGCTGGCCGCCCGACAGCTTCACGCCGCGGTCGCCGACGATCGTGTCATAGCCTTCCGGCATCGCCTCGATGAACTCCGAGCAGCGGGCGTCGCGCGCGGCGGCGAGCACTTCCTCGCGGGTCGCCTCGGGGCGGCCGTATGCGATGTTGTCGTAGATGGTCCGGTGCAGCAGCGAGATGTCTTGCGGCACGAGCGCGATCGCGTGCCGCAGGCTGTCCTGCGTGATCGCCTTCACGTCCTGCCCGTCGACCTTCACGGCGCCGTCCTGCGTGTCGTAGAAGCGCTGCAGCAGCGCGAGCACGGTCGACTTGCCGGCGCCCGACTTGCCGATGAGGCCGACGCGCTGGCCCGGTTCGATATGGAGGTCGAAGTGGTCGAGGATCGCGCGGCGATGCGGATACGCGAACGTCACGCGTTCGAAATCGACGCGCCCGCCCTTGGCCGACAGCGGTTGCGCGTCGGAGCGGTCCGGCATCCCGTGCGGCTCGAGCAGCGTCTTCACGGCTTCGGACAGGCGCGCCACATGCTGCGTGACGTCGACGAGCGCGACCGCCAGATCGCGCGTGCCGTGCAGGATCGTGAAGCCGAGCGAGCTGACGAGCACGATGTCGCCGGAGGTCGCGCGGCCTTGGTCCCACAGCCACAGTGCCCAGCCGAGCAGGCCGGCGGACAGCATCGCGGTGATCACCGCGTGCAGCAGGCGCAGCTTCTCGAGATAGAGCAGGCTTTGCTGGCGCGCGTCCATCTCGGCCTTCACCGTTGCGCCGAAGCGCTTCTGTTCGCGCAGCGTCATCCCGAACGCGCGCACGAGGCCCATGTTGCCGATCACGTCGACGAGCTCGCCGTCGACCGCCGCGGCCTTCGACGCGAACGCGTGATGGCGCGCGGAACCGCGCCCGGCAAGCTTGAACAACACGACCGAGAGCACGGCCGAACAGCCGAGCAGGCCGGCGGCCATCAGCGGGTTCACCACGATGATCATGAGGATCGCGCCCATCACAGCGATGCATGGCGGCAGCACGTTCCACGCCATCGTGTTCTCGGACGTATAGACGGCGTTCGACGTGGCGGTGATGCGGCTCGCGAGCGTGCCCGGCTGCTTTTCCGAATAGTACGTCGGCGAATGGCCGATCAGGTACTGGAACAGGTCGCGCCGCAGGTCGCCGGTGACCGCGACGAACGTGTGCGCGGCGACCCAGCCGCCGACGCGCCACAGCAGGTTGTCGGCCGCGATCAGCCCGACGAGCAGCGCGAACGCACTCCACAGCGGGCCAGGATGATGACGCCCGGTCGCGAGCACGTCGATCAGGTGTTTGATCGCGTATTGCGAGCCGAGCGCGCAGCCGACGGCGGCCAGCACGCTGCAGAGCACGATCAGGTGCGCGACGGGATGCAGGCGGATGTAGCGGAACAGAAACGCGATCGGCCGATGCGCGTAGCTCGACAGCTTCGCGTTGTGGGCGTTGCGCTGGGCAGGGGTGAGAGATTCCAAAATATGCGTGCGGTGATTCGGTGATTGAGCGGATCGGTGGATCGCAGCCCACGGTCGCCCGGACTGAATAATCCGGCATTGTAAACAAGGCCGTGCATTGCGCTGCGCGAATCTTGCCTTGGTCAGGGGCGCGCGACCAATTTTGAGATAAAATTCGGCATCCGTCCTGCCGCATGCGCCGGAATCGCGATGCCGGCAGCGAGGGGACGACTCGGAACGCCAAAAGGGCCTTCCACTCTAGAACGGACGCCCAAGTCCGCGGGTTGCAAAGTGTTGCACCTTTGTAACAAAGTAAAGTGTTTGAAATGTTGTGCGCCGTATCGGGATTAACCCTAGATAATCGGCTCCGGGTTCGATTCCAGGTTTTTACGAACCCCTGTCAACGGGTCTTCGTTTCAAACGTTCTATGCCTGTCGCGTCGCCGACGCTCCTTGAGCAGCGCGGGTTCGACGCCCCCGGCAGGCTGATTCGTCCGATTTTCGGACGAAATGCATCCAGCCCGGACCGCCGGCAGGTTGCCGACCCATACCTGGTTTTTAGCCGATTTTTTAGGAGTTACGCATGCGAATCGCCCAAATCGCTCCGTTGCACGAAGCGGTGCCCCCGAAACTGTACGGTGGTACCGAGCGAGTGGTGTCCTACCTCACCGAAGCGCTTGTCGAGATGGGGCATGACGTCACGCTGTTCGCGAGCGGCGATTCGCAAACGTCGGCGAAGCTCGAAGCGTGCTGGCCGCAGGCGCTGCGCCTCGACCCGACGATCCGCGACGTGATGGCCCCGCACATGCTGCTCCTCGAGCAGGTGCGCCGCCGTGCGGAAGAGTTCGACGTCCTGCACTGCCACATCGACTACTACCCGTTCTCGCTGTTCTCGCGCCAGCCGGTCCCGCATCTGACGACGATGCACGGCCGTCTCGACCTGCCGGAACTGCAGCCGATCTTCAACGCGTTCAGCGACGTGCCGGTCGTGTCGATCTCCGACAACCAGCGCATCCCGCTGCCGCAGGCGAACTGGCTGTCGACCGTGTACCACGGCCTGCCGGAAAACCTGCTGACGCCGATCCCGAACGTGAAGCCGAGCTACCTCGCGTTCCTCGGCCGCATCTCGCCGGAGAAGCGCGTCGACACCGCGATTCGCATCGCCGAGCAGGCCGGCCTGCCGATCAAGATCGCCGCGAAGCTCGACAAGGCCGACCGCGCGTACTACGAAGAGAAGATCAAGCCGCTGTTCGCGCTGCCGCACGTCGAGTACATCGGCGAAATCAGCGAGTCGGAAAAGACCGAATTCCTTGGCAACGCGCACGCGCTGCTGTTCCCGATCGACTGGCCGGAGCCGTTCGGCCTGGTGATGATCGAGGCGATGGCCTGCGGCACGCCGGTGATCGCATTCAAGCGCGGTTCGGTGCCGGAAGTGATCGAAAACGGCGTGTCGGGCTTCGTCGTCGAAGACGAACTGTCGGCCGTCGCGGCGCTCAAGCGTCTCGATACGTTGCCGCGCGAGAAGGTGCGCGCCGCGTTCGAAGCACGTTTCTCGTCGAAGGTGATGGCGCAGAACTACGTGAAGGGCTACGAGGAACTGCTGCGCCAGAAGCACCGCACGGTGCTGCGCGAAGTCAACGCAGGCTGATGCCGGAGCGTCGGCCGCACTGCGGCTGAGGCCGTCATTGACGCCCCGTCCGGGTCCCCGGCGGGGCGTTGTCACATCTGCGGCGCCGATCTGTTGTATTCTCGCCGCGCCCGGCGCCGCGAACGGTCCCGGAAGCGGCCCGGCACGCCATCCGGTCGTCTGTCCAGACGGTAATGTCCCTATAATGGCCGTGCCGCGAAATCCGGCCCCGCACGAACATCGAGAGGAGAGCAGTCTTGGCGAGATCGAAAACCACGCGCGCAGCGCCGGCCCCCGGCGCCGGCGTGATCTTCGCGTTGCGCGCGATCGGTCTCGTGCTGCTCGCGCGCTGGCTGTTCTCGATGTCGCAGATGGGCTATCGCGCGTCGCTGTCGGCGATGGTGTCGTCGCCGTGGGCGTTCGTCTATCTCGTGCTGATTTTCCTGCTGCTCGCGCTGCCGGGCGCCGTCGCGCGCGCCGAGCGGCCGTTCCATCCGCTGCCGCAGTGGCTGCGCCAGGCGCTGCGGGTCTTCGCGCTGATCGGTTTCCTGTTTGCCGTGTGGTCGATCGGCGCGTTCGCGTGGGCGGCCGGCTGGCGCCGTGCGCTGCACGCGGTGACGGCGACCAACGGTTGGCTCATCGCCGCGCCGGCGCTGTATGCGGCGATCGTGTGGATGTGTCGCCCGCGGCCGCTGTGGCGCACCAACGTGGCCGCGCGACGCTTCGCGGTCGGCCGCTACGCGATCTCGCTCGATACGCTCACGCGTACCGCGATCGTCTGGATGGAGAGCCGTAAGGTCGGCCAGTACGACGCGCGCGAACTGTCGGTGCGCTGGCCCGGCCGGGGCGCGTCCGCCGCGGCCGAGCAGGGCGCGCAGGCGGCCGCCGTGCCGCCGCGTCGCGGCAGCCTGTTTCGGCGGCCGAAGGTGGAACTGCTGTGGGATTCTCCGGCGGCCGTCGGCCATAACCGGCAGATCGTGATGCGCGCGCCGCTCGCGACCGAGGGTGACCGCGTTGCGGTGCTCGCGCTCGACGCCGCGCTCAAGCAGATCGTCTGACAAGGCCTGCGCGGCGCGCGGGCGACAAGGAGGCGCAATGATCGTTCGCTGGTTGCTGGCAGCCGTTCACCTCATGGCGTTCGGCGTCGCGTTCGCCGCGATCGCGGGGCGCAACCGCGCGCTGCGCCGGGTCATCGCGTCGGCGCAGGCCACCGACCTGCCCGGCGTGTTCAAGGCCGACGCGGCCTGGGGATTGTCCGCGCTGGTGCTGATCGCGACGGGGCTCGCGCGCGCGTTCGGCGGCTTCGAGAAGGGCGCCGCGTATTACCTTCACGCGCCGCTCTTTCACCTCAAGATGACCGCGCTCGTGCTGATCCTCCTGCTCGAGATCGTGCCGATGCTCGGGCTGATCCGCTGGCGCATCGCCGCGCGGCAACAGCAGATGCCCGATCTGGGCCGCGCACGGACCTATGTGCGCATCGGCCATTGGCAGGCCATGCTCGTGATGGTCATCGTGTTCGCCGCGTCGGGAATGGCGCGGGGGATCGGGGCGGCCGGTTAGGCCTTCCGGCCGGGCGGACCAGCCGCCTGGCTCGTCCTGCGCTCAACGCACGAGGCAGGGGCGCTTGTTGTTGAACGTCCAGCCCGGAATCAGATACTGCATCGCGGCTGCATCGTCGCGCGCGCCGAGCCCGTGTTGCTTGTACAACTCGTGCGCGACCGCGACCGCATCCATGTCGATGTCGATGCCGAGACCCGGACGCTTCGGCACTTCCACGAGCCCGTTCTCGATCTTCAGCGGCTCGCGCGTCAGCCGTTCGCCGTCCTGCCAGATCCAGTGCGTGTCGATCGCGGTGACTCGACCGGGTGCGGCGGCCGCGACGTGCGTGAACATCGCGAGCGACACGTCGAAGTGGTTGTTCGAATGCGAGCCCCACGTGAGGCCCCAGTCGCGGCACATCTGCGCGACGCGCACCGAGCCCTGCATCGTCCAGAAGTGCGGGTCGGCGAGCGGGATGTCGACCGCCTGCAACTGCACCGCATGGCCCATCTGCCGCCAGTCGGTCGCGATCATGTTGGTCGCCGTCGGCAGCCCGGTCGAGCGGCGGAATTCGGCCATCACCTCGCGGCCCGAGTAGCCGTTTTCCGCACCGCACGGATCTTCCGCATAGGCGAGCACGTGATGCAGGTCGCGGCACAGCCGCACGGCCTCGTCGAGCGACCACGCGCCGTTCGGATCGAGCGTCACGCGCGCGTCGGGGAAGCGCTCGGCGAGCGCCGTCACGGCTTCGATCTCGCGCGCGCCTTCGAACACGCCGCCCTTCAGCTTGAAGTCGTTGAACCCGTAGCGCGCATGCGCGGCTTCGGCGAGGCGCACGACCGCCTCGGGTGTCAGCGCGGCCTCGTCGCGCACGCGCGTCCAGTCGTCGGTCGCGCCGCGGCCGTCGCGATAGGGCAGCGCGGTTTGCGTCCGGTCGCCGACGTAGAACAGGTAGCCGAGCATCTCGACGCGCTCGCGCTGCTGCCCCTCGCCGAGCAGGGCGGCCACGGGCACGCCGAGGTGCTGGCCGAGCAGGTCGAGCAGCGCGGCTTCGAGCGCGGTGACCGCGTGGATCGTGGTGCGCAGGTCGAAGGTCTGCAGGCCGCGGCCGCTCGCGTCGCGGTCGGCAAAGGTGCGCCGCACGTCGTTGAGCACCGCATGGTAGTTGCCGACCGGCTGACCGACGACGAGCGCGCGCGCATCCTCGAGCGTGCGGCGGATGCTTTCGCCGCCCGGCACCTCGCCGACGCCGGTGCGGCCCGCGCTGTCCTTCAGGATCAGGAGGTTGCGGGTGAAGAACGGGCCGTGCGCACCGCTCAGGTTGAGCAGCATGCTGTCGTGGCCGGCGACCGGGATGGCTTGCAGGTCGACGATGCGCGGCGTGTCGTGGGAAGGCGAGGCAGTGACGGCGTTCATGGCGGCGATGGCGAAAGAGTGGGCAATGCCGTGCGGCAAAAGCTTTGCCGCGCGCGGCGGGAGGTGCGATCATTCGACAACCGACGTGCGCGGCGCGCAAGCCCCGCATGTCGACAGCAACCCGAAAGGGTGAGGGCGACCCGCTTGATGCCGGTGTCGCGGCGGACCGGAGCCAAGCGCGGATGCGCGCTTCGGTGTCGACCGTGAAACCGGGCGCCGGCAGCCGCGCACAAGCGCGAATGCTGGCCGATCGCGAACCACGGGACCCGGCAGGTGCTTGTACACCAGCCTTGGTCAACAGGAGATCCGTATCGCTATCATCAGTCGTCGGATGACTTGTGACGCAGTATAATGAATCATCGGCGTTCGCTCAAACCCCGCGTAAACCCTCGGCTCACATTACGATCATTCAAAAAGGAACCGGCCTCATGTCCGTGCCCACGCTTCCCGCAGCGCCGCGCCGTCGCGCACGCAGCCTCGCACAAGATGTCGTCGACGCGCTGACCGCGCAGATCGAAAACGGCACGCTGCGTCCCGGCGACAAGCTGCCGACCGAAACCGAAGTCATGGCGGCGCAGGGCGTCAGCCGCACGGTCGTGCGCGAAGCGATCTCGCGGATGCAGGCGAGCGGCCTCGTCGAGACGCGCCACGGCATCGGCAGCTTTGTGCTCGAACCGACGCGCCGCCAGGCACTCGGCATCGATCCCGCGACCATCACGACGCTGCGCGACGTACTAGCCGTGCTCGAGCTGCGCATCAGCCTCGAAAGCGAATGCGCGAGCCTCGCCGCGCAGCGCGCGAACGATACCGACCTCGCCGCGCTGCGGCGGGCGCTCGACGCAATCGCGTCGGGGGCGGGCGGCGGTCGCGACACGGCGCAGCTCGATTTCCAGTTCCACCTGCAGATCGCGCAGTCCACCGGCAACCGCTACTTCGTCGACATCATGACGCAGCTCGGCGCGTCGATCATTCCGCGCACGCGCGTGAATTCGGCGCGCTTCGCCGGTGACGACCTCGAGCGCTATGTCGGCCGGCTCAATCACGAGCATGAAGACATTTACGAGGCGATCGCGCGTCACGACCCGGAGGCCGCGCGTGCCGCAATGCGCACGCACCTGACCAACAGCCGCGAGCGGCTGCGCCGTGCGCACGAGGCGGCCGAGGCGGAACGCGACACGCAGGCCAGCTGACGAGACGGCCCGCACAATGCCGCGGGTCACGTCGAATATCGCCGCAACATCAGTCATCGTATAAGATCGGTGCGATTGCGCCGATCGTTTTATTGCTGGCGACGCATCCGTCGGCACGCGCATCGTGCGAGAGAAGGCGGGGCGGCGTTTTCCGCCGTGGCCCGCCCCCAGGCCGCCTGGCTATCCAGGCAGCCGATCCCGCTCGATCAGCCTCCCTTCGTCACGATGGTCTTCCACGTACCGCTCTTCACCTGATACAGCGTCGACATCCCGCTCTTCAGCGAGCCGTCGCTCGCGAACGAGATGCGGCCGGTGACACCTTCGAAATCGACTTTCTTCAACGCCGGGCGATAGACCTTCGGATCGGTCGAGTTGACCGCCTGCATCGCCTTGATCGCCGCCCACGCCGCGTCGTAGCCGAACTGCGCATACGACAGCACGTCGACACCGAAGCGCTTCTTGAACCGCTGCTCGAAATCCTTGCCCTGCGGCAGCTCATCGAGCGGCCGTCCGTATTCCCACGCCATTGCGCCTTCCGCGGCCGGGCCGGCGATCTTGATGAACTCGTTGTCCTTCACGCCGCCGCCGCCGACGAACTGCGCGTTCAGCCCGAGCTGGCGCATCTGCTTGATGAAGTTCGCGGCGAGCGAATCGAGACCGCCGAAGAAGATCAGGTCGGGATTCTTGCCCTTCAGGCTCGTGATCTGCGCGCGGAAGTCGACCGCCTGGTTGCTGGTGAACTCGCGGCCGATGATGTTGCCGCCGGCCGCCTTCACGGCCTTCTCGAACTCGTCGGCCTCGCCCTGGCCGAACGCGGTGCGGTCGTCGATGATCGCGATGCGCTTCGCCTTGGTCACGTCCACGGCGTACTTGCCCGCGTTGCCGGCGTTCTGGCCGTCGGTCGCGATCACCATGAACATGTTCGCGAGCCCGCGCGACGTGAGCGTCGGGTTGGTCGCGGCCGGGTCGATCACCGGGATGCCGGCCTTGTCGTAGACCACCGACGCCGGAATCGTCGTGCCGGAGTTGAAGTGGCCGACCACCACCGACACGTTCTGGTCGATGAGCGCCTGGGCGGCCTGCACGCCGATGCGCGGGTCGGCCTGGTCGTCCTGCACGACGAGGTTGAAGTGCGCGGGCTTGCCGGCGATCTGGATCTTCTGCGCGGCCGCATCGTCGAGCGCGAGCTGCACGCCGTTCTGGAGATCCTTCCCGTAACCGGCGTTCACGCCGGTGAGCGGCGCGGCGAAGCCGACCTTCACGTCGGTTGAGTCGGCCGCCTGAGCGGCCTGTTGCGAGAGGAGAGCTACCGCAGATACGACCGATACCGACAACAGGGAATGACGGAATTTCATGTTCGTTCCTCTTGTTCTTACACCAGCGGGTGGGTACCGCACGCAGCCGGCGGGCCGGGCGCGTGCGACGGGCGGGCGGTTCGACCGCTTCTCGGAATCGGGCGGGGAGGTTGGCATGCTGATGCTTCCCGGAAGAATCTCCCGTCAGGCTCTGCGAGGAGCCCCGATCGCTTCGATATATAGGTCGCCGATATGCGCGGGTCTTGGCAATTTGCTGCGCATTCGGTGCGGATTTGCGCATAGCTTCTACGCGAGCGTGGGCGGCTGGTATCGGGAGTTTCCCGTCGCGAGCGCAACGGGTCGGAAGGCGGGCGGCAGTGGGGGGCAGACACGGCGCGGCCCGCCGGGGCCGCGCCGCGTCATGCGAGCCGTCAGTCGGACAGCGCGTCCGATGCGGCTTCGGCGTCGTCGTGCGCCGCGGTCGTGCGGATCAGCGGGTCGCTGGTGCTCGGGCGGCCGGTCTCGACGTGGCCCGCGAAGCGGCGCTGGAATCCGAGCGGCTTGCCGTCGCTGATGGTCAGGTCATACCAGCCGTTGCTGCCGCGCAGGTCCCAGTAGTCGTCGACGTGCGTACCCGGCTTGAGGTCGAACTCACGTGCATGGCCGTGGCCGTATGCGTTCGTCACCTTGAGCCGCACGGTTTTGTGGCCGCGGTTCATCAGGCGCAGCGTGATGTTGCCGTTCGCGACGTCGTAGCCGTAGATCACCTCGGGGTTGACGCTCGCGGGGCCGACCGCCGACGCGGCGGGGCTGCGGAAGTGGCAATAGAAGCCGTTCGGGCCGTATACGTCGAGGTCGTACAGGCCGAGCGACGGCGCCGGGCTCCACGTGTCGGAGAGCCGCTTGCCGGCATCGACCGTGTAGGTCCACGGGCCGTCGACGCGGTTGCGCGCCTGAACCTGGAACGCCGCGCCCGCCGCGCCGGTGTTCGCGAAGGTCAGCCGGAACTGGCCGCTCGCGTTGTCGATCCGGCCGTGCACGAACAGTTCGTACGGCAGCGCGCGCGCCGGACGCAGGCCGGCCTCCTGCTTCGGCAGATGCTGGACGACCGGCGGCACCGGGATGTAGTCGGGGTGACGGTTGCGGTCGGGCGGCGCGTAGCCGCTCGTGTCCGGGAGCTGTGGCCAGCTTGCGTCGGGCGTTGCGAAGTCGAACGCGGACGTCAGGTTGCCGCACACCGTACGGCGCCACGGCGACACGTTCGCCGCGGTGACCGCGTACTGCGCGCCGAAGCGCGCTTCGATGAATTGCAGGAGCGACGTGTGATCGAAGGTCTGCGAACAGACCCAGCCGCCCTTGGTCCACGGCGATACCACCAGCATCGGCACGCGCGGCCCGAGCCCGTACGGGCCGGCCATGTGCGACGCATCGCCGGCGAACACCTCGTTGGTCGTCGCGACCGTTGACAGCCCGTTGTCGCGCGACTGCGGCGCGAACGGCGGCTGCACGTGATCGAAGAAGCCGTCGTTCTCGTCGTAGGTGATAAAGAGCGCGGTCTTGCTCCACACGTCCGGATTCGACACGAGCGCCTTCAGCACCTGCTCGATGTACCACGCGCCGTAGTTCGCCGGCCAGTTCGGGTGCTCCGAGTACGCTTCCGGCGCGCAGATCCACGACACCTGCGGCAGCGTGCCGTTCTTCACGTCCTGCTGCAGCACGTCGAACAGCGTGCCGCCGGCGCTGATGTTGGTGCCGGTGCGCGCCTTGTCGTACAGCGGCGTGCCGGGCAGCGCGCTGCGGTACTGGTTGAAGTAGAGCAGCGCGTTGTCGCCGTAGTTGCCGATGTAAGGGTTCTGCGTCCAGCCCCACGAGCCGTTCGCGTCGAGCCCCGTGCCGATGTCCTGGTAGATCTTCCACGACACGCCGGCCTGCTCGAGCACTTCCGGATAGGTCGTCCAGCCGTAGCCCTTTTCCTCGTTGCCGAGCACCGGGCCACCGCCCGTGCCGTCATTGCCGACGTAGCCGGTCCACATGTAGTAGCGGTTCGGGTCGGTCGAGCTCGGGATCGCGCAGTGGTACGCGTCGCAGATCGTGAACGCGTCGGCGAGCTGGTAGTGGAACGGAATGTCGTCGCGCTTCAGGTACGCCATCGTCGTGGTGCCCTTGTTCGGCACCCACTGGTCGTAGCGGCCCTTGTTCCACGCGGCGTGCATGTCCTGCCAGCCGTGCGGCAGGTCCTGCAGGAACTGCAAACCGAGCTTGTCGGCGCCCGGGTGGAACGGCAGCAGCTCGGCCGGGCCGACCGGCTGGTGAAACACCGACTTGCCGTTCGCGAGGCGCAGCGGGCGCGGGTCGCCGAAGCCGCGGACGCCGCGCATCGTGCCGAAGTAATGGTCGAACGAGCGATTCTCCTGCATCAGAATCACGATGTGTTCGATGTCGCGGATCGTGCCGGTACGGCGGTTCGCGGGAATGGCGAGCGCATCGCGGATCACGGGCGGGAACAGGTTCAGCGCGGCGGCGCCGGCGGTGCCGGCGGCGACGCGCAGGAAGTCACGACGGTTCGATCGGGTCATGGTCGTTATCGTGCGTTAAAGGGGGAGCCGGTTGGCGGGACATGCGGGAAATAACGGGCGCGTCTGCGGCGCAGGATGCGGCTGCACCGGTCGTGCCGCCGCGAGCATAGCGAGTATTCGGTGTCATTCATGTGAAGTCCGGAAACGTTTGCAGGCGCGGCGTTGAACGGACAACGGCCGGCGGTCGTGGTGCAAGGGAAACGGGGACGCGGACAGCAGGACAGCAGGACAGCAGATGGCGCGCCGGCGACGCGGATGCGGCGGCGTCAGGCGTCCGTCACCCACGCGCCGAACCATTCGCTCGGGCGGGCGATTTCATCCTGCGCGGCGACGAGTTCGAGCTCGTAGCGGCGCGCGTCGTAGGTCGCCTTCACGACCGCGTGCACGGCCGCGAGCGTGTGCTCGAACGCGGCGCGCACCGAGTCGCCGCGCAGCCGGCGTGCGACGAAGATGGCGCTGGTGAGGTCGCCGACGCCGACCGGATGGCGCGGAAACGCATACAGCGGGCGCTGGCCGATCCACGCCTCGGTCTCGGTGACGGCGAGCATGTTGAAGCGGTCGGCGGGGCTGTTGCGGTCGTGCAGGTGCTTGACGAGGATGATCTTCGGGCCGCGGCGGATCAGCGCGCGGCAGGCATCGACGGCTTCGGCGACGGTCTCGATGCGCCGCCCGGCGAGCTTCTGCAGCTCGGTGTGGTTCGGCGACATGCCGTCCGCGAGCGCTGGCATCTCCTGGACGATGAATTCCTCGACGCCGGGTTCGGGGCGGATGCCGCCCGTCTGGCCCAGCGCCGGATCGCAGAAGTACCACGCGTTCGGGTTCATCGCCTTCACCGTGCGCACGATCTCGACCGTCGCGCGCGCCTGCGCGGGCGAGCCGACGAAGCCGGACAGCACCGCGTCGCAGCGCTTGAGCGCGCCGATCGCGGCGACGCCGTCGACGAGCTGCTCCATCTTCGCGGCATCGATCGCGCTGCCGGCCCAGTGGCCGTACTGCATGTGATTCGACAGCTGGACGGTGTTGAGCGGCCAGACGTTGACGCCGAGGCGCTGCATCGGGAACACGGCCGCGCTGTTGCCGGCGTGTCCGTAGATGACGTGCGACTGAATGCTGAGGACGTTTTTCATGAGCGTTCGCCTGCAGGCGTTTCAGGGTCACGTCACACGATACCCGAGATCGTCGCGTGCGCGGAAGCCGCGCAGTCATCGAGTGTTGCGCGCCGTCGTCAGCCCGACCGCGTAGAATCGCGGTGCGCGGGGCCGCCTGGTTGCCCGCGTGCATTTCCCATTACCGTGATCGCCATGCCCTCGATTTGCAAGATGTTGTCCCTCGCGCGTGCCGCCGTGCTCGGCGCGGGTGTCGCTGCCGCATGCGCGACGCCAGCCGCGGCCGCCGTCCCGGCGCCTGCCGGTAACGACGGGCCCGCGTATGGCCCCCGCCTGGAAGGCTTCGCCTATCCGGAGCCGGTGCACCGCTACGCGTTCGTGTCCCAGCGCGAAACCCTCGAGATGATGTACATGGACGTGCGGCCGGCGCACCCGAACGGCCGCACCGTCGTGCTGCTGCACGGGAAGAACTTCTGCGCGGCGACGTGGGAGGACACGATCGGCGTGCTGAGCCGCGCCGGCTATCGCGTGATCGCGCCGGACCAGATCGGCTTCTGCAAATCGTCGAAGCCCGAGCGCTACCAGTTCAGCTTCCAGCAGCTCGCGCGCAACACGCATGCGCTGCTCGAGTCGATCGGCGTGAAGTCGGCGACGATCGTCGGACATTCGACGGGCGGGATGCTCGCGATGCGCTACGCGCTGACGTACCCGAAGGCGACCGAGCAGCTCGTGCTGGTGAACCCGATCGGCCTCGAGGACTGGAAGGCGCTCGGCGTGCCGCCGCTGTCGGTCGACTACTGGTATGCACGCGAGCAGAAGACGACGGCGGACGGCATCCGCCGCTACGAGCAGGCGACCTACTACGCGGGCAAGTGGGCACCGTCCTACGAGCGCTGGGTGCAGATGCTCGCCGGCATGTATCGCGGCCCGGGCCGCGACGCGGTCGCGTGGAACTCCGCGCTGATCTACGACATGATCCTCACGCAGCCGGTGGTCTACGAACTCGGCGCGATCCGCGTGCCGACGCTGCTGCTGATCGGCGACAAGGACACGACCGCGATCGGCAAGGACGTGGCGCCGCCCGACGTGCACGCGAAGCTCGGTCGTTACCCGGAACTCGCGAAACGCACGCAGGCGGCGATTCCCGGCGCGCAGCTCGTCGAATTCCCGGCGCTCGGGCACGCGCCGCAGATCCAGGACCCGGACGCGTTCCACAAGGCGCTGCTCGAGGGGATGGAGGCGGTGCACCCGCCGCAATGACGTGTGCGCGGGCGCACCCGCCCGGTCAGCAGGTTTCGTTCGCGAGTTCGTCGCGGATCTGTGCCGCCAGTTCGAACGAGCGCACCCGTGCGGCGTGATCGTAGATCTGCGCGGTGATGATGACCTCGTCCGCGCCCGTCTGCGCGATCCGGTCGCGCAGCTTGTCGCGCACCGTGTCGCGCGAGCCGACGGCCGCAAACGACAGCGCGTGCGCGACGTTCGCGAGTTCGAACTCGCTCGCCTCGAGCGCGTCGACGGGCGGCGGCAGCTTGCCCGGCGTGCCGCGGCGCAGGTTGATGAACTGCTGCTGCAGCGACGTGAAGAGGCGCCGGGCCTCGTCATCGGTATCGGCCGCGAACACGTTGACCCCGACCATCGCATGCGGCTTCGGCCATGCGGCCGACGGCCGGTACTGCCCGCGATACAGCTCGAGCGCACGCATCAGATAGTCCGGCGCGAAGTGCGACGCGAACGCGAACGGCAGCCCGAGCATCGCGGCGAGCTGCGCGCTGAAGAGGCTCGAACCCAGCAGCCACACGGGCACGTCCAGCCCCGCGCCGGGCACCGCGCGCACGCGCTGGCCGGGCACCGGCTCCGCGAAGTAGCGCTGCAGCTCGGCGACGTCGTCCGGAAACGAGTCGGCGCTGCCGATCAGGTCGCGGCGCAGCGCGCGCGACGTCGTCTGGTCGGTGCCGGGCGCGCGGCCGAGCCCGAGGTCGATGCGCCCCGGATACAGCGACGCGAGCGTGCCGAACTGCTCGGCGATCACGAGCGGCGCATGGTTCGGCAGCATGATCCCGCCCGAGCCGACACGGATCGTCTTCGTCGCGCCCGCCACGTGACCGATCACGACGGCGGTCGCCGCGCTCGCGATTCCCGGCATGTTGTGATGTTCGGCGAGCCAGTAGCGCCGATAACCGAGGCGCTCCGCGTGCTGTGCGAGATCGACGGTGTTGCGGAACGCCTGGGCAGCGTCTGCGCCGGCGGGAATGGGAGCGAGATCGAGTACGGAAAACGGAATCATCGGGTGGCCTTCGAAAGGGAGGGGCGCGGTGATGCGCATGCGCAACAGATGGCGACGATTTTGCCAAAGGGTTCCGGAACGCGCTGGCGACGCGCGGATACCCATGCGCCTTTCAGGGGTGCAAGGTAAGGTCTGGTGATTGTTGCAAAAATGGACCCAATCACCAAATAGTTACCGATCTTTACCGCGATTGCGCGTGTCTTCGCATCGACGTACAAATTTCCACGAAACGTTTGATTTTCAAGACTGCAATATGCCTGCAAAGCGCTTACGCTAACGTGAACGGGGTTGCACCAGAATGGTTCCCCGGTCGCACAGCTTTGCCGAAATCGCACCAGTCCGTTACGCGAGGCGTCCGAGCGCACGTCGGCTCGGGCTGATAAAATCCGGCGCTTGTCCATGTTGTGCCGATGGTAGCCATTCGAATCTTCCCGCATCCCGTCCGGGCATCGCGCGAGGATATGCCACGCGAAGCCGGGCATGGCCGCCTTCGGGGAATGGGCCGTGCCTCCCCATTACACAGACGCTGCTGGAACAAGGAGTCGGGTCGTGCCCGCGTTCGTTGCTGTCGGAATATCCAATCACGTTCAACCCGGTTCGATCGATCGGCAGGGCGCGCGCGTTGCCGGAGGGCATCGCGCATGACGCCGGCCGTCACGCTGCTGGACTGGCTCCTGACCGTGTTCACGCTGGCCGCGGCTGGCTACGCGCTCGTCGCCGCGTTCGCGCCGCAGCCGCGCACGCCGCGCACCGCCGCGCGCGACGGCTTCGAGCCAGTCAGCGTGCTCAAACCGCTGTGCGGCGCGGAGCCGCACCTGTACGAGAACCTCGCGACGTTCTGCGAGCAGCGTCACCCGCGCCATGAAGTGCTGTTCGGGGTCGCTTCGGCGGCTGATCCGGCCATCGCCGTGGTGGAGCGGCTGCGCGCCGATTATCCCGAATGCGACATCACGCTCGTGATTGACGCGCGCGTGCACGGCAAGAACCTGAAGGTCAGCAACCTGATCAATCTGGCCGAGCGGGCGAAGTACGGCCGCATCGTGATCGCGGACAGCGACATCGCGGTGAAGCCGGATTATCTGGAGCGCGTGACGGCGCCGCTCGCCGACGCGTCGGTCGGGGTCGTCACGTGCCTGTATCATGCGCGCAGCGTCGGCGGGTTCTGGACGCGGATCGGCGCGCAGTTCGTCGATGCCTGGTTCGCGCCGTCGGTACGGATCACGCACCTCGGCCGCTCGAGCCGCTTCGGCTTCGGCGCGACGCTCGCGCTGACGCGCGACACGCTCGCCCGGATCGGCGGCTTCATCGCGTTGAAGGACGAACTGGCCGACGATTTCTGGCTTGCCGAGCTGCCGCGTCGCCTCGGGCGGCGCACCGTGCTGTCCGAGGTCGAGGTCGCGACCGACGTGATCGAGCCGTCGTTCGGGCCGCTCTGGCACCGCGAGACGCGCTGGCTGCGCACGATCCGTTCGCTGAATCCTGCCGGCTTCGCGTTCCTGTTCATCACGTTTACCGCGCCGTGGCTCGCGATCGGCGCGGCACTGGCACTGCGCCTCGACGGCACCGTCGCCGGGACGCTGGCGGGTGGCGCGGCCGTCGTCGGTGCGTTCGGGCGGCTCGTGCTGCACGCGCGCGGCGAGGACGGCTGGTGCGCCTTCTGGCGCGATCTGCCGCTCGTCGCGGTGCGCGACACGCTGCTCGCGCTCGAATGGCTCGCGGCCGCGTTCGGCACGCACGTCGTGTGGCGTGGCGCGAGGATGACGGTCGTCGGCGGCGAACGCGCGACGGCGGCAGTGGAAGGCGGGGACGGCCGCTGAGGTGCGTTTCCCGAGGGAGCCGGCCATGCGTGCGGTCCCGATCGAATCCGGCCCGAAGGCCGAGACGCGCCGCGCGGCAACGCCCGCGCGACGCGACATGACAGAGAGGCGGGCGCCGGCAGGGCGGCCCGCGGTTGATTGACTGAATCGTTGAAACGAATCGAACTATGCAGGCTACCGGAGCATTCATGAAAACGCTGTTCTTGCAGGCCCCTTCGTATGACGGCTTCGACGGCGGAGCCGGTTCGCGCTACCAGGCGAAGCGCGAAATCCGTTCCTTCTGGTACCCGACGTGGCTCGCGCAGCCGGCGGCGCTCGTGCCGGGCAGCCGCGTCGTCGACGCGCCGGCCGACGGCCTGTCGGTCGAAGAGACGCTGAAGATCGCCAACGACTACGATCTCGTGATCATCCACACGAGCACGCCGTCCTTCCCGACCGACGCGATGTTCGCGCAGGATCTGAAGAAGATGAAGCCGTCGATGCTGGTCGGCATGGTGGGCGCGAAGGTGATGGTCGATCCGCACAATTCGCTCACGGCGAGCGAGGCGATCGACTTCGTGTGCCGCGAGGAATTCGACTACACCTGCAAGGAAATCGCCGAAGGCAAGCCGTTCCCCGAGATCAAGGGCTTGAGCTGGCGCGCGAAGGACGGCTCGATCGAGCACAACGAAGCGCGTCCGATCCTCGAGAACATGGACGAACTGCCGTTCGTCGCGCCCGTCTACAAGCGCGACCTGAAGATCGACAACTACTTCATCGGCTACCTGAACTACCCGTACGTGTCGATCTATACGGGCCGCGGCTGCAAGTCGCGCTGCACGTTCTGCCTCTGGCCGCAGACGGTCAGCGGCCATCGCTACCGCACGCGCTCGGTCGAGAACGTGCTCGCCGAAGCGAAGTGGATCCGCGACAACATGCCCGAAGTGAAGGAACTGATGTTCGACGACGACACCTTCACCGACGACCTGCCGCGCGCCGAAGCCATCGCTATCGGCCTGGGCAAGCTCGGCATGACGTGGTCGTGCAACGCGAAGGCGAACGTACCGTACAAGACGCTGAAGGTCATGAAGGAAAACGGCCTGCGCCTGCTGCTGGTCGGCTTCGAATCCGGCGACGACCAGATCCTCGTGAACATCAAGAAGGGCGTGCGCACCGATTTCGCGCGCCGCTTCAGCGCGGACTGCAAGAAGCTCGGCATCAAGATCCACGGCACCTTCATTCTCGGCCTGCCGGGCGAGACGCAGGAAACCATCAAGAAGACGATCGAGTACGCGAAGGAAATCAATCCGCATACGATCCAGGTGTCGCTCGCCGCGCCGTATCCGGGCACGACGCTCTACAAGCAGGCCGTGGAAAACGGCTGGATGGAAGAGAACAAGACCATCAACCTGGTGAGCAAGGAAGGCGTGCAGCTGGCGGCGATCGGCTATGCGCACCTGTCGCGCGACGAGATCTATCACCACCTCGAGCAGTTCTATCGCCAGTTCTACTTCCGTCCGTCGAAGATCTGGGAGATCGTCCGCGAAATGCTGACGAGCTGGGACATGATGAAGCGCCGGCTGCGCGAAGGCGTCGAGTTCTTCCGCTTCCTGCGCGCGCACGAGGCCTGATTCGTGACGACGCAGCGGGCGGCGCGGGCGCTGATCTTCACCGCGGACGACTTCGGGCTGCACCCGCGCGTCAACGCGGCGGTCGAGCGCGCGCATCGCGACGGCGTGCTGAACGCCGCGAGCCTGATGGTCGGTGCGCCCGCGGCGCAGGATGCGATCGAACGCGCGCGGCGCCTGCCGTCGCTCGCGGTCGGCCTGCATCTGGTCCTCGCGGATGGGCCGGCCACGCTGCCCGCGCATGAGATCCCCGCGCTCGTCGGCCCCGACGGGCGGTTCGGCGACGCGATGGCGAAGGACGGCTGCCGCTTCTTCTTCCTGCCGCACGTGCGTGCGCAGCTGCGCCGCGAGATCCGCGCGCAGTTCGAAGTGTTCGCGGCAAGCGGCCTGCCGCTCGACCACGTGAACGCGCACAAGCATTTCCACCTGCATCCGACCGTGCTGTCGATGATCATCGACATCGGCCGCGACTACGGGCTGCGCGCGGTGCGGCTGCCGTACGAAACGAGCGCGCCCGCGCTGCTCAAGCCGTGGATCGCGCTGGTGCGCGCGCGGCTCGACCGCGCGGGGCTCGCACATAACGACTATGTGGTCGGGATCGAGCATACGGGCGCGATGGACGAGGCCGTGCTGCTCGACGCGCTGGCCAAGCTGCCACCCGGAGTCGGCGAGATCTACTGCCATCCGGCCGAAGCGGGCGACGGCCCGATCACGCCGACGATGGCCGATTACCGTCCGGTCGACGAACTGGACGCGCTGCTGTCGCCGCGCGTCGCGGCCGCGCTGAAGGCTGCGGGCGTCGCGACCGGCAGTTTTGCCGACGTATTCGGCCAGCCCGCGGTGCGTCGCGGCGCGCAATCGTCGCGCGCACCGGGAGCGCAGCCGTCATGACCAAGTGGATCAAATGGCTCGGCTGGCCGCTCGGCATCGGCATCCTCCTCGCGCTCGGGTTGCACGAAGGCATCGGCGACGTGACCCAGATGCTCGAGCGCGCCGGTTTCGCGCTGCTGTGGCTCGTGCCGTTCCACGCGCTGCCGCTGCTGCTCGACGCGTATGCGTGGCACCAGCTGCTCGACCGGCGCGCGCCGCTGTCGTTCCTGTGGTGGGTCGCGACCGTGCGCGAAGCCGTGAACCGGCTGCTGCCGGTGGTTGGGATCGGCGGCGAGCTGGTCGGGATCCGGATGGCGCGCTGGCAGGTGCCCGATGCGAGCCGCGTGACCGCGTCGGTGATCGTCGAGGTGCTGGTGACGATCGTCGTCCAGTATGCGTTTGCCGCGCTCGGCCTCGTGCTGCTGCTCGCGACGACGCACGACATGGGCGGCGGCACGATCGGCCTCGCGCTGCTGCTGACGCTGCCGCTGCCGGTGCTCGGCGTCGTGCTGATGCGGCGCGGCGGAATCTTCCACGCGATCGAGCGATTCGCGGGGCGTCTGCTCGGCGATTCGCACCGGTTGCTGCAGGGCGTCGACGGCAAGCGGCTCGATGCCGACATCGATGGGCTGATGTCGCGCACCGGCCTGCTGTTCAGCGCGTTTTTCTGGCAGCTGTCCGGCTATGTGCTTGGCGCGCTCGAAATTTACTGGGCGCTCGCGCTGCTCGGCCATCCGGTATCGATCGGCGGCGCGATCGCCATCGAGGCGATGACGCAGGCCGTGCGGCATGCGGCGTTCATGGTGCCGGGCGGTCTCGGCGTGCAGGAAGCGACCGTCGTGCTGCTCGCGCAGATGTTCGGCGTCGATCGCGAGACGGCGCTGTCGCTCGCGCTGGTCAAGCGCGGCCGCGAGGTGCTGTTCGGCTGCCTGGCGCTCGGTTCGTGGCAGCTGGCCGAACTGGTGCGCACGCGCCGCCGGATCAAGGCCGCGCCGGCCGGGGCGCGCGCGGCGCAGGCGAGCCGCGAGGCCGAGGTGGAAACCGAAACGATGCATTGAACACGAGACGGGCCGCGCGCCCGTCTCGCGCTTTTGGCGTCGCGCGGGTATCCTTGCCGCGTGTTTTCTCGACGCGCATTTCTTCTGATGATTTTCCGTTTCCGGCTTCTTCCCGTGACGATGCTGGCCGCCGCGCTGGCGCTGACCGGCTGCGACGACAAGCAAGGCAATTTCGACGTGCAACGCATCAGGGACTTTTTCAACGCGATCAAGCCGGCACCGCTGCTGCTCAAGGGGCTGAAGGCCGGCGTATCGACCGAAGCCGACGTGCGCGCCACGATGGGCAAGCCCGAGACCGAGCGCGCCTTCACCGACGGCTCGAAGCGCCTCGAATATCCGCGCGGCCCGATGGGCAACCAGACCTGGTTCGTCGACCTCGACGCGAGCGGGCACTACACGGGCGCGACGCAGGTGCTGACCGCCGAGAATTTCGCGAAGGTGCGTCCCGGAATGACCGAGGACGAGGTGCGGCGCCTGCTCGGCAAGCCGGGCGACATCGCGCAATACCCGCTGAAGCCCGAGACGGTGTGGAGCTGGCGCTGGCTCGAGGACGGCGTGAACACCGACGCATTCTTTAACGTTCATTTCGGCCCGGACGGGCTTGTCTATACGACTTCGCGCTCCGACATCCTGAAGGGGCGGTGAGACCGGCTGCGGCGCTATATCGAAAAAGCGACCGGAAAATTGCAAAAAGTCCGCTTCCCTGCGTGTCATCCGACTGTCAGGAAGCGGCTTTTTTCCTTTTGAAACAGTGGCGTAGGCCGTGCCTGCAAATGGTGGGACGAATTGCTGCGGCGCAGCAATCGCGTGCACGGTGATTTGAGGCAATCAATTTCGCTTGCGACTATCCGCGTCAGCCCGGCGCGGAAAGGTATGCGCGCCGGTGTTCATATCAACACTGGAGACGCGCGTGTTCCTTTACGGCTTTGGTCCTGTTCTCTGGGCCGGCACCGTGCAGACCATCGAACTGTCGGTGCTGTCGCTCGCCGCCGCGGTGGCGCTGGGGCTGATCGGCGCGGTGGCGAAGCTGTCGCACAACCGGGTGCTGCGAGCGATCGCGACCGGTTATACGACGCTCATCCGCTCGGTGCCCGATCTCGTCCTGATGCTGCTGCTGTTCTACAGCATCCAGATCTGGCTGAACCAGTTCACCGACCTCGTCGGCTGGGACCAGATCGACATCGACCCGTTCGTCGCCGGCGTGCTGACGCTCGGCTTCATCTACGGCGCGTACTTCACCGAGACGTTCCGCGGTGCGTTCCTGTCGGTGCCGCGCGGCCAGCTCGAGGCCGGCGCGGCGTACGGGATGAGCGGCATGCGCGTGTTCGTGCGGATCATGTTTCCGCAGATGATGCGTTTCGCGCTGCCGGGCATCGGCAACAACTGGCAGGTGCTTGTGAAGGCGACCGCGCTGGTGTCGATCATCGGTCTCGCGGACGTCGTGAAGGCCGCGCAGGACGCTGGCAAGAGCACGTTCAACATGTTCTTCTTCATCCTCGTCGCGGCGCTGATCTACCTCGCGATCACGACCGTTTCCAACCTCGTGCTGATCCAGCTCGAGAAGCGTTATTCCATGGGCGTGCGGCACGCAGAACTATGATCGAGATCCTCCAGGAATTCGGCCAGGCGTTCCTTTACTGGGACGGCCAGCGCCTCTCCGGCCTTGCGGTGACGTTGTGGCTGCTCGTCGCGTCGATTTCGCTCGGCTTCGTGTGCGCAGTGCCGCTCGCGGTCGCGCGCGTATCGAAGAAGAAATGGCTTTCGATGCCGGTGCGGTTCTACACGTACGTGTTCCGCGGCACGCCGCTCTACGTGCAACTGCTGCTGATGTACACGGGCATGTACAGCCTCGAGTTCGTGCGGTCGCACTCGCTGCTCGACGCGTTTTTCCGCAGCGGCTTCAATTGCGCGATCCTCGCGTTCGCGCTGAACACCTGCGCGTATACGACCGAGATCTTCGCCGGCGCGATTCGCGCGATTCCGCACGGCGAGGTCGAGGCAGCGCGTGCTTACGGGATGTCGCCGTTCACGATGTACCGCCGGGTGATCCTGCCGTCGGCGCTGCGCCGCGCGCTGCCGCTGTACAGCAACGAGGTGATCCTGATGCTGCACGCGACCACCGTCGCGTTCACGGCGACCGTGCCCGACATCCTGAAGGTCGCGCGCGACGCCAATTCCGCGACCTACATGGCGTTCCAGTCGTTCGGAATCGCCGCGCTGATCTATCTTGCGGTATCGTTCGCACTCGTCGCGGCATTTCGCCGGGCGGAGCGCCACTGGCTCGCGTATCTCGCGGCCGGCCGTCATTGATTTCACTTCGAGGAGAGCCAGTTGGCCGAGATCACTCAAACGAGCGCGTCCGCTTCCGTCAAGCTTGCAGCGGTCGACATTCACAAGCGCTACGGCGACAACGAGGTGCTCAAGGGCGTGTCGTTGAACGCGAAGGCGGGCGACGTCATCAGCATCATCGGTGCGAGCGGTTCGGGCAAGAGCACGTTCCTGCGCTGCATCAATTTTCTCGAGCGGCCGAATGCGGGGCAGATCGTCGTCGACGGCGAGGCAGTGCGCACGAAGACCGACCGCGCCGGCGCGCTCGAGGTTGCCGATCACAAGCAGTTGCAGCGCATCCGCACGAAGCTCGCGATGGTGTTCCAGCACTTCAATCTGTGGGCGCACATGAACGTGCTCGAGAACGTGATGGAAGCGCCGGTGCACGTGCTCGGCATTTCGAAGAAGGAAGCCGAGGAGCGTGCGCGCGAGTATCTGGAGAAAGTCGGCCTCGCGCCGCGCGTCGAGAAGCAGTATCCGTCGCATTTGTCGGGCGGCCAGCAGCAGCGTGTCGCGATCGCGCGTGCGCTGGCGATGCATCCCGACGTGATGCTGTTCGACGAGCCGACCTCTGCGCTCGACCCGGAGCTGGTCGGCGAAGTGCTGAAGGTGATGCAGAAGCTGGCCGAGGAAGGCCGCACGATGATCGTCGTCACGCACGAGATGGGTTTCGCGCGCAACGTGTCGAACCACGTGATGTTCCTGCATCAGGGGCGGACCGAGGAAGAGGGTGATCCGAAGGAGGTGCTGGTGCGTCCGCAGAGCGAGCGTCTGAAGCAGTTCCTGTCGGGCAGTCTCAAGTAACGCGAAGGGCGGGTTTCATACGTGGTACCGGTGTCTCGTCCCGCAGGCGCCACCCGCACGACGCAGGTGGTGATCGTTGCATTGCCGCCCGTGTCGATGTCGGGCGTGGGTCCGATCGTCGATGCGTTGCATCTCGCGAACGAGATCGACGGGCGCTTGCTGTATCGCTGGCAGGTGTGTTCGTGGGACGGGCGGCCGGTGCCGCTCGTCGGCGGGGCGCAGTGGCATGCCGATGCGGCGTTCAACGATGCGATCGCGTGCGACTGGCTGATCGTCGTGTCGGAGCGGTTTCAGCAGTTTGCCGACTACCGGTTGTTTCTCGCGAGTCTCGCGCGGGTCGGGCAGCGGACGCCGGTCGTGACCGGCATTCATCACGGCGTGTGGTGGCTTGCGATGGCCGGACAGCTTTCCGGATATCGCGTGAGCGTGAACTGGGAGACGTATCAGCAGTTCGCCGAGCAGTTCGAGCGGTCGATCGTCACGCAGCAGATCTTCGAGATCGATCGGGACCGCGCGACGTGCGCGGGTGGGCAGGCTACCGTGGATTTCATGCTGGCCATGATTGGCCGGGAACATGGGCCCGATCTCGGTGAGCGGATTGCCGATGCGCTCGGGGCCGGCACGCTGCGCAGCGGCGAGGAGCGGCAGCGGATTCCTTTCGTGACTGCGCCGGGCGAGCGGCATCCTCGGCTGAACGATGCGTTGCTTTTGATGGAAGCCAATGTCGAGGATCCCTTGACGACCGACGAGATCGCCGGGCTCGTGGGCGTGTCGCGGCGGCAGCTCGAAAGGCTCTTTCGGCAGTATCTCGGGGCGATGCCCTCCAAGTATTACCTCAATCTCCGGTTGCTCAAGGCAAGGACGCAGTTGCAGCGCACGAGCAAATCGGTCGTGCAGGTCAGTCTCGCTTGTGGGTTTTCTTCTGCTGCGCATTTTTCCAATGCCTATCGGGAGCGGTTCGGCGTGACGCCACGCGAGGACCGGCGAGCCTGGCTCGAAAAGCAAACCGGGAGCGAGCCTCGCGGGGGCGCGTTGGTCGAGCGTGGGGGGAAGGATTGATTCTCGTGGGTTGCTCGTCGGTTGGCGTGAAGCACCTGTGATCGTGTCGGTCTATTAGCGTCGCCCCTGCGCGGGGCGGCGGTTACTTTTCTTTGTCTTGCCAAAGAAAAGTAACCAAAAGAAAGGCGCTCGGATAACGCATGACTTCCCGGTGCCGTGGCCCACGAAGTGGCCCTCGCCTAAGTGTCGGCGCCAGTCAGGAAACCGGAGTGGTTCGAGCAATGGTTCTGACACCTCTCACCACACAACAAAGCGGTATACCGCCCGCTAGCTCCATCCTCGCTTCGCTCGGCTGCAAGGTGCTTCAAGTCGCAAGATGAGGGTGCTTGCTGTGGCCTTGCCAGGAGGCGTGCGACAAATGGACGACGACGGCGCACATCTGATCCCCAAGAGCAGCGATAGGGGTTAGTCGGCAAGACCTAAGTAGGGTGCGACGTATGGCTTGCAATAGAACAGCGCGGCGAGCAACGTTACAACGAAAAATGCTCCTCCCCAACGACGTCCCGACCATCGTTTATACGCTACCGCGTTTAATATCGCGCATGTGACAGCGGGCCATAACAGCATGGCGAACATGCCCCACAGGAACTTCGCATGCGATGTGCAGTGTTCCATGTCGTTGCAACCCGCTGTATGTGACTTCACCGCGGGCCAACGGATGTGATTGAGGGCGTAGATGGTCACCCATGTGACGAGCAAGCCCCACGCGAACCCTAGTATAGCGAGCGCCATACGTTTCATTTCACTTCCCAGAATAGGATTTCTTTGGAATTTGCCAGGTCGGAGAACCAGCTGTTGTTTGTCAGTGGGTTTCGGAATTGCGACATGCCAATGCGGAAGCGTAAGAAACTCACGACGGATGGGGTAAGTGTGTCCTTGTTCCACAGGTCGATATGACCGCCGCTGAGTGTGTCGGCAGAATCGCCATCCTGTCGCCAGTAGCCGAAAAAGTAGATGATACCGGTTCGGTTTCTTATCTTGGTTTGCCAATCTGGACCAGTGATGTTGTCAGGTTTGCCAAGCCCAAGGAACGGGCGAAGCTTTAACCATTCAGCCAGCTCGTACGCGCGTGTCGCTGTCGCTTTGCCACCAAGCATCAGACGGCCTAGCATCTTCTTTCCCGGCATCGGCTTCAACACATTTTGTGAAAACGACTTCATGTCGCTTCCGATGCTGTGAAACGTGACGCTCATGCGAATGGCGCATTGATTCTCATATTCGCCAGTGGGGTCGTCGTAGGGGTCTTTCTTCGGGTACGCGTTCCAGAGCTCTTGAAAGGACAGCGCTCGAAGCTGTACAGATTTCTTCGATTTTGGCGTGTCGTTCGTGCGGACCTTCGTAGATGGATTAGGCATAACTCACCCCGGTGTGTCTTTTTGCAATTGCTTCGTCTCCCCAGTAGACGATGTAGTCTCGGGGGCCGTCGCCGGTGTGGACGCGCGGTAGCTCGCCGTTTGCATCGAGCACGCCGGAATGGATGCGGCCGTCTGCCGTCTCGATGTAATAGGGGTAACCCGCGGGCCCTTGGGCAGTACTGCCGCTACACTTCGCCTCGACCTGCTCATCAAATTCGCCTTGCTTGATCGACACGACGCGGCCGGTTGTTGTCCGGTCCGAAACGACCTCCCCGAGACCCTTTAGCCAATCATCACACCATGCTTCACCGGCAAGCAAAGCAACGATGCTCGGCGGAGTCGAACAGCCGCACAGGACAATATCGCGGTCGAGTGCGACTTCTCCCTGAAACTTGAGTTGATATGGCCCGCCGGCCTTTGCGATGACGCCGGTGCTTTGACATGCAGTGCAGAACGCACTGCCGCCAATCAAGGCTGCTTGATGCCCGTGGACTAGGAATGGTGGCCCGCTGTATGGGCTAATTGTTCCTCCGCTTGAAAGGCTGTCACCCACAACCGCAATTCTTCTATTCATCGTTTGGCCCTCTCGGAAAGTCACAATGGTAGCCGCACGGCGTAAGGCTATATCTCGATATTGTTCGAAGTACTTGAGAAGGCGTGATCACGCTGACTGCACTACTTGTCGAACGGTGCTCATTTACCCTTTGCGTTATCAAGCAATGTGCCGACTGCGTTATTCCGTGTTCGCTAGCCGCGTTATTCTCAAGGGCCGTGAGGATGACGAGGTGCTTGTGGGTGGGATTCGTGGCGTCGCTTACTTGCCGTGGCCACCGGAACCGATCGACCAACTGTGCTGCTTGAGGGATGCGTCCCCGTCAGCCGAGCGAAGCGAGGATGGAACTGGCGGGCGGTATACCGCTCTGTTGGGTGGTGAGTGGTGTCAGAACCATTGCTCGAACCACTCCGGGTTCCTGGCTGGCGCGGACACTTAGGCGAGGGCCACTCAGGTGACCACGGCACCGGGACGTCATGCGTTTTCACAGCGCCTTTCTTTTGGTTACTTTTCTTTGGCAAGACAAAGAAAAGTAACCGCTGCCCCGCGCAGGGGCGACGCTAGTAGACCGACACGATCATAGGTGCTTCACGAAACCGCAAGCGCACCACCAAAACCTCACCCCGACACCAAAACCCGCGGTCCCCTGCCGGAAGGGCAAAATAGCGACAGAAAAAAGCGCTTCCGATAGAACCCGTCGCAAATCCGCAAGACGCTTGCGTCACCCTTACCTAAACTTGATCCTGTTGAACCCTCTTACGAAACCGAAAGGAACGACCATGACGACCTCGACCGTGACCCGCCAGACATTCGATGAAGTGATGGTGCCGGTATTCTCCCCCGCGCCGTTCGTGCCGGACCGTGCAGAGGGCTCGCGCGTGTGGGACACGGCCGGCCGCGAGTATGTGGATTTCGCCTGCGGCATTGCAGTGACGTCGCTGGGCCACGGCCACCCTGAACTGCTGAAGGTCCTGGACGAACAAGGCCGCAAGCTCTGGCACATCGGCAACGGCTACACGAACGAGCCGGTGCTGCGCCTCGCCAAGCGCCTCGAATCGCTGACCTTCGCCGACCGCGCGTTCTTCGCGAACTCGGGCGCGGAAGCGAACGAAGCCGCGCTGAAACTCGCACGCCGCGTCGCATTCGACCGCCATGGCGCCGACAAATACGAAATCGTGTCGTTCGTCCAGTCGTTCCACGGCCGCACGTTCTTCACGGTCAGCGTCGGCGGCCAGCCGAAATACTCGGAAGGCTTCGGCCCGGTGCCGGCCGGCATCAAGCACCTGCCGTTCAACGACATCGAAGCCGCGAAGGCCGCGATCGGCCCGCAAACCTGCGCGGTGATCGTCGAGCCGGTGCAGGGCGAAGGCGGGGTGATCCCGGCCGATCCGGCCTTCTTGAAGGCACTGCGCGAAGCATGCGACGCGAACGACGCACTGCTGATCTTCGACGAAGTGCAAACGGGCGTCGGCCGCACGGGCCAGTTCTACGCGTACATGGACACGGGCGTCACGCCGGACATCCTCACGACCGCGAAAGCGCTCGGCAACGGCTTCCCGATCGGCGCGATGCTGACGACGAACGAACTGGCCGCACACTTCAAGGTCGGCGTGCACGGCACGACGTACGGCGGCAACCCGCTCGCGTCGGCGATCGCGGACAAGGTCGTCGAACTGATCGGCGACCCTGCATTGCTCGAAGGCGTGCGCGAACGCAGCGTCCGGCTGAAGGGCGCGCTGGAACGCATCAACGCACGCTTTGGCATCTTCAAGGACATCCGCGGCAAGGGCCTGCTGGTCGGCGCGGAACTCACCGCCGCATTCGACGGCCGCGCGAAGGACTTCGTCGCCGCCGCGGCCGAGAACGGCCTGATCATGCTGATCGCGGGCCCGAACGTGCTGCGCTTCGTCCCGTCGCTCGTGATCCCGTTCGACCTGCTCGACGAAGGCGTGAAGCGCTTCGAGAAGGCAGTCGAGCAGGTGCTCGCGGCCCAGGAAGCCACCGCGCGCTGATCGGCGCACCCATCGCAGACAGGAACGACGATGCTATTTGTTCGCCCCGGCAAACTCACGGATCTCGATGCGCTCGCGCACATGGCGCGCACCGCGCAGCCGGTCCTGCACTCGCTGCCGCACGACCGCGCGGCGCTCGAAGCGCGCGTGGCGCTCTCCGAGGATTCGTTTCGCGCGGACGTCGATTTCGCCGGCGAAGAGTTCTATCTCTTCGTGCTCGAGGATTCGTCGACGGGCAAGCTGCTCGGCACGGCGAGCATCGTGGCCGCGGCCGGCTACTCGGAACCGTTCTACGCGTTCCGCAACGACGCACTGATCCACGCGTCGCGCGAGCTGCACGTGAACCGCAAGATCCACGCGCTCACGATGTCGCACGAGCTGACCGGCAAGAGCCGGCTGGCGGGCTTCTACGTCGATCCGTCGCTGCGCGGCGACGCGGCCGCCCACCTGATTTCGCGTGCGCGGATGATGTACATCGCCGCCAACCGCCGCCGCTTCACGCCGGAAGTGTTCACGCTGCTGCTCGGCGTGAGCGACGACACGGGCGCATCGCCGTTCTGGGAAGCGGTGGGCCGCAAGTTCTTCGGCCGCAACTTCACCGACGTCGACATCGCGTCGGGCGGCCGCAGCCGCACGTTCATCGCGGAAGTGATGCCGGCGTATCCGCTCTACGTGCCGCTGCTGCCGGAAGCGGCGCAGCGCGTGCTCGGCGAGCCGAACGAAACGGCACTGCTCGCCTACGACATCCATCTCGAGGAAGGTTTCGAGCCGGACCGCTTCGTCGACATCTTCGACGCGGGCCCGGTGCTGACCGCGCAGGTCGACCGCACCGCATGCGTGAAGCACGGCGCGGAGCGCACCGTGCGCGAAGCCGCGCGTCAGCAGGGCGATGTCGCGTACATGGTGTCGACGGGCAGCGGCGAATCGTTCCGCTGCGTGCTGGCCGACCTGCCGGGCGACACGGCCGACGCGCCGCTGGCCGGCGACGTGCGCGCGGCGCTCGATGTGAAGGATGGTGATGTCGTGCGCTGCGTGCCGCTGCATCGCCGCGACGATGAAGAGATGAAGGGAGACGCAGCATGATCGTCGTTCGGGTCGTACAAACGGGCGACGTCGACGCGCTCGTGTCGCTCGCGAAGGAAACCGGGCCGGGCCTGACCACGTTCAAGCCCGACCGCGACGCGCTCGCCGCGCGCATCGAACGTACGCGTCGCACGCTCGACGGCGAGGCCGCGCCGGGCGAAGCCGGCTACTTCTTCGTGATGGAAGATTCGAAGACGGGCGACATCGCGGGCGTGTGCGGGATCGAGTCGCAGGTCGGCCTCGAACAGCCGTTCTACAACTATCGCGTGAGCACGGTCGTGCATGCAAGCCAGGAGCTCGGCGTGTGGACGCGGATGCACGCGCTGAACATCTCGCACGACCTGACTGGCTACGCGGAAGTGTGCTCGCTGTTCCTGAGCCCGCGCTATCGCACGGGCGGTGTCGGCGGCCTGCTGTCGCGCTCGCGCTTCATGTTCATCGCGCAGTTCCGCGACCGCTTTCCGGAACGCATCTGCGCGGAGCTGCGCGGCCACTTCGACGAGGACGGCACGTCGCCGTTCTGGCGCGCGGTCGGTTCGCACTTCTACCAGATCGATTTCAACGCGGCCGACTACCTGAGCTCGCACGGCCGCAAGTCGTTCCTCGCGGAACTGATGCCGCGCTATCCGGTGTACGTCGACCTGCTGCCGCAGGACGCGCAGGACGCGGTCGGCCTCACGCACCGCGACACGCTGCCGGCCCGCAAGATGCTCGAAGCGGAAGGGCTGCGCTACCAGAATCACGTCGATATCTTCGACGCGGGCCCGGTGCTCGAATGCCACGTCAACGACCTGCGCACGGTGCGCGAAAGCGTCGTCGTGCCGGTCGCGATCGGCGAGCCGGATGCGCGAGAGGATGCGTGGGGCGGCCATCCGCCGAAGTCGCTCGTGTCGAATACGTCGCTCGGCGATTTCCGCGTCGGCGTCGCGCCGGGCGTGGTCGCGAATGGCTCGTTCGTGCTGTCGGCCGACGATGCCGCCGCGCTCGACGTGAAGGCCGGCGATCCGGTCCGCGTGCTGCCGCTCAAAGTCAAACAGGGATAAACGAATCATGACGGAACTCTTCATCGACGGCGCCTGGGTCGCAGGCTCGGGCCCCGTCTTCGCTTCGCGCAACCCGGGCACCGACGCGATCGCATGGCAGGGCGACAGCGCATCGGCGGCCGACGTCGACCGTGCGGTCGCGAGCGCGCGTCGCGCATTCGCCGGCTGGTCGGCACTCGACTTCGAATCGCGCTGCGCGATCGCCAAGCGCTTCGCGGCGCTGCTCACCGAGCGCAAGGAAGCGATCGCCACCGCGATCGGCCGCGAGACGGGCAAGCCGCTGTGGGAAGCGCGCACCGAAGTCGCGGCGATGGCCGCGAAGGTCGGTATCTCGATCCAGGCGTACCAGGAACGCACCGGCGAGAAGCGCCAGGACATGGCCGACGGCGTCGCGGTGCTGCGCCATCGTCCGCACGGCGTCGTCGCGGTGTTCGGCCCGTACAACTTCCCCGGCCACTTGCCGAACGGCCATATCGTGCCGGCGCTGATCGCGGGCAACACGGTCGTGTTCAAGCCGTCGGAGCTCGCGCCGGGCGTCGCGCGCGCGACGGTCGAGGTGTGGCAGGAAGCCGGGCTGCCGGCCGGCGTGCTGAACCTCGTGCAGGGCGAGAAGGACACGGGCATCGCGCTCGCGAATCATCGGCAGATCGACGGGCTGTTCTTCACCGGCAGCTCGGACACCGGCACGCTGCTGCACAAGCAGTTCGGCGGCCGTCCGGAAATCGTGCTCGCGCTCGAGATGGGCGGCAACAACCCGCTCGTGATCGGCGAAGTCAAGGACATCGACGCGGCCGTGCATCACACGATCCAGTCGGCGTTCCTGTCGGCCGGCCAGCGCTGCACGTGCGCACGCCGCATCTTCGTGCCGCAAGGCGCGTTCGGCGACCGCTTCCTCGCACGTTTCGCCGACGTCACGTCGAAGATCACGGCCGACGTGTTCGACGCCGATCCGCAGCCGTTCATGGGCGCGGTGATCTCGGCACGCGCGGCCGCGAAGCTCGTCGACGCGCAGTCGCGTCTGATCGAGCAGGGCGCGAAGCCGATCATCGCGATGACGCAGCGCGATCCGCGCCTGGGTTTCGTGAACGCGTCGATCATCGACGTGACCGGCGTGGCGAACCTGCCCGACGAAGAGCATTTCGGCCCGCTCGCGCAGATCGTCCGCTACGCGACGTTCGACGAAGCGATCGAGCGCGCGAACGACACGGCGTTCGGCCTGTCCGCCGGCTTGCTGGCCGACGACGCGACGGCATGGGACCACTTTCGCCGCACGATCCGGGCGGGGATCGTCAACTGGAACCGCCCGACCAACGGTGCATCGTCCGCCGCACCGTTCGGCGGCACGGGCCGCTCGGGCAATCATCGGCCGAGCGCGTACTACGCGGCCGACTATTGCGCGTATCCGATGGCGTCGGTGGAAAGCACCGAACTGACCTTGCCCGCGAGCCTGTCGCCGGGCCTGCATTTCTGATCGAGGGAACGACGATGAACGCACAAGAAGCCAATTTCGACGGACTCGTCGGCCCGACCCACAACTACGCCGGGCTGTCGTTCGGTAACGTGGCGTCGCTCAACAACGAGAAGTCGGCCGCGAACCCGAAGGCCGCCGCGAAGCAGGGGCTGCGCAAGATGAAGCAGCTCGCGGATCTCGGCTTCGCGCAAGGCGTGCTGCCGCCGCAAGAGCGCCCGTCGCTGCGCCTGTTGCGCGAGCTCGGCTTCTCCGGCAAGGACGCGGACGTGATCGCGAAGGCCGCGAAGCAGGCGCCCGAATTGCTCGCCGCGGCGAGCTCGGCGTCGGCAATGTGGACCGCGAACGCGGCCACCGTCAGCCCGTCGGCCGACACGAGCGACGGCCGCGTGCACTTCACGCCGGCCAACCTGTGCAGCAAGCTGCATCGCGCGATCGAGCACGAAGCGACGCGCCGCACGCTGTCGACGCTGTTCGCCGATCCCGCGCACTTCGCGGTGCACGAGGCGCTGACGGGCACGCCGGCACTCGGCGACGAGGGGGCCGCGAACCATACGCGCTTTTGCGCGGAATACGGCCAGCCGGGCGTCGAGTTCTTCGTGTACGGCCGCGCGGAATATCGCCGCGGCCCGGAGCCGAAGCGCTTCCCGGCGCGCCAGACCTTCGAGGCGAGCCGCGCGGTCGCGCATCGCCACGGTCTCGCCGAGACGGCGACGGTCTATGCGCAGCAGGATCCGGACGTGATCGATGCAGGCGTGTTCCACAACGACGTGATCTCGGTCGGCAACCGCGACACGCTGTTCACGCACGAGCGCGCGTTCGTCAACAAGCAGGCGATCTACGACACGCTGACCGCCGCGCTCGACGCGCGCGGCGCACGGCTGAACGTGATCGAGGTACCCGATGCGGCCGTGAGCGTGAACGACGCTGTCACGTCGTATCTGTTCAACAGCCAGCTGCTGTCGCGCGCGGACGGCTCGCAGGTGCTCGTCGTGCCGCAGGAGTGCCGCGAGAACGCGAACGTTGCCGCCTATCTGGACCAGCTCGCGGCCGGCAACGGCCCGATCCGGGACGTGCTGGTGTTCGACCTGCGCGAAAGCATGAAGAACGGCGGCGGCCCCGCGTGCCTGCGCCTGCGCGTCGTGCTGAACGAGGCCGAGCGCGCGGCCGTCACGTCGAACGTGTGGATCAACGACACGCTGTTCGCGTCGCTCGACGCGTGGATCGAAAAGCACTATCGCGACCGTCTCGCACCGGAAGACCTCGCCGATCCGACGCTGCTCGACGAATCGCGCACGGCGCTCGACGAACTCACGCAGATCCTGCGCGTCGGGTCGCTGTATGACTTCCAGCGCTGAGTCCCGCATGTCGGGCGCCGCGCTGCTCGACGATTTTCTCGCGTTCACGCTCGCGGGCGACGCGCCGCCCGTGAAGGACGGCACGTGCGCGGACGGTGCGGTGCACTGGCAATGGCTCGGCGACGGGCTGCTCCAACTCGCGCCGGCTTCGGCCAATGGGGCCGGCGACGCGGCGAGCGTGCTCGTGTCGGCCGGCGTGCATGGCGACGAGACCGCGCCGATCGAGCTGCTGTCGATGCTCGTGCGCGATCTCGCGGCAGGCACGCTGCCGCTCGCGTGCCGATTGCTCGTCGTGTTCGGCAACGTGCCGGCGATGCGCGCGGGCGAACGCTATCTCGACGACGACCTGAACCGCCTGTTCAGCGGCCGTCACGCGCAAGTGCCCGCGAGCCGCGAAGCGCCGCGCGCGGTGCAACTCGAAGCGGCGGCTGCTGCGTTCTTCGCGGCCGCGCCGGCGGGCGGTGCGCGCTGGCACATCGACATGCACACGGCGATCCGCGCATCGGTGTTCGAGCAGTTCGCGCTGCTGCCGCACACGGGCACGCCGCCGACCCGCGCGATGGTCGAATGGCTCGGCGATGCGCGCATCGCGGCCGTGCTGCTGCATAGCGCGAAGGGCAATACGTATTCGCATTACACGGCCGAGCATTGCGGCGCGCACGCGTGCACGCTCGAACTCGGCAAGGTGCGGCCGTTCGGCCAGAACGATCTGTCGCGCTTCGCGTCGGCCGATCATGCGGTGCGCAACCTCGTCTCGGGCGCGCCGCGCGACGTCGACCCTCCGCCGTTGCCGCGCGTGTTCACGGTGATCGACCAGATCACGAAGCAGAGCGACGCGCTCGAGTTGTTCGTCGCGGCCGACGTCGCGAACTTCACCGCGTTCGCGCGCGGCACCGTGCTCGCGCAGGACGGCGACTACCGCTACACGGTGCAGCACGACGAGGAGCGCATCGTGTTTCCGAATCCGACCGTGAAGCCGGGTTTGCGCGCGGGCCTGCTCGTCGTCGACACCACGCGCGAGACGCTCGCCGCACTCGTCTGACGGAAGACCGGCGGTGCGCGGCTACGGCGATCCGTCGCCCGCGCATCGTCCGGCAGCATCCCCGAAGTGCGTCGACGCCCGCATGCCGTGCAGACGGCCCGCGCGTCGCGCCTTGCGTATTTGCGACATCGTCTTGCAAGTTCGACGGCGTATCCGGTCGTCATCGCGCATGCAGTGCAGCATCGTGTGCCGGCGGCCGCTTTGCCGTATCGGGCCTCGCGGATTGGTACAATCGCGGCCTTGCGGCTGTTGCGCCGCATCAAGGCGCGGCATCGGCATTGTGGTTGTCATCCGACCCTGCAATGATGCATGCGCCCGTAGTTCCGGAACATTCGAGTATCGAGGAGAACACCTGATGAAGTTGGATTGGCGTAAAGTGGCCGCGCACGCGGTAGTGGCGGCATCGGCCGTGGCGGCAGGCAGCGCGATGGCTGCGGATCTGAAGGAGATCCGGTTCGGCGTCGAGGCCTCGTACGCGCCGTTCGAATACAAGACGCCCGACGGCAAGCTGACCGGCTTCGACATCGACATCGGCAACGCGGTGTGCGCGAAGCTGAAGACGAAGTGCGTGTGGGTCGAGAACGACTTCGACGGCCTGATCCCCGCGTTGCAGGCGCGCAAGTTCGACGCGATCAACTCGGACATGACGATCACCGACCAGCGCAAGCACGCGATCGCGTTCACCGATCCGATCTACACGATCCCGAACCAGCTGATCGCGAAGCAGGGCAGCGGCCTGCTGCCGACCCCGCAAGCGCTGAAGGGCAAGCGCGTCGGCGTGCTGCAGGGCACGATCCAGGAAGCGTACGCGAAGAAGAAGTGGGCGCCGGCCGGCGTCGACGTCGTGCCGTACCAGACGCAGGACCTGGCCTACGCCGACCTGAAGTCCGGCCGTCTCGACGCGACGTTTCAGGATTCGGAGGCGGGCTCGAAGGGCTTCCTGTCGAAGCCGCAAGGCCAGGGCTTCGGCTTCGCCGGCGGCACGGTCAGCGATGCGGAGATCCTCGGCTCGGGCGTCGGTTTCGGTCTGCGCAAGAACGACGCGGCGCTGAAGACGGCGCTCGATCAGGCGCTGAAGGAACTGAAGGCCGACGGCACGATCGACAACCTCGCGAAGAAGTACTTCAGCGTGCCGGTCACGCTCAAGTAAGCGTTTCGATCCGTCGCACGATGCAGCCGGCCGCTTTCGCGGCCGGTTTGCTTTTGGGGCGCCCCTTGCGTTACGCGGGGAAGAACCGCCCCAGTTCCCGCGCGAGCTCGTTCAGCACGCTCATCTCCTGCTGCGTGATCTTGCGCGCCGGCTGCGCACCGGCCCAGTCGCCGTACAGCAGGCCGACGGTCTTCGTGCCGACGCGTACCGGCAGCAGCACGAACGCGCGCGTGCCGGGAAGCGCATTGAGATACCACGCGGGCAGGCGCTTCACCATCTTCGGGTCCTGCGCCTGCTCGATGAAGATGCCGACCGAGTTCGTGATCGCGAGATGGAACACGTCCGGCTCGAACCGCTCGTCGAAGCACAGCCGGTCGAGCGCCGCGTCGACGTCCTGGCCGAAGCCGAGCCGCGCGGCGAACGCGCCGTCTTCACGGCGCACGAACATCACGGTGCGCGTGAACGCGAGGCCCGCGAGCAGGCTTTCCGACGCGAGTGCGAGCACCGGCGTCAGCACGTGTTCGGACGGCAGCGCGCGCAGGTCGGCGAGGCCGGCCTCGAGGCATGCCTCGGGATCGGGCTGCGCCCGCGCGATCGCGTCGGCGTTCGCGCGCAGCTCGACGATCTCGCGCATCACGGTGTCGCTCGCTTCCTCGCGTGCGAGCCGGTCGGCGATTTCCACCAGCGCGTCGGCGTCGATATCCAGCTCCTGCGCGTAGTGCTGCGCGAGCGCCGCGATATGCGCATCGCGCTGCGGGCCAGCAGGCATCGCGAGCGCACCGGCGACGTCGGTCGAGCAGCGGCTCACCGCGCGCAGCCAGCGCACGCGCTCGGGGCTGTCGTCGGCGCAGGCGTCGCGGGGCCGCTGGCGGTCTTCGTCGATGTCGTCCTCGTCGAGGCCGGCGGCGTGTGCGCTACCGCCGTCGCCGTCGGCCATGCCGGCGCGGATCACGTCGGGCAGTCGCCAGCTCGCGGCGGCCTCGAGACCGATCTCGTCGAAGCCGACGCCCAGGACGTCGACACACGCCGCCGCTTCGTCGCCGTTCAGCTCGGCGGCGCGGCGCCGGATCCGGTCCCACTCGCTGTCGAGATAGCACACCACCAGCAGCTTGCCGACCTGACGCATCAGCGTGCAGACGACGGCTTCCTCGCCGCCGCGCAACTCGGCATGCTCGGTCAGCTTGCGGGCGACGCAACCGGACAGCAGTGCGCGGTTCAGCTCGAGCTTCGCGTCGATGCGGCGCGGCGTGCTTTGGTGGAAATGGTCGACGAGCTTGAGCCCGACGACGAGATGGCCGACGGTGTCCATGCCGAGCACCATCAGCGCCCGCGTGACGGTCGTGATGTTGCCGCCGAACGCCATGTACATCGCGGAATTGGCGAGCCGCAGGACTTTCTGCGTGAGCGCGAAATCCGACAGCACGACGCTCACGAGCGCGGTGAAGTCGAGATCGTCGTTCTTCATCGCGGCCATCGTCGCGCGTAGCGACTCCGACAGCAGCGGGAAGTCGCCCCGTTCGTTCATCCGGGCCCACAGCTTGTCGAGCAGCGCCGTGCGGGGCAGGTGTGCGGTGATTGACATACGGATGTATCCGGTTCGCCGCGCGCGTCAGGCGGCGTGCAGGCGCAACTGCTGCGCCTCGAAGCGCCGCGCGAGCTCCTCGGACGGCAGCGCCTGACAGACGAGCCAGCCCTGGATGTGGTTGCAGCCCATCTCGGTCAGCAGTTCGCGCTGCGCCTCGGTCTCGACGCCTTCCGCGACGAGCTCGAGATCGAGCGTTTGCGCGAGGCCGACCACCGCCGACACGATCGCGCGGTCGTTGCGCGACGTCAGCAGGTTTTCGACGAAGCTGCGGTCGATCTTCAGCTTCGCGAGCGGGAAGCGCTGCAGGTACGCAAGGCTCGAATAGCCGGTACCGAAATCGTCGATCGCGAAGCGGATGCCGAGCGCGGTCAGCTCCTCGAGCAGCCCCTTCGCCTGGACGGGATCGTGCATCAGCAGGCTTTCGGTGATTTCCAGCACGATGCGGCGCGGGTCGATGCCCGTCAACGCGATCGCCTCGCGCACGCTTTGCGTGAAGCGCGGGTCGCGGAACTGCTGCGGCGACACGTTGACCGCCACATACTGCAGCGCGAGCCCCTGGCGATCCCAGGCGACGAGCTGCATGCACGCGGCCTTGAGCACCCAGTTGCCGAGATAGTTGATGAGGCCGATCGATTCGGCGAGCGGAATGAAGGTTGCCGGCGGCACGAGGCCGTGCACCGGATGACGCCAGCGGATCAGCGCCTCGACGCCGTCCACCGCACCCGACTGGCTGCGCGTGATCGGCTGGAAGTGCAGCGAGAACTCGCCGTTGCGCACGCCGTCGTACAGGTCGGCCTCGAGCTTCAGTCGTTCCGCGTCGGCCGGATCGTCGACCGGCTCATGGAACGCGAGCGCATTGCCGCCGGACGCCTTTGCCTGCGCGAGCGCATGGTCGGCGCGGCGCAGCAGCGGGCTGTGATGCTGCGCGCGATGGTGTGCGGCGCGTTCGTCCGGGTACAGCGCGATGCCGATGCTCGCGGACAGGTGGACGGTCTGCCCCTGGTAGGCGTAAGGCTCACGCACCGCGGCCTGCAGCCGGCGCGCGAGCGCGTCGGCGGCATCGCTTGCCCGCGCGCGGTCCGGCGCGGTGAACACGATCGCGAACTTGTCGCTCGCGACGCGCGCGAGCTGCTCGCCGGGCGCGACGAGCGCCTGCAGCCGCTGCGCGGTGTCGCGCAGCAGCGTGTCGCCGGCGTCGTAGCCGAGCGCGCGGTTGATGCGCTGGTAGTCGTCGAGGTCGAGCAGCAGCAGCGCCGCGCAGGTGCCGCTTTCGTCGGCGGCCTGCTGCGCGCGCATCAGCGCGGGCACGAGCGCGGACAGATTGTCGAGCCCCGTCATCGGGTCGTGGTGCATTTCGTACGTCAGGCGCGCCTCGAGCGCACGCCAGGCCGACACGTCGAACGCCGCGATCGCGAAGCCATCGACGCCGTGGTGGCGGCTCTTGAACGCGCGGATCTCGACGTCGAGCGGGTAGGTGAGCGACTTGACGATGCACATCGTCGCCTTCTCGACCTGGCCGGAACGCGCGGCGCGCGCAAGCAGGCCTTCGAGCACCGCGGTATCCTGTTCCGCGATCAGGTCGCGCAGCGTCAGCGTGTGCAGGTAGTCGCGGTGATAACCGATGAAGCGCAGGCTTGCGTCGGACACGTACAGAAAGCGCAGCTCGCGGTCGACATGGGCGAGGAAATCCACCGTGCCGACCGTCTGTTCCAGCCAGTTGCGCACGGTGTCGTCGCGGCGCGGCGTGCCGGCGCGTGCAGGCATCAGCGCGCCGCCCGACCAGGCGAAGCGGCGCAGCGTATGCAAGGCGTTGCGCCAGGAGCCCTTGCGTGGCGTCTGTTTCCTGTTGGCTTCCATGTATCTCGCTGACGTGAAGGGCTGGAACCGGCTGTCCGGAAGGAATAACGGCAGACCAGGCGGAATCTTTAACCGGTCGGCCGCGGCTGGCGTTGCCGCCGGACCGGGTCATGCATACTGGCGTTCGACAGGCGAACGCCAGTATGGCCTACATCGAGGCTGACTTTATAAGAAATGAGGACGCAGATGAAGCGAAAACTGTTGGTGGGCGCCGCGGCGGCGCTGATGGTGGCCGGCCATGCGCTGGTTGCGCAGGCGCAACTGAAGCCGGGCGACACGGCGCCCGACTTCACGACGCAGGCGTCGCTGGGCGGCAAGACCTACGCGTACTCGCTGGCCGATGCGCTGAAGCACGGGCCGGTCGTGCTGTATTTCTACCCGGCGGCGTTCACGAAGGGTTGCACCATCGAGGCACATGCGTTCGCGGACGCGGTCGATCGTTACAAGGCTTACGGCGCGACGGTAATCGGCGTATCCGCGGACAACATCGACACGCTGACGAAGTTTTCGGTGAGCGAGTGCCGCAGCAAGTTCCCGGTCGCGGCCGATCCGGACGCGAAGATCATCCGCGAATACGACGCGAAGCTGCCCGCGCTCGATCGTGCGAACCGCGTGTCCTACGTGATTTCACCGGAGCGGAAGGTGCTGTACGAATACACGAGCCTGTCGCCCGACAAGCACGTCGAGAACACGCTCGGCGCGGTGAAGGCGTGGGCCGACGCGCATCCGAAGCAGTAAGCCGGAGGCAGCAAGCGCGCAGTCAAGCGGCCCGCATCGCGGGCCGCCGGCACGACGAAATGCGCCGCCCCGTGGCGGCTCGGGCGTGTGTTACGCGCGCAACGCCTGTTCGATCGGCACGCTGCCGCCGACGAAACCGACGACCTTGCGTGAAATGCCGAGCTTGATCGCCTCGATCGCGGCCCATGCGACATCCTGGCGCGACACCGGCGGCGCCGAGTCGAGCGGTTCCTCGGTCAGCGCGATCTTGCCGACGCCTGGCCCGTCCGCGAGCGGGCCGGGGCGCAGGATCACGTAATCGATGCCCGACGCGATCACGCGCTCGTCGCCTTCGCGCTTCATCTGCGAGTAGTGGCGCAGCGCGTCGCCGCTGCGCTCCGGCCAGTAGGCGCTCAGCGAACTGATCACGACCAGCTTCTGCACGTTGTAGGCGAGCGCATGCTCGGCCGTGCGCGCGACCGCGTCGCGGTCGATCTGCTCCTCTTCGGCGGCGCCTTCCGATTCCGCCGAGCCGGCCGCGTAGATCACGTGCGAGATGCCCTGGAACGCGTGCGAGAAATCGCCCGTCAGATCGGCCTCGACGACCTTCGCGCCCGGCAGCGCATAGCCATGCCGGCGCACCAGCGCAGTCACCTCGAATTCCGGCTGCTCGAGCAGCAGATCCGCGCAGGCCCGACCCGTGCGGCCGGTCGCGCCAATCAGCAATACCTTCGTCGTCATGAAACCGCTCCTTGCGCGATGCGTCATCCTCCCAGATAGGGACGGACGACCGATACTCAAGTGTATGTCGATTTGGGGCGGCGGCGCGCGGGTAATTGGGGCTGCACCACTCCGTAACGGCCGGCGCTGCAACCCGTTATCCGCGCGGTCGCGCGCATGGATGGCGGAATCGACCCGCCGACCGGCTATCATGTGCGCGATGCATTCTTCGCCGCTACGCAATACAACGCGGCGACCAACCGGTTGGAGTACACATGGCATTACCCCTGGACAACGTCAGCATGGCCGTGTTCTGCGACTTCGAGAACGTCGCGCTCGGCGTGCGCGACGCGAAGTACGAGAAATTCGACATCAAGCCCGTGCTGGAGCGGCTGCTGCTGAAAGGCAGCATCGTCGTGAAGAAGGCGTATTGCGACTGGGAGCGCTACAAGGGCTTCAAGGCGTCGATGCACGAGGCGAGCTTCGAACTGATCGAGATTCCGCACGTGCGCCAGTCGGGCAAGAATTCGGCCGACATCCGGCTCGTCGTGGACGCGCTCGACCTCTGCTACACGAAGTCGCATGTCGACACGTTCGTGATCATCAGCGGCGACTCGGATTTCTCGCCGCTCGTGTCGAAGCTGCGCGAGAACGCGAAGAAGGTGATCGGGGTCGGCGTGAAGAAGTCGACGTCGGACCTGCTGGTCGCGAACTGCGACGAATTCATTTTCTACGACGACCTGGTGCGCGAGCAGCAGCGCGCGCTGGCGAAGCGCGAACAGCAGCGCACGGGCAACGGCGGCGCGAAGCGGCCCGACGAGCCGTCGCGCAAGCCGGAGCTGGAAGCGCGCCGCAGCGAGGCGATCGCGCTCGCGGTCGAGACCTTCGATGCGCTGGCATCGGAGCGCGACGACGTCGGCAAGATCTGGGCGTCGGTGCTCAAGAGCGCGATCAAGCGCCGCAAGCCGGACTTCAACGAGTCGTATTACGGCTTCCGCGCGTTTGGCAACCTGCTCGACGAAGCGCAGGCGCGCGGCCTGCTCGAAGTGGGCCGCGACGACAAGTCGGGCGCGTTCGTGTCGCGGCCGCGTCAGCCGGCCGTGGCCGAACCGGTGATGGCGCACCGCGATACGGGCGGCGCGCACCACGGTCACGGCGGACGCCACGCGGCGCCGGCACCGGCCGAGCGCGGGTCGCGACGTCGCGGGCAGCGCGCGGAAGCGGCCTCGCCTGAACGCGAGCAGGTCGACGTGGAGGAGGCGATCGTCGACGTGACGAGCGAGGCGGCGAGCGTGCCGGCCGAAGCAGCCGAAGTGACCGAAGCGGTCGAGACGCACGGCGACGCGAAGGACAGCCGCAAGCGCGCGCGCAAGAGCCCGGCGAAGAAGGCCGGTGCGAAGAAGGGCGCCGCCGCGAAGCACGGTGGCGACGCACGCGCGGACGGCAAGCACGCCGAAGCGGCACATCGCGACGCGGAGCATGGCGACGATCGTCACGTTGCGGCGCAGCATGCGGCGCCGACGGCTGGCGACTACGTCGCGGGGGCACCCGCCGCGCAGCCGTCGCACGACGCAGCACCGGCCGTACCGGTGGCCGAGCCGGCCGGGGAAGCGGTTGGTGAAGGAGCTGGTGAAGCAGCCACCGGCACCAAGCCGAAGAAGCCGGCTCGCAAGACGGCGACCCGCGCGCGTCGTCCGCGCAAGACGGCGGCTGCCGCCGAGTAACGGTGGCAGGGCGGGGGCCGCTGTCCGACGCGACGGCGCTACCCGCCACCCGCGGCCGGGTGCCCGTCGCTTGTGCCGTCACGTCGGCCGGCGCAACGCCGGCCGATGCGTTCCGTTATCTGTTCAGCACATACGGCTGGGTCATCACTTCGAGGAAGTGACCGTCAGGATCGTCGAAATACACGCCGCGGCCGCCGTTATGGCGGTAGATGTCATCGGGCTGCCGCTTGGCCGGATCGGCCCAGTGCGGCAGCCCTCGCTCGCGAATGCGCGCATACACGCGATCGAAGCCGGCTTCGTCGGTCAGAAATGCATAGTGCTGCGCCGTGATGTTTCCCGCCTTCTCGTAGAAATCGAGCGACACGCCGTTGTCGAGCTGGACGACCAGCATCGCGCCGAATGGCGTCGGCGCAGGCAGTTCGAGAAGCTCGGCGAGAAAGCGGCTCGACGCATGCTTGTCGCGGCACCAGACGATCGTATGGTTCAGCTGGACGTTCATGACGGGTCCCCGGAACGGGGCGCGAGGATGGGCATGGACACACGATAGCCGATTGCGGCCGGTGTGCAAGCCCGTCGCTCGTGCCGTTACCCGCTTACTCGCCCGCCACCGCCGGTCCGCCCGAATTGCCGCGGCGGTTGCGGCGCTTCTCGCCCCACACGCGGAACCGGTCCATGTACAGGTAGACCACCGGCGTCGTATAGAGCGTCAGCACCTGCGACATGATCAGGCCGCCGGCGATCGCGATCCCGAGCGGCGCGCGCAGCTCCGCGCCGTCGCCGTGGCCGAACGCGAGCGGCAGCGCGCCGAGGAGCGCCGCCATCGTCGTCATCATGATCGGTCGGAAGCGCAGCAGGCATGCCTCGTGGATCGCATCGAACGACGACTTGTTGCCGTTGCGCGTCTGGTCGATCGCGAAGTCGACCATCATGATCGCGTTCTTCTTCACGATACCGATCAGCAGGATCACGCCGATCAGCGCGATGATGCTGAACTCGGTCTTGAACAGCAGCAGCGCGAGCAGGGCGCCCACGCCGGCCGACGGCAGTGTCGACAGGATCGTGATCGGGTGGATGTAGCTCTCGTACAGGATCCCGAGCACGATGTAGACGGCCAGGAGTGCCGCGAGAATCAGGATCGGCTGGTTGTTCAGCGACTGCTGGAACGCCTGCGCGGTGCCCTGGAAGCTGCCGACGATCGTCGGCGGCACGCCGATCTGCGCCATCGTCTGGTAGATCACCTGGGTCGCCTGAGACAGCGACACGCCCGGCGGCAGGTTGAACGAGATCGTCGTCGCGACGAACAGCCCCTGGTGGTTGACCGACAGCGGCGTCGTGCTAGGGCCGAAGGTCGCGATCGCGGAAAGCGGAATCATCGTCGACTTCGACGTCGACACCGCCGCGCCCGACGACGCGCTCGACTTGCCGCTCGACGCGATCGAGTTCAGCGCCTGGTTGCGCGCCGAATCGGACGCGATCGCCGCGGCGCTGGTGGCGGCCGTCCCGGCGCTCGACGTGCCGGCCGAGGTCGCGACGAAGGTGCCGGCCGCGGCGTTGGTCGTCTGTGAGCCGTTCGCGCTGCCTCCCGACGTGCTGATCCACACCTGGTTCAGCATCTCCGGGCTCTGCCAGTATTTCGGCGCGACTTCCATCACGACGTGGTACTGGTTCAGCGGGTTGTAGATCGTCGAGACCTGGCGTTGGCCGAACGCGTCGTACAGCGTGTTGTCGATCTGTGAGGGCTTGATGCCGAGCCGCGCGGCAGTTGCGCGGTCGATCGTCACCATCGCTTCGAGGCCGCCTTGCTGCTGGTCGGAGTTCACGTCGGTCAGCTCGGCGCGCTTCTGCAGCGCCTCGGTCAGCAGCGGCCCCCACTTGTACAGCTCGGCGCTCGAATCGCCGAGCAGCGTGAACTGGTACTGCGCATTGCTCTGCCGGCCGCCGACGCGGATGTCCTGCGCGGCCTGCAGGAACGTGCGCGCACCCGCGACGTCAGCGAGCGGCTTGCGCAGCTGCTGGATCACCTGGTCGGCCGACAGCTTGCGCTCGGTGCGGTCCTTCAGCGTGACGAACATGAAGCCCGAGTTGGTCTGCGTGCCGCCGGTGAAGCCCGCGACGCTCTTCACGTTCGGGTTCGCCTGCACGATCCGCATCATCTCGGAGAACTTCAGCTTCATCGCCTGGAACGACGTCGACTGGTCGGCCTGGATGCCGCCGATCATCAGCCCGGTGTCCTGCTGCGGAAAGAAGCCCTTCGGCACGACGATGTACAGGTAGACGTTCAGGCCGATCGTCGCGAACAGGATCAGCAGGACCAGCAGCGGACGGCGCAGCGCCCACGACAGCGTGCGCTCGTAGCCGCGCTGCATCCGCGTGAAGAAGCGCTCGAGGAACCGGCCGAGGCGGCCTTCCTCCTGCACCTCGTGCGACTCGCGCAGCAGCCGCGCGCACATCATCGGCGTGACGGTCAGCGAAACGGCGAGCGACACGCCAATCGCGAGCGACAGCGTCAATGCGAATTCGCGGAACAGGCGCCCGACGATGCCGCCCATCAGCAGGATCGGCAGGAACACCGCGACGAGCGAAATGCTCATCGACAGCACGGTGAAGCCGACCTCGCGCGCGCCGTCGAACGCAGCCTGCAGCCGCGGCTTGCCGTTCTCGATGTGACGCGTGATGTTCTCGAGCACGACGATCGCATCGTCGACGACGAAGCCGGTCGCGACGATCAGCGCCATCAGCGACAGGTTGTCGATCGAGAAGCCGAGCAGGTACATCGCGCCGAACGTGCCGATGATCGAGATCGGCACCGCGACGCTCGGAATCAGCGTCGCGCGCCAGTTGCGCAGGAACAGGAACACGACCATCACGACGAGGCTCACCGCGATCAGCAGCGTGTGTTCGGTGTCCTTCAGCGACGCGCGGATCGTCGTCGAACGGTCGAGCACCGGCGTCACCGTGATGTCGGCCGGCAGCGACGCGGTGAGCTGCGGCAGCGCCGCGCGCACGCGGTCGATCGTCTCGATGATATTCGCGCCGGGCGAGCGGTAGAGGATCACGAGCACCGCGCGCTTGCCGTTCGACAGGCCCAGGTTGCGCAGGTCCTCGACGCCGTCGACGACCTCGGACAGGTCGGACAGCCGCACGGCCGCGCCGTTGCGGTAGGCGACGACCAGGTCGCTGTACTGCGACGCCTGCGAGGCCTGGTCGTTCGTATAGAGCTGATAGTGCTTCGGGCCGAATTCGATCGCACCCTTCGGGCTGTTCGCGTTCGCGGATGCGAGCGCGGCCCGCACGTCCTCGAGGCCGATTCCGTAGTGGAACAGCGCGTGAGGCTCGAGCTCGACACGCACGGCCGGGTTCGCGGAGCCGCTCACCGACACCTGGCCGACCCCGTCGATCTGTGATAGCGACTGCTGCAGCACCGTCGACGCGGCGTCGTACAGCTTCGCAGGCGACGACGTTTCCGATGTCAGCGACACGACCATGATCGGCGAATCGGCCGGGTTGACCTTGCGGTACGTCGGGTTGCTTTTCAGTGATGCGGGCAGGTCGGCGCGCGCCGCGTTGATTGCGGCCTGCACGTCGCGCGCGGCGCCGTCGATGTCGCGGTTCAGCCCGAACTGCAGGATGATCCGTGCGTTGCCGACGGTGCTGGTCGACGTCATTTCGCTGACGTCGGCGATCGAGCCGAGGTGCCGCTCGAGCGGGCTCGTCACGCTGGTCGCGACCGTCTCGGGACTCGCGCCGGGCAGCGACGCCTGCACCGAGATGGTCGGGAAGTCGACCTGCGGCAGCGGCGACACCGGCAGCTTGATGAACGCGAACAGGCCCGCGAGCGCGACGCCGAGCGCGAGCAACGTCGTCGCGACCGGGCGGGTGATGAAGGGACGCGACAGGTTCATCGCTTATGCGCCCGTGTGCTTGCCGGTGTCGCGGCCGGGGCCGTGCCGTTCGAACCAGCCGCGCACGCGCCGTGCGAGGCTGTCGAAGCCGAGGTAGATCACCGGCGTCGTGAACAGCGTCAGCACCTGCGACACGATCAGGCCGCCCGCGATCGCGATCCCGAGCGGCTGGCGCAGCTCGGAGCCCGCGCCGGCGCCGACGATCAGCGGCACCGCGCCGAGCAGCGCGGCGAGCGTCGTCATCAGGATCGGCCGGAAGCGCAGCAGGCACGCCTGGTAGATCGCCTCACGCGGCGGTTTGCCTTCGACGCGCTCGGCCTCGAGCGCGAAGTCGATCATCATGATCGCGTTCTTCTTCACGATGCCGATCAGCAACACGATCCCGATGATCCCGATGATGTCGAGGTCGTGCCCGGTGATCATCAGCGCGAGCAGCGCGCCGACGCCGGCCGACGGCAGCGTCGACAGGATCGTGATCGGGTGGATGTAGCTCTCGTATAGCACGCCGAGCACGATGTACATCGTGACGACCGCCGCGAGGATCAGGAACAGCTGGTTCGACAGCGACGCCTGGAACGCGAGCGCCGCGCCCTGGAAGCGCGTCTGGAACGAGCCGGGCAGGCCGATGTCCTTCTCGGCGGCGTCGATCGCCTTCACGGCCTCGCCGAGCGATGCGCCCGGTGCGAGGTTGAACGAGACCGTCGTCGACGGGAACTGCGACAGGTGCGCGACGAGCAGCGGCGACGGCCGTTCATGGAACGACGCGATCGACGACAGCGGCACCTGGCCGCCGCCCGCTGACGGCAGGTAGATGTCGTTAAGCGATTCGGCGTAATGCTGCTCCTTCGGCTCCGACTCGAGAATCACGCGGTACTGGTTCGACTGCGTGAAGATGGTCGACACGATGCGCTGGCCGAACGCGTCGTACAGCGCGTTGTCGACGGTCGCCGGCGTGATGCCGAAGCGCGCGGCGCTCGCGCGGTCGATCTCGATGTAGACCGACTGGCCGTTGCTCTGCAGATCGGTCGCGACGTCGGCGAGCGACGGCTCCTGCTGCAGCCGCGTGACGAGCTTCGGCACCCAGGTCGCGAACTCGTCCGGGTTCGGGCTCGTCAGCATGAACTGGTACTGCGTCGGGCTCACGGTCGAGTCGATCGTCAGGTCCTGCACCGACTGCATGAAGAGCGTGATGCCGGTCACGTTCGCGACACGCTGCTGCAGGTTGCGGATGATCTGCGCGGCCGACTCGGCGCGCTCGTCGCGCGCCTTCAGGTTGATCAGCATCCGGCCGCTGTTCAGCGTGATGTTGCTGCCGTCCACGCCGATGAACGACGTGAGGCTTTCGACGTTCGGATCCTTCAGGATCTCGGCCGCGAGCGCCTGCTGGCGTTCGGCCATCGCGCCGTACGAGATCGACTGTGGCGCCTGCGTGATCGCCTGGATCACGCCGGTATCCTGCGCGGGGAAGAAGCCTTTCGGCACGTACACGTAGAGCAGGGCGGTGAGCCCGAGCGTCAGCAGCGCGACGACGAGCGTCGAGCGCTGGCGGTTCAGCACCCATTCGAGCGCGACCGCGTAGCGCGCGATCACCCAGTCGATCGCGCGGTGCACGCGCGCCTCGAAGCGGTGGCTTTCGGGCGGCGGCGAATGGCGCAGCAGCTTTGCGCACATCATCGGCACGAGCGTGAGCGACACGATCGCCGAGATCACGATCGTCACTGCGAGTGTGATCGCGAACTCGTGAAACAGCCGGCCGACCACGTCGCCCATGAACAGCAGCGGGATCAGCACCGCGATCAGCGACACCGTCAACGATATGATCGTGAAACCGATCTGCCGCGAGCCCTTCAGCGCGGCCTCGAGCCCCGAATCGCCTTCCTCGACGTAGCGCGCGATGTTCTCGATCATCACGATCGCGTCGTCGACGACGAAGCCGGTCGCGATGGTGAGCGCCATCAGCGACAGGTTGTTCAGCGAGAAGCCGGCCATGTACATCACCGCGAGCGTGCCGATCAGCGACAGCGGCACCGACAGGCTCGGGATGATCGTCGCGTAGACGTTCGCGAGGAACAGGTACATCACCAGTACGACGAGCCCGACCGCGAGCAGCAGCTCGAACTGCACGTCGCGCACGGCGGCGCGGATCATCGTCGTGCGGTCGGTGACGATCTGCACGTCGAGCGCGGCGGGCAGCGTCTCCTGCAGCTTCGGCAGTTGCGCCTTGATCGCGTCGACGGTCGCGATCACGTTCGCGCCCGGCTGGCGCTGCACGTTCAGGATGATCGCGGGCTCCGAGTTCACCCACGCGCCGAGCTTGGTGTTCTCCGAGCCGGCGACGACCTTCGCGACGTCGGTCAGCATCACCGGACGGCCGCTCTTGTAGGCGACGACCGCGTCGTTGTATTGATCGGCGCTGGTGAGCTGGTCGTTCGCGTTGATCGTGTATGCGCGCGTCGGGCCGTCGAAGTTGCCTTTCGGCGTGTTCACGTTCAGGTTCGAGATCGTCGTGCGCAGGTCGTCGAGGTTCATCCCGTACTGCGCGAGCGCGGTCGGGTTCGCCTGGATCCGCACGGCCGGCCGGTTGCCGCCCGACAGGCTGACGAGGCCGACACCCGCGATCTGCGAGATCTTCATCGCGAGGCGCGTGTCGGTCAGGTCCTGCACCTGCGTGAGCGGCAAGGTCTTCGACGTGATGGCCAGCGTCAGCACCGGCGCGTCGGCCGGATTGACCTTCGCGTAGATCGGCGGGGCGGGCAGATCGGACGGCAGCAGGTTGCCGGCCGCGTTGATCGCGGCCTGCACTTCCTGTTCGGCGATGTCGAGCGGCAGGTCGAGCGAGAACTGCAGCGTGATCACCGATGCGCCGGCCGAGCTTTGCGACGACATCTGGTTCAGCGACGGCATCTGGCCGAACTGCCGCTCCAGCGGCGCGGTGACCGACGACGTCATCACCTCCGGGCTCGCGCCCGGATAGAAGGTCTGGACCTGGATCGTCGGGTAGTCGACTTCGGGCAGCGCGGCGAGCGGCAGGAAGCGCAGCGCGACGAGGCCGGCCAGCATGATCGCCGCCATCAGGAGGGCGGTGCCGACAGGCCGGAGAATGAAGAGGCGGGACGGATTCATCGAGCGGCCCGCGCGTTACTGGGCCGCGGGGGCCGCAGCCTGCGACGCGTCGTGCTTGTGTCCGCCTCGGTGGGCGGCCGCACCCGATGCGCCGGACGCCGCGCCGGCGCCATGCGCGCCCGACGCGCCTTTCGGCTTGTCGGCCGGGATCGTGATCTTCGCGCCTTCGCGCAGCCGGTCGGAGCCGTCGGTGACCACGCGCTCGCCGATCGCGACGCCGCTGACGATGCTCGTGCGCTCGCCGTCGACCGGGCCGACCTTGACCTTGCGCACCGTCACCGTGTTGTCGGGTTTCACGATGTACACGAACTGGCCGATCGAGCCTGTCAGCACGGCGGCCGTCGGCACGATCGTCGCATTGCGCATCACGTCGACCAGCAGCCGCGTGTTCACGAACTGATTCGGAAACAGCAGGCCTTCCTTGTTGTCGAAGGTCGCGCGCAGCTTGACCGTGCCGGTGCTCGTGTCGATCTGGTTGTCGAGCGTTTCGAGCGAACCCGTCTCGAGCGGCACGGTGTTGTTGCGATTGTAAGCGGTGACCGACAGTTTCTGACCCGCGTTTACCTGCTTGACGATCTGCGGCAGGTTGTCCTCCGAGGTCGTGAAGATCACGCTCATCGGCTGCAGTTGCGTGATCACGACGATCCCGTTCGTGTCGCCCGCAGTCACGTAGTTGCCGGGGTCGACCTGGCGCAGGCCGACGCGGCCCGACACGGGCGCCGTGATGCGCGCGTACGTGAGGTTCAGTTTCGCGGAGTCGATCGCTGCCTGGTCGGTCTTCACCGTTCCTTCGTATTGCTTGACGAGTGACGCCTGGGTGTCGACAGTCTGCGACGCGATCGAGTCCTGCGACAGCAGCGTCTGGTAGCGCTTCAGGTCGATGCGGGCCGTCGCGAGCAGCGCTGAGTCGCGCGCGTGCGTGCCTTCGGCATTCTCGAGCGCGACCTGGTACGGGCGTGGGTCGATCTGCGCGAGCAGGTCGCCTTTCTTGACGATCTGGCCTTCCCGGAACGCGACCGACTGCAGATAACCCGACAGCTGCGTCTTGACAGTCACGCTCGCGAGCGGCGTCACGGTGCCGAGCGCGGACAGCACGATCGGCATCTCGCCCTGCGTCGCGGTCGCGACCGATACGGGCTGCGGAACGTTTGCCATGGCGGCGGGGCCGCCGCGGCCGCGATGGCCGTTACTGCCGCCGGCGCTCGCGCCGGAGGCCGCGTTGCCTGCCGCCGACGCGTCCGCCTGCGTACGGCTCCACGGGTGCCACCACAGCAAGCCGCCGATGACGACGACCGCGAGCGTCCCGATCACCAGCGTGCGGCGCGGGCGGCGCGCGGCGGGGGAGGCGGGATCCTTCGAAGGGGGCGTGGGCTTTTGTTGGTTGTCCATCGTGTTCTGTCAGGAAGACGGCGCGGCGGGCCGGGAGACGAGCCTGGGGCGGCGCGTGGGCATGCGGTGCCGGAGGGCCGGCTCGGTCCGGGCCCTTCCGGTCCGCGCGGGAAAAAGAAAAGAGCGGTGCGCGCCGCGGATGCGGCGCGACGATGGGCATGATGCTACGTCCCGTCCCCGTTACAGTCCAGTCGTCTATCTTTCAACGGGTTACGGTCGTTACATAAGGCGACAGGACGATGACGGACCGATTACACGGCGCTGCGCCGGGCTGGCGCGCCGCCGATCTCGCGGGTGATTTTCGCGATGCATTCGTGCAACGCGGGCACCACGTGTTCCTGCAGCCATTCGGGCGGGCACTGACTGGATGCGCCGCCGCAGTTCACCGAATAGCGCTGGCCCGACGGGCCGACGAAACCGGCCGCGACCGCGTTCAGCCCTTCACGCCATTCGCCGATCGCGATCGCATGGCCCGCGCGCATTGCGTCCTCGAGACCGCGGGTCAGGCGCGCCGATACGTGCGGCCAGTCATCGCCGGCCGTCGCGCGCAGCGCGTCGAGCAGCGCGCGGCGCTCGTCGTCCTCCAGTGCCGCGAGATACGCGCGGCCGACCGCGGTGCGTGCGATGTCCATCCGCGAGCCGATCTCGAGGCGCGTGACGAGCACGGCCGAGCGCGGCCGGATCACGTCGATCGCGACCATGTCGAGCCGGTCGCGCACCGCGAGGTGCACCGACAGCGACGTGCGCTCGGCGAGTTCGATCATGAACGGCCGCGAGCGGGCGCGGATGTCGAAGTTGCGCAGGAAGCCGTGGCTCAGCTCCAGGACCGACGCGGTCAGCACGAAGCGCTCGCTGTCGGGCAACTGGAACAGGAAGCCGGCGCTGACGAGCGTCGCCGTGATGCGTGACACGGTCGGCTTCGGGATGCCCGTCAATTCGGTGAGCTCGCGGTTGCTGACCGGGGCGTCGGCGGCCGCGATGCGCCGCAGCACGGCGAGGCCGCGCGCGAGCGCGGTGATCTCGTCCGGCGACGATTCGCGGTCTCGGGGCGCGGGAGGCGTTACAGGTGTCGACACGAGGGATTCTCTCTATTTCCGAAACTCGATTTCAATTTTGTTGGTATTGTAGGATGATTGTCAAAAGATGCATGTTCCATGGGTGAATCGTTCATCGGATGAGATTTTACGGGTTCACCCTTGGTTTATTAGGAAAGCGCTCAAATGAGCATTGCCGGAAAGTGAACAAACCGGTGCAAATACCGCTTGACTTGTCGGGCGGAAACGGAAAGAATGTCTCACGTTTTCGAAACATCGTTTCAGGAGTTTAACCGGCAACGGTGTTTCGCGCAGTCTCTCAGGTTCTAGCACGGCCCTCGGAATGGCTAGAACTTTTTTAGCGCCACGGTCTCCGTGGCGCTTTTTTTTTGCCCGTCCGCCGGACGCGTCAGGTCCGTATTATCCCCCGATCGCTGAAATCGCCCGTTCGACCGGGCTCGTGCGCACTCGCGTGCGCGTGGCGCGCGCAAAAAAAAGCGCGATGCCCGCAATGGGCATCGCGCGTAAACCGGCGTGGAGCGCCGACGAATGAACGGTGATGAAGAAAGGGACGCCCGGTCAGGGACGCCCGGTTAGGGACGCCCAGTCAGGGACGCCCGGTCAGGGGCGGCCTGCCAGGGCGCTAACCCCCTCGTGCGAAGCGGTCACGCCTTCGCGAGCTTGATGCTGGTCGGCTCGGCCGTCAGGTAGCCGACGCTGGCGCCGAAGCGATCCTTGAAGTTCGCGCGCACGAGCGGATCGAGCGTCGGCTTGACCTTGTCGTGCAGCGGCGACTCCCAGTCGCCCGCGTGCTGGAAGTTGCTCATGATGTAGGTCCAGCCGTTGATCTCGTCGACCGCGTGCAGGCCCGTCGATTCGGCGCCGGCCGGGCACGACAGCACGCGCGCGAGCGACTTCGTGTCGACGTTGTACGCCCACAGGAAGTTGTTGACGTGCATGCCCGAGTCTTCGCCGATGAAGAGCGTGCGCAGCTTCTCGGAGAACTTCAGGTTGTCGGGGTTCGCGATCTTGTCCGGGTTTGCCAGGTTGCCGAGCGCATCGGCCGCGGCGAGGTCCTCGCCGACGAGCGCGGCCGGCGCGCCCATGTCGACCGGCACCCACTCGCTGTCGATCGCGCCGCCCGTCGTGTCGCGCTGGCCGGCCTTCAGGTTCAGCGCGTAGACCGCGCCCGAGGCGATCTTCTTGTCGACCGCGACGTCGCGCGACGCCGCGTTGCCCTGGACCATCGACGTCTCGATCCGCGACATCGCCGTGTAGACGATCTTGTCCTTCGCGTTCACGGTCGTGCCTTCGAGCTTCGTGAACGCCATGCTGCCGCCGAGCAGCGCCGCGTAGCGGTGCGTCTCGAGGAACGCGGCCGCTTTTTCCATGCCCGGCTTCACGCGGATCCAGTTGAACTTGCCGCCGAAATGGATCTTCGTGTAGCTCGCATCGTTCGGGTCGGTGGTCACCAGGTCCATGATGTCCGACGCCTTCAGCGTGTTCGCGAGCGTTTCGATCTCGCCGCTGGTCGCATGGCCGATCTTGATCCACGTGAGCGTCGCGGTGCCGGCGCCGGCCGATGACGTCTGCGTCCACTTCGCGACGTACAGCGTGCCGGCCGACAGGTCGGCCGCCTTGTCGGCGACGAACATGAACAGGCCGCCGTTGGTGGCGTCGTCGCCCATCATCACGGTGCGCTGGTCCGGCATCACCTGGATCAGCTCGTGCGAGATGCGGCCGAGGCAGTAGTGCTTCTTCACGGTGCCGGTGCCGTCCGGATTCACGGTGATCTCGGGCAGGTGGCCGTAGTGGTAGGGGTTCGCCTTCGTCTCGTCGCCGAACGTGTTCTTGCTGAACGCCTTGAACTGCGCGTCGGTCGCGGCCTTCGTCGCGTCCGGCTCGTATTCCTCGCTCGACAGGTGCGTGCCCCACGGCGACAGGCTCGCGCCGCAGGTGATCCACAGGCCGTGCGCCTTCGACGTGTCGACGTTGTGGTACTTCACGACCTTCAGCGCGCCGGTGGACGGATCCTGGTCGAGCGTGAGCACGGCGATCGGCGACGGCAACTGGCCGTACTGCGACGCGCTCGCCTGGTCGCGCGTCGTGTATTCGAACTGCACGACCGCGAACACCGTGTTGTCCTTCACGCCGGGCACGTTCGCATTTTTCAGCGTCAGCAGCGAGCTGCCGTCCGGGCAGTCGGAATAGAACTGGCGCTCCTTGCCGGCCACCGAGCGATCGATGATCGGCTGGTTGTTGATGTCGTAGTAGCCGCCCGCGAGCGTCGTGCCGCCCTTGCCGTCCGGCACCATGTCGCCCGTCACGAAGAACGGCCGGTACGCGAGCTTGAAGTTGCGCGACGAGCCGTCCGAGAAGGACACCGACAGCGTCGAACCGACCGTCGTCGTGGCCATCGCGGCCGCGTTGTCGAGCGTGGGCGCGGCCATCGCCGAGAACGCCGCCGACGTGTACGCGGCGGCGGCCGGCGTCGCCGCCGGATTGTCGTCGCCGCCGCAACCTGTCAGCAGGGCCGGCAGCGCGAGGCCGGAGAGGGGCAGCATGGGTGCGCCGGCGAGGATCTTCAGGGCCTGACGACGGGAAGCATTGGGCAACGCGGGCATGTGGAGTCCAGTTTCGAATGTTGGAAGAATCGCCTTTCGCGAAGCAGGCGATCAGCAAGCATTGCGAAGGCAAGTTGAAAACTGGACCGAAGTTTAGGGGCGCTCGATGAAAGTTTTTTGAATTGAAAACGTAATGATGCGTTGGGCGTCCGTCAGGCGGGCTGCCGGACGCCGATCGGACGCGTATTCGCGCTCAGTCGCGCTCGGGCGTCGCCGAGATGCGATGGATCGACAGGTCGGCGCCGTCGAATTCGGCTTCGCGCTCGAGGCGCAGCCCGACGGTCGCCTTCAGCGCGCCGTACACGAGCGTGCCGCCCGCGGTGGCGATCGCGATGCCGCCGAGCGTGCCGATGAGTTGCGACATGAACGACACGCCGCCGAGGCCGCCGAACGCGGGTTGCCCGAACACACCGGCCGCGATGCCGCCGAGCGCGCCGCACATTCCGTGCAGCGGCCACACGCCGAGCACGTCGTCGATGCGCCACTTGTTCTGCACGCAGGTGAACATCGCGACGAACAGTGCGCCGGCTGCGGCGCCGGTGACGAGCGCACCGATCGGGTGCATCACGTCGGAACCCGCGCAGACCGCGACGAGGCCCGCGAGCGGGCCGTTGTACGTGAAGCCCGGATCGTTGCGGCCGGCCATCCACGCGGCGAGCGTGCCGCCGACCATCGCCATCAGCGAGTTCACGGCGACCAGGCCGCTGATCTTGTCGAGCGTCTGCGCGCTCATCACGTTGAAGCCGAACCAGCCGACCGCGAGCACCCACGCGCCGAGTGCGAGAAACGGAATGTTCGACGGCGGGTGCGCGGCGATCCGGCCGTCCTTCGCATAGCGGCCGTGGCGTGCGCCGAGCAGCAGCACGGCCGGCAGCGCGACCCAGCCGCCGAACGCATGCACGACGACCGAGCCCGCGAAATCGTGGAACGGCGCGCCGAAGGCATGCGTGAGCCAGCCCTGCACGCCGAAGCGTTCATTCCATGCGATCCCTTCGAAGAACGGATAGATGAAGCCGACGATGATCAGCGTCGCGACGAGCTGAGGATTGAATTTCGCGCGTTCGGCGATGCCGCCGGACACGATCGCGGGAATGGCCGCCGCGAACGTCAGCAGGAAGAAGAAGCGCACGAGCGCGTAGCCGCTGTGCTGCGACAGCGTGCCGATATCGTCGAAGAACTCGACGCCGTACGCGATCGTATAGCCGATGAAGAAATACGCGAGCGTCGACACCGAGAAGTCGACCAGGATCTTCACGAGCGCGTTGACCTGGTTCTTCTTGCGGACCGTGCCGAGCTCGAGAAATGCGAAGCCCGCGTGCATCGCGAGCACCATGACGGCACCGATCAAGAGGAACAGTGTATCGACGCCGGATTTCAGACCATCCATGCCGTGGCTTCCTTGCGCAAAAAACGGGCAAGGAATGCAAATATCGAGCCAACTTGGTGAACGCGTGCGTACAAGTGGTGCGGAAGGCCGTGCGATGCGGCACGCGGGCGATGCGTGCACGGTAGCGGGGCAGGCCGCGTGTGGGCCCGGAGCCGCAGTGGGTGCACGCGCGTGGTGCGATGAGAGCTCAAATGGTGCGCGCGATGCGTGGCGTGGTGCGCCGCGATGCACCGGTCTGGCGCGTCAGCGGCGGGCGAACAGCACGCGTGAGCGCCGCAGCCGCAATGCGCAGGCGCACCAGTAGGCGGCGACGGTGGTGAGCCCGAGTGCGGCAAATGCGAGCGCCGCGAAGCCGGCGTGCGACTGGCCGTCGCCGTCGGGGCCAAGGATGCCCTGCGCGACGATCAGCGCGGCCGTCCAGAAACCGATCACAGCCTGAACGAGCAGGCGAGCGCACGCCACGCGGCGCGGGCGCCCGGCTGCACGCAGGCGCGGCGCGGACGGTGAACGAAGGCACAGGAACAAGGTGGTGGCGAGCGCGGCGGCCAGCGCGATGAACCAGTCGATGAGGAAAGCCATGAAGAAACGGGAAGCAGACGGAGCGGATTGAAGCCTGCCCACTTTAGTCTCGGCACGCCTGCAATTGAATCAGACAAATCCGAAATTGAAAGGCATTTTTAATCACGAGTCGTCATTGGCCCTGTTCCACAGGCGGTATCATCGACGCTGGTCCAACCATTCAGGCCGTGCGGCGCACGGCCGGAGATCGCTGATGAAGATGAAGACTTGGCCGGCGCGTCGCGTGCCCGGGTCCGTGCTGGCGGCCGCGGCCGTCGGTGCGGTGCTGTTGCTCGCAGGCTGCGAGAAGTCCGGCACGCCGGCCACGCAACCCGATACGGCCGCCAGCGCGGCCGCCGATGCCGCGAACAACGCGGCCAAGGCGCTCGACCAGGTGGCGAGCACCGTCAACCAGCAGATCAATGCCGCGAAGGCCGGCATTGCGAGCGCGGCCTCGGCCGTGCCGCCGCTGTCGGCGAGCGGCCTCGCGTCCGCCGCGCAGGCGCAGATCGATGCGGCCGCTTCCGCCGTCGTTGCACACGCGGCATCGGAAGCGGGCGCGAAGATGGCGGAGGCCGGCAAGAAGCTCCAGCAGTGGAGCCAGCAGAACGCGTCGGGTGCGAAGCCGGCCAGCGGCGAGTGAAGGGCCCTTGCGGAATCTTCAATATGTAATTATCATGGTTACACATCGTCGCCGGCTGCCGTTCGAGCCGGCGTCACCGAGAGAGTGAGGAATGAATACCAGCAGCCGGTTCGCGTTTGCCGTTCATGTGCTTGCGTTGCTGTCGATGCAGGAAGGTGCGCCGCTGTCGTCCGACATCATCGCGGGTAGCGTGAACACGAATCCGGCGCTGATTCGCCGTCTGCTGTCGATGCTGGCGGCCGCGGGGCTGACCACGTCCCAGCTCGGCGCAGGCGGCGGCGCGCTGCTGGCGCGCGAGCCCGGCGAGATCACGTTGCTCGACGTGTATCGCGCGGTCGACGATGCGCAGCTGTTCGCGCTGCATCGCGAGGCGCCGAATCCCGCGTGTCTCGTCGGGCGGCACATCCAGGGCGTGCTGATCGACTATATCGGCGACGCGCAGCGCGCGATGGAAGCATCGCTTGCCACACGCACGCTCGCGGACGTCACGGCCGACGTGCTCGAATCGGAGCAGCGCAGCCGGCCGGCGGGAAGCGCCGGCGGGTGATCGCGGGCAATGGATGATGCCGGGCAGGAGGCCGGGTGACGCGCATGCGCGGCGGCCGGCACGACGGAGTGTTGCTCCGTTTTTTTTCGGTCTTATATGTAATCATTGTAGTTACTTTTTATTTCTGGAGAATCGACATGACGCAACCTACCTTGAACATCGCACTGTTCGGCGCCACCGGGATGATCGGCTCGCGCATCGCCGCGGAAGCCGTGCGCCGTGGCCATCGCGTGACCGCGCTGTCGCGCCATCCGGGCGCGGCCGGCGACGGCATCACGGCGAAGGCTGCCGACCTGTTCGATGCGGCCAGCATCGCGGCCGCGCTGCCGGGCCACGACGTCGTCGCGAGCGCGTACAGCCCGAAGCAGGACGATCCCGCGAAGATCGTCGCCGCGGCGAAGACGCTGGTGGAAAGCACGCGCCAGGCGGGCCTGAAGCGGCTCGTGGTGGTGGGGGGCGCCGGTTCGCTCGAAGTTGCGCCGGGCAAGCAGCTGGTCGACACCGAAGGTTTCCCGGACGCGTACAAGGCGGTCGCGCTCGCGCACCGCGATGCGCTCGATTATCTTGAAACGGTCGGCGATCTCGACTGGACGTTCTTCGCGCCTGCGGCCCTGATCGCGCCGGGCGAGCGCACCGGCACGTTCCGCACGGGCGTGGGCAAGCTGATCGTGGACGCAGAGGGCAACAGCAGGATCTCGGCCGAAGACTATGCGGTCGCGTTCGTCGATGCGCTCGAGCAACACGGCTTCGTGCGCGAGATCGCGACGGTCGCGTATTGAGCGATCCCATGGCGAGGCGGCGCGCAGGGTGCCGTATTCGCCGTGAGCGGCTGGCCAGGCAGCGCAGCCGCAGTGACTTCAGGCGATTCCACCTCGACGGGTGGAATCGCCTGTTTCGTCTGGTGTGCCGATGATCGATGGACCGCTGCGCACGGGATCGTGCGTGATGCGGATTCTTCCCGGCCTGATTGGTATTTATCCCGGTCGACGCCGCGCAGCGGTTTCCATATTGTTCCCCGTCATGCAGGATGCATAGAAAAAATTTCTATCTACGAGGGACTGGGTAAATGGATGCCATCGATCGCAAACTGCTTGAGCTGTTGCAGGCAGATGCCACCTTGCCGATCGCGGAGCTCGCGCAGCGCGTGAACCTGTCGCAGACGCCGTGCTGGAAGCGCGTGCAGCGGCTCAAGGAAACCGGCGCGATCCGTGCGCAGGTCGCGCTGTGCGATCCGCGCAAGCTCGGTGTCGGCACGACCGTGTTCGTCGCGATCCGCACGAACCAGCACACCGAGGAGTGGGCGCAGCGCTTCACGCAGGCCGTGCGCGACATGCCGGAAGTCGTCGAGGTCTATCGGATGAGCGGCGAGACCGACTATCTGCTGCGGGTCGTGGTGGCCGGCATCGACGATTACGATCGCGTGTACAAGCAACTGATCCGCGCGGTGCCGCTGTTCGACGTGAGCTCGTCGTTCGCGATGGAGCAGATCAAGTATTCGACCGCGCTGCCGGTGCGCGATCTGTCCGAGCCGGCATAGCGCGCGCGACGGCAACGGAGCGCGTCGGTGCGCACGGATGTTACGTGTGTGCGCCGCCAATACGCGCCATTGTCGCCCGGTCAGCGGCCGCGCGACAGCGCGCGTGCGCGTTCGTCCGCCAGCGCGTCGCGGCGCACGAACTCCGCGACGAACGGACTGGCCGGATGGTGGTGCAGCGCGTACGGCGTGTCCCATTGCGCGAGCTGGCCATCCTTCATCACGCCGATCCGGTCGGCGATCGCGAACGCTTCCGCCTGATTGTGCGTGACGAGGATCGCGGTGTGACCCGTGCGCTTCAGGATGTCGCGCAGCTCGAACGCGAGCCGCTCGCGTGTATCGACGTCGAGATTCGAGAATGGCTCGTCGAGCAGCAGCAGCTCCGGTGACGGGGCGAGCGCACGGGCGAGGGCGACGCGCTGCTGCTGGCCGCCCGACAGTTCGTGTGGATACGCGTCGCCGGAAGCGGCGAGCCCGACCAGCTCGAGCATGTCCGCGACGCGCGCGCGCCGCTCGGCCTTCGGCATGCGCCGCAGGCCGAACGCGACGTTGTCGGCCGCACTCAGGTGCGGGAACAGCGCGTAGTCCTGGAACATCATCCCGATGCGCCGCCGCTCGGGCGGCACGTCGAGCGACGGCGCCGCGACGGGCGTGCCGTCCAGCACGATGCGCCCCATGCGTACGGGCTCGAAGCCCGCGATCGCGCGCAGCACGGTGGTCTTGCCGCAGCCCGATGCGCCGAGCAGGCAGCCGATATCGCCGCGCGGCAGCGCGAGGCTGAGCCCGTCGACCACCGTGCGGCGGCCGTGCGGCGTGTCATAGGCGACGCAGAGGTCGTCGAGTTCGAGCAGATTCACGGTGTCAGGCTCCGATCTTGTGACGGGTGCGCGCGAGCAGGATCACGGGCACGAGCCCGGCCAGCACGATTGCGAGCGCGGCGACCGCGCCTTCCTCATAGGTGCCGCGCGCGGCCTCCGCGTACAGCCAGGTCGCGAGTGTGTCGAAATTCAGCGGGCGCAGCAGCAGTGTCGCCGGCAGCTCTTTCATCGCGTCGACGAAGACGAGCAGTGCGCTCGTCGTGAGCGCGGGCCGCAGCAGCGGCAGGTGCACGCGGCGCAGCGTGCCGCCGGCCGTCTCGCCGAGCGAGCGCGCGGCGTGTTCGAGCGACGGCGGAATGCGCGCGAGGCCGGCTTCGATGCTGCCGGCCGAGATCGCGAGAAAGCGGACGGTGTAGGCGATCACGAGGGCGGCCGCCGACCCCATCAGCAGTAGCCCGTCACGGCCGAGCGCCGCGCCGAGCAGCCGGTCGGCCGCCGCGAACGGGATCAGCAGGCCGATCGCGAGCACTGTGCCCGGCACCGCGTAGCCGAGGCTCGCGATGCGCGCGCACACGCGGGCCGGGCCCGCACGCGCGCTGTCGCGCTGCGCGCGCGCCGCCCACGAGACGACGAGCCCGCATGCGAGTGTCGCGACGGTTGCGGCGGCGGCGATCGTCAGCGTGTTCGCGAGCCCGGTCGTCAATTGAGCGGATACGCCGCCGACGAGATGCAGCCGCTTGCCGGTCTCGACCGCGAGGTATGCGGCCGGCGCGCCGAAGCCGAGCAGCACCGGCAGCCAGCCGAGCGCGGCGGCGCTCCACGCGGCCGCGCCCGTCAGCTTGCGCGGTGCGACCGGACGCATGCGTCGGCCGTGCGCGTAGCGCTGGCGACGGCGCCCGTAACGTTCGAGCATGATCATGCCGACGACGATCGCGAGCATCGCGAGCGCGATCTGCGCGGCGCCGGCGAGATCGGAGCGCGTGATCCACGTCGTGTAGACCGACACGGTGAGCGTCTGCACACCGAGGAATTCCGATGCGCCGATGTCGTTCAGCGTTTCGAGCAGCGCAAGGCTCACGCCGACGGCGATCGCGGGCCGGGCGAGCGGCACAACGACGCGCCAGAACGTCGCGATGCGTCCCGCGCCGAGCGTGCGCGCGGCTTCGAGAAGACTCGCGGACTGCGTGACGAACATTGCGCGCGTGCTCAGGTACACGTACGGATACAGCACGAAGCCGAGCACGAAGATCGCACCGGGCAGCGAGCGCAGGTCGGGCAGACGGAACTGGCGCGGGCTGTCGAAGCCGAACAGCCAGCGGATCGCGCCCTGCACGGGGCCGATCGGGTGGAGCAGGTCGAGATAGGCGAATGCGACGATATAGGTGGGCACTGCGAGCGGCAGCAGCAGCGCCCAGGTCAGCATCCGGCGGCCGGGAAAATCGTACGCGGTGACGAGCCACGCGCAGCCGGTGCCGACCACCGTGACGATTGCGCCGACGCCCGCGAGCAACAGCAGCGTGTTGACCAGCGCCTGCGGCAGCACGAATTCGGCGAGATGCTTCCAGTGCGCGAGATCGGCGCCGAACGCGGCGGCGACTAGCACCGCGAGCGGCGCCGCGACCGCCGCCGCGATCGCGACGGCCGCGCCCAGCCAGAGGCCGCCCGCGCGCGAACGGAGTGGCCGGCGGCGCGTGCGGGCGAACGGTGCGTCAGTTGTCAAAGCCGACCTTGTCGACGAGCTGGCTGGCCGCCTTGCGGTGCTTCGCGATGTCGGTCAGCGCAAGCGGGTCGACCTTCAGCGTGCCGAAGCTCGCGATCACCGGGTCGAGCTTCACGTTCGCGCGCACCGGATATTCGTAGTTCGCCTGCGCATACAGCGCCTGCGCTTCCGGCGACACGAGGTACTCGAGCAGCTTCACCGCGTTGGCCTTGTGCGGCGCGTGCTTCGCGACCGTCGCGCCGCTGATGTTCACGTGCGTGCCGCCGCTCTTCGCGTTCGCGAACGTCGGCCGTACCACCTTGATCGCGTCGCCCCACTTGCGCGCATCGGTGCCGGGCTCCGCGTTCTTCATGTGACCGACGTAGTACGCGTTGGCCAGGCCGACGTCGCAGATGCCGCCGAGAATGTCGCGCGCGACGTCGCGGTCGCCGCCCGTCGCCTTGCGGGCGAGGTTCGCCTTCACGCCGCGCAGCCACTTCTCGGTCGCGGCTTCGCCGTCGTGCGCGATCATCGCCGCGACGAGTGCCGTGTTGTACGGATGCTGCCCCGAGCGGATGCAGACCTTGCCCTTCCATTTCGGATCGGCGAGATCCTCGTAGCGGAACGCGTCGACCTTCAGATCCTTCTCCACGTACAGCACGCGGTCGCGCAGCGACAGCGCGTACCAGTCACCCTGCGCGCCGCGCAGGTTCGCGGGAATCGCATCGTCGAGCACCTTCGAGCGCACCGGCTGCGCAAGCCCGCCGTCGACAAGGTCGAGCAGGTTGCCGATGTCGACCGTCATCAGCACGTCGGCCGGCGACTGCGCGCCTTCCGCCTTCACGCGCTCGAGCAGGCCGTCCTTCACGAACACCGTGTTGACCTTGACGCCGCTCTGTTTCGTGAACGCGTCGATGAGCGGCTGGATCAGCTTCGGTTCGCGGGTGGTGTACAGGCTCACTTCCTCGGCCGCGTGGGCGAGTGGCGCGAATGCGGCGGCGGCAAGGGCGAGGGCGCCGGCGAGCGGCAGCAGGCGGGTGCGCGGATTCGACATGAAGACTCCGGTGAGGCAGGCGGACGAAGAAGCGTTCCGGGGCGTGCCTGCCGTCCGAGCAACCCGAAACATTACAAAACGAAAGATTTCGGATTCTAGATCGGAATGGGAATGATTATCAAATGAAAGGTGACGGAAAGCAGGGAGGAAGGTGGGAGGAGGGGGCGCTACCGGGGCGTCGCAGCGCGGGCGCAAGCGCGTAGAATGCCCGCTTCAACGAAATCGACGGAGCCGTACCGATCATGAACGATCAGCGCAAGAAGAACCCTGTCCGCAACGTGAGCATCCTGATCGTCGTGGCCGTGCTGCTCGTGATCGGGACGATCCTGTATAACGCGATCTCACAGAAGCACGCGTACGACGAGGCCCATCCGGCCGAGGCCGCGAGCGCCGCGTCGCACTGACGCCGGCGCGGATGCGCATGATCGCTGGGTGGCCCGGTCGGGCCGCCAGCGATGCGCGGAAACGGCAGGAAGCGTGGACGCGGTGCGCGGCGCAAGGCATCGCGCCGGGACGGGCGCGGGCGCCGAAGCCGGCGCGCCGCGTGGAAGGGTCAGCCGTGCGTCAACGTGACGCAGGCGCAAATTTCGGGCGGATTCGTGCGTAGAACACGGCCGCGAGCAGCACGAGCCATGCCGCGCCGACGTAGAGCGCGACGCGCGTATCTTCGAACCAGCCGAGCATCACGATCACGAAAGCCATGAACGCGATCGTCAGCGCGGGTGCGACGGGCCACAGCGGCACCTTGAACTTCAGCGCCGCGACTTCCGCGCTCGACAGGCGACGGCGCATCGCGACCTGCGACAGCAGGATCATCAGCCACACCCACACGGTCGCGAACGTCGCGATCGCCGCCACCACCAGGAACACGTCCTTCGGCATCAGGTAGTTGAGCAGCACGCCGATCAGCAGCGCGCCGGCCATCACGAGCACCGTGACCCATGGCACGCCGTGCCGCGACGTCGCCATCAGCACGCGCGGCGCCTGGCCCTGCCGCGCCATCCCGAACATCATCCGGCCCGCGCCGAAGATGTCGCTGTTGATCGCCGAGATCGCCGCGCTGATCACCACGAGGTTGAGAATGGTCGCGGCCGACTTCACGCCGAGCGCCGAGAAGATCTGCACGAACGGGCTGCCGTCGCTGCCGACGCCGGTCCACGGGCTGATCGACATCAGGACGACCATCGTCAGCACGTAGAACAACAGGATGCGCGCGGGCACCGCGTTGATGGCGCGCGGAATCACGCGCTCCGGATCCTTGGCTTCGCCGGCGCTCATCCCGATCACCTCGATGCCACCGTACGCGAAGATCACGACCGACAGCGACGCGATCAACCCGCCGATCCCGTTCGGGAAGAAGCCGCCGTGGTTCCACAGGTTCGCGAACGTCGGCACGTCGGCCGAATGGCCGAAATGCATGCCGGTCAGCAGGATCGCAACGCCGCCGCCGATCATCGCGACGATCGCGCCGACCTTGATGAGCGACAGCCAGAATTCGAGCTCGCCGAACACCTTCACATGGCACAGGTTCAGCCCGCAGATGACCGCGACGACGCCGAGCACCCAGATCCATTGAGGGACATCCGGAAACCAGAAGCCCATGTAGATGCCGAACGCGGTGATGTCGGCGATGGCGACGATCACCATTTCAAGCGTGTAGGTCCAGCCGGTGACGAAGCCCGCGAATGGGCCGAGGTTTTCGGTCGCATAGTGGCCGAACGAGCCGGCGACGGGCTCGCGCACGGCCATCTCGCCGAGCGCGCGCATCACCATGTAGACAGCCGCGCCGCCCAGGATGTAGGCCAGGATCACCGCCGGGCCCGCGAGCTGGATCGCGGACGCCGAGCCGTAGAACAGGCCGGTGCCGATCGCCGAGCCCAGCGCGAGAAAGCGGATGTGCCGCGCGCTCAGATGGCGCTGCAAGTTCTTCATTGAGTCTCCGATATCGTTATGCGACAGACCGGGCGAACGGGGCCGGCCCGGTTGGTTCAAGTTGTATATACAACTTAGGCGTGCCCGAATGATAACAAGCCTGACCATGCGACCGGAATCGGGTATTCCCTGACTGGCGCAACCGGCGCAATCGAAGGTGGGGCCATCGCGCAGCGGGCGCGTGGGCCGTAAGGGGCGTGCGGGTCATGCTTCGGGAGGGTGTTGCGGGAGCGTGGAGCGCTGCCGGCCGGCCCGCTCGTGTGTGCGGGCGGCCGGTGGCGGAACGACGTCATGGCGTCATGCCGGCAGGCGGATGACGCTCGCGTCCTTGCGGATCAGCAGCGACGACGCGAGCATCTGCTTGCACTGGTGCGCGAGCACCTTCAGGTCGTGCGTGAGCTCGGCGCCGACCGCGTCGGATTTTTCCGCGGACACGACCATCGCGTCGAGGTCGCGGGTGATCTGCTTCGTCGCGTCGAGCTGGTCGGCCGGCGGCGGTTCGCCGGCTTCTGCCTTCTCGAGGTTCTCGAGCACGGCGGACAGGCCGCGGCGCAACGCATCGTCGTGGACGATGTTCTCGTCGGCCGCACACGCGCTCCGGATCAGTGGCGCGGCGGCGGTGATCTGCGCACCGAGCACGTGGGTCTGCACGAGCAGGTCGTTCAGCTCCGGCACGAAGCGCTGGTGCGCCTTCGGCTCGATCATCATCCGCTGGAACGCCTGGCCGAGGTTCGCGAACGCGATGTGCACGTCCTTGCGCGCGAGGCGATAGCGGTAGTCGTCGTCGAGGGCGGCGGCCGGCGTCTCGATTGCCGCCGCGACGACCGGCACGACCGCCGCGCCGTCGGCGGCCGGCACGGGCGGCGGCGACACGCCGCGCCCGGCGCGCCACACTGCTTCGAAATACCTGCGTGTCGAGGTCAGCATGTCGGTGACGAGCTTGCCCATCAGCCGGTATTCCCAGTAAGGGAACAGGCGGCTCGCTGCAATCGCGATCATGCAGCCGACCACCGTGTCGATCGCGCGCTCGCCGATGATCCTCATGCTGCCCGGCGCGAGCAGGTGGAACATCAGCAGCACGTAAGACGACGTGAACACGACGCTCGCCGCGTAGTTGAACAGCAGCAGGCTGTAGCTCATCACCATCGACCCGAACATGATTGCGATCAGCAGGTGCGGTTCCTTGACCGTGTAGATCAGCGCGATGCTCGCCGCGCAGCCGATCAGCGTGCCGACGATACGCTGCGCGTTACGCTGCTTGGTGAGCGAGTAGCCGGGCTTCAGGATGATGATGGTCGTCATCACGATCCAGTAGGCATTCGTGAGCGGTAGCAGCCGGCCGAGCCAGAAGCCGACCGCGACCGCGATCGTCACGCGCAGCGCGTGGCGAAAGCTCGGCGAGCGCATGTTCAGGTTCGAGAAGATCAGGAGCGGCGACATCCGGCGCCGCTGCAGGAAGCGCGTGAGCGCCTTGTCGATCTTCAGTTCGGTCTGCTGCGGATCGGCATGGCCCGACAGGTTGCGGCGCATCCGGTCGATCAGGCGCGTCGCGCTCCAGATGCGGCGGAAGGTCGCGAGCACGGCTGCGTAGGCTTCCGCGTTGGTGGCCGGGAAGTTCTTCTTGCGCATCAGCTCGATCTCGTACTCGATCGCGCGCAGTTCGGCCTTCACGCTGATCCGCGAATGCGGCGCGCGATTCTCGAGCACCGCGAGGCCGATTTCCTCGAGGTCGCGGGCCGCCTTGTGGATCAGGTCGCGATAGAAAATGATCAGGTCGGAGCCGCCGAACGTGTTGCGCACGAGCGGGTAGTCGGTGTGCGCGCCGACGAACAGCTCGTGCAGGTCGACGCTGTTGATGAACAGGTTGTACATCATCGTGCGGCCGGCGTCGAGCTTGCCGCGGCGCAGCTTCGGCAGGTTGCGCAGCACGATGTCGCGCGCGGTTTCCTGGGTTTCGACCGCGGTGATCTGCTTCGCGACGAGATTGCGATAGCACTCGTCGAGATCGGCATCGAGATCGTAGAATTGCGCACGGGCGAGCAGGTAGTCGGCGCATGCGAACAGGCTTTCGGCGAGCGCCTGCTGTTCGATCCGGCGCGCCTGCCATTGCGACACGAGCGTCGCCCAGTACGTGTACCAGAGGCCGCCGGCGAGAATCCAGCCGGCATTGACGAACGCTTGCAGCGGCGTGAAATTCTCCTCGAGCGTCATCACCATCATGAACAGCGTCGCGAAGCTGATCTGCGGCCAGCGGTTGCCGTAGACGACGATCAGCGACAGCACGAACGTGAGCGGCACGATCGTCAGCCACAGCGCGAAGATGTTCGGCGTGGCGAGGCCGGTCGCGAGCGCGGCCAGGAAGCCGATCACGCTGCACGCGAGCATTTCGTTGTGCTTGTACTTCAGCGGGCCAGGCATGTCGACGACGCACGCGCCGAGCGCACCGGTCGAGATCGTGAAGCCGAGCTCCCGGTTGTGAAACACGATCAGGCACAGCACGGCCGGCAGCGATACGCCGACCGCGATCCGCAGGCCGCCGAAAAAGTACTGGCTGTAGAAAAACTTTCTGATTTCGACCGAATAGCGCATCGATGGGCTGAATGACAGACGAAGACGCCCCGGGGCGTCGTAATGACTGGCGACGAGTCTATCGTATTTCGCTGTCCGCAAAACCTGGCCTTTCGGACGAGGTTCGCCGCGACGGCCCTTTTGCTATCCTTGGTGCTCCCGTTCGCACGGCCTGGCCGGCGCGAGGCTCCGACACCCGCTTCATGCTCCATCTCTTCTATTCGAACCGTCACGAAACGCTGGCCGACGCGCTGCTCGACGACCTGGCCGCGTTCCCGGCCCGCAACGGCCCGTGGGCGCCGCAACAGGTCATCGTACCGAGCGCGGCGCTTCGCCGCCGTCTGGAACTCGACATCGCCGCGCGCCACGGCGTGTGCGCGAACGTCGAGTTCACGTATCTCGCGCAGTGGCTGTGGGCGCAGATCGGCCGCGTGCTGACGGTGCCCGCGCGCTCGCCGTTCGCACCCGATCGCCTCGTGTGGCGCTGCTACCGGCTGTTCGCACAGGGCGCGGGCAGCGCGCCGTGGCTCGCGTCGCCACGGCTGGCTGCGTATCTGTCGGCGTCCGACGACGCGATGCGCTACGAGCTCGCACAGCGCGTCGCGGCCGTGCTCGATCATTACCTGACCTATCGGCCCGAATGGCTGGCCGCATGGCAGGCCGGCGAGTCGGTGCTCGCGGGCGACGCCGCGCCGCGCGGAATCAGCGATGCCGCACGGGACGACGAGCACTGGCAGGCGGCGCTGTGGCGTGCGCTGCTCGCGGAGCTGAGCGACAGCGGCACGCCACCCGCGCATCGCTTCCTCGTGGAGGCGCGCAACCTCGATCTCGAGACCGTCGCGCGTGCCGACTGGCCGGAATCGGTCAGCGTGTTCGCGCTGCCGACGATGCCGCCGCTGCACGTCGCGTTGCTGCGGGAGCTGTCGCGCTGGATCGACGTGCGCGTCTATGCGCTCAATCCGTGCCGCGAATTCTGGTTCGACATCGTCACCGCCGCGCATGCCGAAGCGCTCGATGCGGCCGGCCGGCTCGACTATCAGGAAGTCGGCCATCCCCTGCTCGCGGAGTGGGGCCGGCAGACGCAGGCGCAGCTGCACATGCTGCACGAACTGACTGAAAGCGCCGCGTCAGGCGATGCGTCGCGTTTCGTCGGGAATCCCGCGCCGACCTGGCTCGCGCGCGTGCAGAACGCCATCCTCGACCTGCAACCGGAGGCCGAGCTCGGCGAAGCGCCGGCCGAGCGCGGGATCGAGGTGCACGTGTGCCACAGCCTCGCGCGCCAGCTCGAGGTGCTGCATGACCGCCTGCTCGCGTGGTTCGATGCGGACGCGACACTGCAGCCGTCCGATGTGCTCGTGGCGGTCGCCGATCTCGCGGCGGCCGGGCCACTGATCGATGCCGTGTTCGGAACGGCGGGCGCCGGCGGCGCGCGCGTGCCTTACCGGATCACCGGCCTGCCGCCGTCGCAGGCGAACCCGGTCGCGCGCGTGCTGCTGGAATGGCTCGCGTTGCCGGAGCGGCAGGTCGGCGCGCCTGAGTTGGTCGAATGGCTGCGCGTCGACGCGGTGGCGGCCCGTTACGGCATCGACGCAACCGCGCTCGAGACGGTTCAGACCTGGCTCGCGGCCGCAGGCGCGCGGCGCGGGCTGTCGCCGACGGTGAGCGACGATGCGGCGGTGCCTGCGCCGCGCCATACGTTTTCCGATGCGCTCGCGCGGCTCTTCCTCGGCTATGCGATGCCCGAAGGCGCGGCACCGGTCGGCGCGTGGCTGCCGATCGAGGCGGCGACCGGCAGCGAGGCCGAACTGCTCGGCCGGCTCGCGCGCTTCACGGACGATCTCGACGGCTTCTCGCGACGACTCGCCGACGCGCACACGCCGCGCGCCTGGAGCGAACTGTTCGCCGACACGCTCGCGCGGTTCTTCGACTCGGGTGCCGCGTATGCCGATGCGCTGTCGGGTGTGCGCGACGCGCTCGACGCGATGCTCGCCGCGATGACGGAAGGCGCGCCCGACGAAGCCTTGCCCGCGGCCGTCGTACGCGCGGGGCTGGCAGCCGCGCTCGACGATCCGGCGCGCGGCGGGGTGCCGTGGGGCGGCGTCACGTTCTCGTCGCTGACGAGCCTGCGCGGGCTGCCATACCGCGTCGTGTGCCTGCTCGGCATGGACGACGGCGTGCTGCCGAGCCTCGCTCGCGCGGACGAGTTCGACCTGATGGCCGTGTTGCCGAAGCTCGGCGACCGGCAGCGCCGCGATGACGAACGCAACCTGTTCCTCGACCTGCTGCTCGCCGCGCGCGACCGGCTGCTGATTGCCTACACGGGGCGCAGCATTCGCGACAACGCGCCGTTGCCGCCCGCGGCGCTCGTCGACGAATTGCTCGACCATCTCGCGCTCGTCACGGCCGGCGCGGACGCCCCGCCGGACGCTGTCGATGCCGCGCGGCGCGCGTTCGTCGTCGAACATCCGCTGCAACCGTTCGCGGCCGAGTATTTCCGGCCCGGCAGCGAACTGGCTTCGTACGACGCCGAGCGCGCGACGCTCGCGGCACTGCTGGCAGCCGAAGCCGCACGCGATGCCACGCAAGAGCAGCCGTTCTTCGCGCAACCGCTGCCGGCCGAGCCGGTCGAGCCCGTCGCGTTCAGCGAATTCGAGCGTTTCTGGCGGCATCCGGCCCGCGCGCTGCTGCGCGCGCGGCTCGGCATCGTGCTGGCCGACGCGCAGGCCGAACTGCTCGATACGGAGCCGTTCGCACTCGACTTCGCGGGCAGCGACGCGCTCGCCGAGCGCGTGCTGCCGCTTCTGATCGAATCGGATGAAGGCGGCGTGCACGATCACGCGCTGCGTATCGCGGACGCCAGCCCGGAGCTGCCGGGCGGCGCGACAGGCGCCGTCTGGCGCGATCAGGCGCTCGGCTCGATGACGCAGCTTGCGTCGAACGTGCGGCGTGCGCTGGCCGACGGCATGGAACGGCGGCCATTCACGCTCGTGATCGCGCCTGCATGGCCCGACACCGAACAGGCGCTGTTCGGTGCCGATGACGCGATGCTGTCGGGCGATGCGGTGGGCGCGCCGCTCGAGTTGCACGGCACGCTGAACCGGCTGACGCCGGCGGGCCAGATCATCTATCGCTATGCACGGCCGAGCGCGCGCGACTACCTGTCCGCGTGGCTCGCGCACCTCGTCTACTGCGCGGTGGCGCCCGACGGCCCGCGCCGCACACTGTGGTTCGGCAGCGGCGGCGCGTTCGAACTCACGCCGGTCGCGGCACCGCTCGAGCGCCTCGCGCCGCTCGCCGCGCTGTTTCGCGCGGGGCGGCGCATGCCGCTGCGGTTCTTCCCGCGCAGTGCGTGGGCGCGCATTTCCGACGGCGAGGCGAAGGCCGCGAGCGTCTGGATCAACGAGCGCGTGGTGAGCGAAGCCGACGATCCGGCGATCGCGATCGCGTGGCGCGGCGCGCATCCGTCGCTCGACGAGCCGTTCGGCACGCTCGCCCGGCTCGTGTTCGAGCCGATGCTGGAACATCTGAAGGAGGTCGCATGAGCGCCGCATCCCAGCTGCAGGCGGCGCTCGAACTCGACGTGTTCGCGTGTCCGCTCGACGGCGTCAACCAGATCGAGGCGTCGGCCGGTACCGGCAAGACTTGGAACATTTGCGCGCTTTACGTGCGCCTGCTGCTGGAGAAGGATCTCGGCGCGGACGAAATCCTCGTCGTGACCTTCACGAAGGCGGCGACGGCCGAACTGCACGAGCGGATCCGCGGGCGGCTGGCGCAACTCGCGCATGCGCTCGATACCGATGACGACGGCGGCGATCCGTTCGTCGCGCGCCTGCTCGAGACGACGCTCGGCGAAGCCGGCGCGCTCGACCCCGAGACCGCCGCGAAGCGGATCCGGCGAGCGCTGCGCTCATTCGACCAAGCGGCGATCCACACGATCCACGCGTTCTGCCAGCGCGCGCTGCAGGAGGCGCCGTTCGCGGCCGCGATGCCGTTCGCGTTCGAGATGCAGGCCGACGATGCGGCGCTGCGCTTCGAGCTCGCGGCGGACTTCTGGCGCACGCGCGTCGAGCCGATGGCCGCGCGCTGGCCCGGCTTCGCGACGTGGCTCGTCGATTCGGGCGCGGGCCCGGCCGCGCTCGACGCCCAGCTCGCGCGGCGGCTGAAGAAGCCGCTCGCCGCGCTGCGCTGGGACGGCGTCGTCGAACCGGACGCATCGGCGGAGGCCGCTGCCGTCGAATGCTTCGCGGAGGCCGCGCGGATGTGGGCCGACGATCGGGATGCGATCGACGCATTGCTGCGCACCGCGCAGCCCGTGCTCAATCAGCGTTCGCACAAGCCCGACGCGGTTGCCGATGCGCTCGGCGCGTGGTCCGCGCATTTCGCGCAAGGCAACGCGGCTGCCGCGATACCGAAGGCGGCGCTCAAGCTCACCCGCACCGCGCTCGCGAAGGCGACGAAAAAGGGCGGCGCGACCCCCGAACACCCGTTCTTCGACGTGGCCGACGCGCTCGAAGCGGCGGTGGCCGCCGCCGAGGCCGCGCAACGCGCGCGCTGGCTCGCGCTGGTCGCCGACTGGCTCGACACAGCGCCGGGCGAGCTGGCCGAACGCAAGCGTACGCGCCGCGTCGTGTCGTTCGACGATCTGCTGGCGAACCTGTATCACGCGTTGCACGCGCATCCGTGGCTCGCCGAGACGCTGCGCGCGCGCTATCCGGCCGCGCTGATCGACGAATTCCAGGATACGGACCCGCTGCAGTTCGCGATCTTCAACAGGATCTTCGCACCGGGCGGGCCGCTCTTTCTCGTCGGCGATCCGAAGCAGGCCATTTACAGCTTCCGCGCGGCGGATCTGCATACGTATCTCGCCGCGCGGGCAAGCGCGAGCGCGTGCTACACGCTCGCGGTCAACCAGCGCTCGACACCGGCGATCGTCGATGCGTGCAACCGCTTCTTCATGTCGAACCCGCGTGCGTTCGTGCTCGACGGGCTCGACTATTACGCGGTGCGCGCCGGCACGCGCGTGCGCGCACCATTCGTCGACGGAACCGATCCTGGCCCATCCGGCGATTTCCGGATCTGGGCGCTCCCCGGCGGCGACGGCACGCTGCTCAAGCGCGACGCGCAGGCACAGGCCGCCCAGGCGTGTGCGGCCGAGATCGCCCGGCTGATGCGCGGCGCGCGCGAAGGACATGTGCGGCTCGGCGATACGCCGCTGTCGCCGGGCGACGTCGCGGTGCTGGTGCAGACGCACCGGCAGGGCAGCCTCGTGAAACGCGTGCTCGCCACGTGGGGCATCGGCAGCGTCGAGCTCGCGCAGGCGTCCGTGTTTTCGACCGGCGATGCGGAGCAGCTCGAGCGCGTGCTTGCGGCGATCGATGCACCGGGCGACCTGCGGCGCTTGCGTGCGGCGCTGGCCGCCGACTGGTTCGGCCTCGATGCGGGGGCGCTGTGGCGGATGGAGCAGGGCGACGGCGATGTGTCGCGCGCAGCGGCCGACAGTGCGGACGCGATGAGCTGGGTCGAGCGCTTCTCGCGCTATCGGCTGTTGTGGCGCGAACGCGGCTTCGCGGTGATGTGGCGCACGTTCACGCGCGAGCTGCGGATCGCCGAGCGGCTGATGGCCGGCGCCGACGGCGAACGCCGCGTGACCGACATCAACCACCTGGCCGAATTGACGCAGGCGCGTGCGTCCGCGCAGCCGGGCATCGCGCCGACGCTGCGCTGGCTCGCCGCGCAACGGCTCGACGGCGGCGGCGAGGAAGCGCAACTGCGTCTCGAATCCGATCGCAACCTCGTGCAGATCGTGACCGTGCATAAGTCAAAGGGCCTCGAATATGCGGTCGTGTTCTGTCCGTTCCTGAACGACGGGGGGCTGCGCGAGCCGCCCGCGTCGGCGCTACCCGACGCGCGCGAGTATCACGACGATGCGGGCGACGCCGTGCTGCATTACGGGTGCGACGACGAAGCAGCCGAGCATGCCGCGCGCCAGGCGTTGCGCGAACAGGCGGCGGAACGCGCGCGGCTCGTCTACGTGGCGCTCACGCGCGCGGTCTATCGGTGCTATCTCGTCGCCGGGCCTTATCTGTCGTCGCGCTCGACCCGCGAGGCGCGGCGCAGCGTGCTGAACTGGCTCGTGGCCGGGGCTGGCCAGTCGTTCGACGCGTGGCTCGACGAGCCGCCCGACGAGGCGGCGCTCGACGCCGCGTGGCAAGCGCTCGCGGGCGGGCCCGTGAGCGTTGCACCGTTGCCGTTGCCGGCGCGCCGTGAGCGGCTGGCTGCCGGCCACGATGCATCGCAGACGCTCGCCGCACGCCATGCGACGCGCGTGCTGCGCGACGCGTGGCGGATGGCGAGCTTCAGTTCGCTGACCGCGTCGATGGCGCGCGAGGAGGCGGGCGTCGCGGTCGTGCCGGACGACGATCTGCGGCCCGATCACGATGCGCTTGCCGCTGTCGCGCCGGACGGCGCGCTGGCCGTGGCCGACACCGTCGCGGTCGAGGTCGAGCCGCCGGACGACGATATCCTCATGTTTCCGCGCGGCGCGGCAGCGGGCGAGTGTCTGCACCGCCTGTTCGAACTCAGCCAATTCACCGAGCCCGATTCGTGGCACCAGGCGGCGCTCGGCGCGCTGCATGACCGGCCAGTCGAGGCCGAGCCCGAACTCGCGACGCGTCTGCCCGCGATGATGGCGCGGCTCGTCGACGATGTCGTGCGCACGGAGCTCGTGCCGGGCATGCGGCTCGCGGATCTCGATCCCGCCAAGCGGCTCGACGAAATGGGTTTCCTGTTCCCGGCGCCATCGCTCGAGCTGGGCGCGCTGCGTCGGCTGCTGGTCGCGCACGGCTATCCGGACGTTGCGCTGGACGCGGGCGTGCTCGCCGGTTTCATCAAGGGTTTCATCGACATGATCGTCGAACACGACGGCCGCTTCTGGATCGTCGACTGGAAGTCGAACCATCTCGGCAATACGCCGGACGCTTACGGCCCGCGTGCGCTCGACGTCGCGATGGCCAATCACGCCTATCACCTGCAGGCGCTGCTCTATACGGTTGCGCTGCATCGCTATTTGCGCGGGCGGCTGCCCGACTATGACTACGACACGCATATCGCGGGCTATCTGTACCTGTTCGTGCGTGGGGTGCGGCCGGACTGGCGCAGTGCCGGCGAACCGGCCGGCGTGCATGCGCGGCGGCCCGCGCGCGAACTCGTCGACGCGCTCGACCGGATGATGGAAGGGGGCCGCGCATGAACGTGTCCGACGATACGCTCGAATTCACCGGCGGCCTCGTTGCGCGCCTGCCCGAGCCGGCTGATTTCGGCATCGCGCTCGCGGAAGGATTCGCGCGGCGCATCGGCGACCTGTCGCGCCGCGCGGGTGCGCCGGCCGCGGCTGCGCGCTGGGCGGCGCGTGCCGCGTTTGCGACGAGCCGGGCGACCGCGGGCGGCCACGTATGCGTGTCGCTCGGCGCGCTCGCGCAGCGCTACGAGGAACCGGTCGACGACGTGCGCGCGGCGCTTGCCGCGAGCGGCGTGGTGGCCTTCGGCACGCTCGCGCGCGGCGACGAGCGGCCGCTGATCGTCGACCGGCACGACCATCTGTATCTGTCGCGTTATTTCGACTACGAACGTCGGCTCGCCGATGCGCTCGTCGCGCAGGCCGGCGTCGCCGCACCGGGCGACGTGCTGTCGCCCGACCGGTTGCGCGACAGTCTCGTCCGTTACTTCGGGCCCGCGACGGGCGAAGTGGACTGGCAGCGCGTCGCGGCGATCGTTGCGCTGACAGGACGCGTGACGATCGTCAGCGGCGGCCCCGGCACCGGCAAGACGACGACCGTCGTCGGCGTGCTGGCTTGTTTGCTCGACGCGCAGCCGGGATTGCGCATCGCGCTGGCGGCACCCACCGGCAAGGCTGCGCAGCGGATGCAGGAAGCGCTGCACGCGCGGGCGGGCGACCTGCCGCCGGAACTTGCCGCGCGCCTGCCCGAGACGTCGTACACGCTGCATCGCCTGCTCGGCGGCGGCGGGGCGGCGGGCTTCCGCCATCATCGCGACAATCCGTTGCCGTACGACCTGATCGTGGTCGACGAGGCGTCGATGATCGACGTCGCGCTCGCCGCGCATCTGCTCGATGCGCTCGCGCCGGGCGCCCGGCTCGTGCTGCTCGGCGACAAGGATCAGCTTGCTGCGGTCGAGGCCGGCGCCGTGTTCGCCGAACTCAGCGCCCGGCCGACGTTCACCGCCGCTGCGCGCACGCGCATCGCGGATGCGCTCGGGATCGACGAAGCGGCTTTCGTCGCGGCTTTGCCGGTGCCGGACGGCGAGGCGGCGGGGGTGGTTGCTGTTGCGGCCCAACCCCCGGCGTCCGCGCCATTGTCGGCGAACGGGGCGCGCAAGCCATCGGCGCGGCGCAACGTGGATACGCGCCAGGCGTCGTTGTTCGATGACGACCCGCAGGACGAAGTGGTTTCCCCGGCGGCTTCGTCGTCACCTGCACCCGCCGGCCTCGAAGGCACCTCCGTAGCCACCGATCCTGCATGGATCGAAGCCGACGAACTCGCGTGGCTCGACGCGGTCGAGCTCGCGCCGATCGATCCGGCCCATGCGGGAGGGGCGGCAACACGGGTGTCGACCACTGCAACGCGAGCCGATGACATCGCCGCCCCGTCACCCGCACCGCTCGCAGACTGCGTCGTGTGGCTCGAACGCAATTACCGCTTCGGTCTCGATTCGCCAATCGGCCGCCTGTCGCTCGCGATCCGCCGCGGCGACGTGCAGGGCGCGCTCGACGCGTTGCCGGCTGACGATGCCGCTGCCGCGTCGTTTCACGACGACACGGGCGAGACGCTTGCGGCGTCGACGGTCGAGCGGCTCGCGCGCCGGTTCGGTGCGTACATCGATGCGTTGCGCACCGCGTTGTCCGGGCCGCAGCCCGATCCGTTGCCGTTGTTCGATGCGCTCAACCGCTTCCGGATCCTGTGCGCGACGCGCACCGGCTCACGCGGCGCCGAGCACGTCAATGCACTGGTGGCCACGCACGTGCGGCATGCCGTGCGCGTGCCGCTCGCGGTCGGCGCACACTGGTTCACCGGGCGGCCGATCATGGTGACGCGCAATGACTATGCGCTCGGGCTGTTCAACGGCGACATAGGCATCGCGTTGCCGGACGCGCACGGCGTGCTGCGCGTATGGTTCCGCCGCGCGGACGGCACCGCGCGCGCCGTGTCGCCCGCGGCGCTGCCGCCGCATGAGACGGCGTTTGCGCTGACCGTCCACAAGTCGCAGGGCTCCGAATTCGACGAGGCCGCGCTCGTGCTGCCGGCGTCGTTCAGCCGTGTGCTCACGCGCGAACTCGTCTACACCGCCGTCACGCGTGCGCGCACGCGCGTGCAGGTGATCGGCCCGCGGCGCGTGCTGGCGCAGGCAGTCGCGACACGTACGCAACGCGATTCGGGCCTCGCGGCCCGCGTCGACGAGGCGCTCGCGCGGCGCCGCAAGGAGACGTCGCGATGATGATCCGCTACACGCTCGATCCGGCCGAAGTCGAATGGACTGCCGTGCGCGCGCAGGGTGCCGGCGGCCAGAACGTCAACAAGGTGTCGAGCGCGATTCACCTGCGTTTCGACATCCGCGCGTCGTCGCTGCCGCCCGTCATCAAGGAACGGCTTCTCGCGCTGTCCGACCAGCGCATCACGCGCGACGGCATCGTCGTGATCAAGTCACAGGAATACCGCACCCAGGAGAAAAACCGCGACGCAGCACTCGCGCGGCTCGATGCGTTGATCGGCAGCGTCGCGTACACGCCGCGTGCGCGGGTCGCGACACGGCCGACACGCGCATCGAAGGAGCGGCGGCTCGAACACAAGTCGCGCCGCAGCGTGGTGAAGTCCGGAAGAGGGAAGGTGATCGACTGACGAAAGAAAAGGCCGACCGGCCGGCATGGCGGGCGGCGTCGTGCGGCAATACGCGCTACCGCATCACGGTGCCCGCACTGTCGAGCACGAAGTCGACGCAGAACACGACGAGACGGTTTTGCGCGCGAATCGCGACGGCTGCGGTGTAGCAATCGCGGCCTTCGGTCAGCGAGAAGTGCGGACCCATTAGCGCGACGCGCCCTGGTGCCGCGATCGCGCGCTGGAAGTACGGTCGCCGCGACCAGTTGCTGTGCGTCTCCGGGAACAGCGGCGAGAGCCGCGTGCCGCTCGTCTGGCCGTCCTCGGGACGCGCGCCGATCGACGGCAGGAACTGTTCGCCGATCTCGTCCGTGACGAACACCCGGCGCGCGGCCGGCACCACGAATACGCGCTGCGCGGCGTCCTGCAGGCTGCCGCTCGCGGAAAATGCGGCCGCGCCGGCGAGCACGAGCCGCTCGATCGCGTCGAAGCCTGGCTGCTCGGCGATCGCTGGCGTATGCCGACGGGCGATAAAGCGTTGCCACGCGGCGTCGAGCATCGCGGGCGCCGCGGCGCTCGCGTGCGCGATCGACGCATCGGGCTGGCCGAACTGGAAGCCCTGGACGAAATCGATATCGGCCTCCATCAGCGTCTGCAGCGCATCGTCGCTTTCGACACCCTCGGCGAGCACCATCGCGCCGGCCTGATGGAGCATCGATACCAGGTGATGCATGATGCGGCGATCGTCGGCCGACGCGTTCGCGCGTTCGACGAGCGATCGATCGAGCTTGACGATATCGGGCCGTGCGCGCCACACGCGGTCGAAATTCGAGAACCCGGTGCCGAAATCGTCGATCGCGATCAGGAAGTCCCGATGCTGGATCATGTCGATCGTGCGGGCGAGCGCGGCTTCATCGCGCGCCGGCTGCTCGACGACTTCCAGCACGATGCGGTTCGGCGGCAGCGCGAAATGACGGCACAGCGCCTCGACGAATTCGCGCTGCACGAGGCCCGAATCGAGCACGCGCGGCGTCACGTTCAGGAACAGCCAGCCGTCGCCGATGCCTTGCGCAACGAAGTTCGCCGTATGCAGGCAGCGAGCGAGCCGGTCGAGCAGCAACGCGTCGGCAGCGGCACGCGTCCTGTCGAACAGCGCGACCGGCGAAACCAGCGTGCCGTTCTCGTCCACGACGCGCAGTAGCGCTTCATAGCCGACCACGCGCTTGTGCGTGATCGACAGCACGGGTTGAAACACACTGCGCAGCGTCGTCTCGCGATACGTGGCGATCCAGCCGCTGGGCGTCGGCGTGAGGCGTTCGAGCAGGGAATCGAGCGAGAGGTCGCGGGAGGGCTTCATGTCAACGATGCCCTGGGGCGATCGGGGGGCGGTATCGTGCGCGCCACGCAGAAACCGTCGCACGCACAGGTGGACGCGAGAGAACGTGGTGCATCGTAACCGCCTTCTGCGGATGAGTGATCCGAGTGTAACGGGAATGGCGCGGCGCGCGTATCAGGGTAACTCCAGACGCAAACGCTACACCGACGGCTGGACGGGGCATTCCGCCCGGGAGCGCGACACGCAAGGGCCACCGGTCGCGTATGCGGCGACAGCGTCGCGTGTGCCGCGTGCATCGCGTGCGAAGAATCCGGGAGAGCGGGAGAGCGGCAAAGCCGGGCGGCTGCATCGGCATCAGGCGAAACTCGACATGCGCCGTCGCGCACCGGCCGACGCGCGGCGCTCGAGGATCGGCGGCCGGCGCGTCGCGGGGAGCCCGCACCGGCGGGGTGCCGGCCCTGCCCGCCGCTCAGGCCGCTTCGCCGCCGCGTGGGCGGAGCCCGGGAATCCGCTTGATCACGCCGGTGGCAAGCGCGGTGCCGACGAGCACGATCGCGCAGCCTTCGATCATCACGACCGATACGTGTTCGCCGAGGAACAGCGCGCCCCATAGCAGGCCGAACACCGGGATCACGAACGTCACCGTAATCGCGCGGGCCGGGCCGACATGCGCGATCAGGTAGAAGAAGATGAAATACGCGATCCCCGTGCAGGCGATGCCGAGCGCGAGCACGGCGCCCCATGCATGCGCGCCGACGGCTGCCGCGGGCCAGGTCGCGATCGCGAACGGCAGCAGCAGCACGGTCGAGCCGATCATGCTGCCGGTCGCGTTGACGAGCGGATCGACGCCGCTGAGCGTGCGTTTCGTGTAGTTGGCCGCGATGCCGTACAGCAGCGTCGCGCCGAGCGCGGCGGCGGCGGCGAGCGCGGTCGCGTTGGCGCCGGTGCTGCCGTGCGCGTTCGCGATCTGATCCCACACGAGCGTGAGGACGCCGGCAAAGCCGATCACGAGGCCGAGCGCGCGCGGCAGCGACAGCTTGTCCTTCAGCCAAACATAGGCGACGAGCGCGCCCCACAGCGGCGTCGTCGCGTTGATCACCGACGTCACGCCGGCCGACAGCGTCAGTTCGGCGAACGCGAACAGGCAGAACGGGATGCCCGAGTTCAGCGCGCCAACGACGAACAACGGCCACGCGCGACGGCGTAGCTGCGCGCCGAGCTCGGCGGGCTTGAAGCGCGTCAGCGCGAAGCCTGCGAGAAACAGCGCGCCGATTCCCACGCGCAGCGCCATCAGCGGCGCGACACCGAAGTCGGCGACGCCGATCCGGATGAACAGGAACGACGCGCCCCACAGGGCAGCGAGGACGGTCAGCAGAAAGGCGTTCTTGGGTGACATCGAGCGTGGCGGGCGAGGGGACGGGATGCGGAGAATCTTACACCGCGCTCCCGTGCCGTCGTTTCACGATCGGATGAAACGGCAAGAACCGGGAAATGCGCTCGCCCCCGACGCGAACCGGCCGGACGGCCGGCCTGGGCGGCCGTTCAATGATGGCGCCAGCCGCCGCGTCCACCGAAGCCGAAATTGAGCGACACCGCGGGGCCCCAGTAGCCACCCCAGGCCGGGGCATAGGCGGGGGCCGGATAGTAGTACGCGGGGCCCGGATCGACATAGACGGGCGCGGGCTGCACCGGCGCCGCCGTGTAATAGCCGGACGGATAGTAGCCGTAAGGGTAGTAACAGCCGGCGAGCGTCGTGCACGCGAGCGCCGCGGCGACGAGGGTCCTGTTCATGATGTCTCTCCGGCGGAGCCGGCAATCGGCAGATGCTTAAAGCTTAGGCCGCCCGGGGATGACAAGATGCGCTAAACGGTAACGGATCATTTCCGGGCCGCTGCGGCGTGTTGCGGCGCCGCATGTGAAAAACGGCGTTTCCGCCGTGCGGAAACGCCGTCAGGCCGGAGCTTGCCGCGCGCCGCGCGGCAGCCGGATAAGCCGGCCGGCTTATTTGCCGACCTGGTTGCCGATGATGCCGCCGGCTGCCGCGCCGCCCAGCGTCGACAGCGCGTTGCCGCCGATCGCCGCGCCGGCGACGCCGCCGACACCCGCACCAATCGCGGTATCGCGCTGGCGTCGTGTCATCGAATCACAGGCCGAGAGGCTGGCCACCGTCGCGACGAGCAGCGCGCATACCCCAAAACGCCGAATCGAATGGTTCATGATCGTTGTCCTTGTGGTAGTGAACGGAGGTCGCGCGACCGCCTGACGGCCGCGCATGCAATCAATCTACGCGTCGTTCCGCGCGGCGGTTGTAAGGACTTGTTAAGGCTCGAGCGGTTTCGTAATCAATTGTTTCCCGTGCGCCGGCGGGTACACGGGATGCGTGCGCGGGATGCGTGCGCGCAAAAAAGCCCGCTCGAAAGCGGGCTTTCTGCCGTGCTTCACGAAGCGAAGCGGTCCGTGCGGACCGCCGCGTTCGCTTGCCGACTTACTGACGGTGATAGATCTCGGCGCCGGTCTTCACGAACTCGACCGCCTTGACTTCCATCCCCTTCTTCAGCGCCTCGGTTTCCGACACGCCCTGCTGCGCCGCGAACTCGCGCACGTCCTGCGTGATCTTCATCGAGCAGAAGTGCGGGCCGCACATCGAGCAGAAGTGCGCGACCTTCGCCGAATCCTTCGGCAGCGTCTCGTCGTGGAATTCGCGCGCCTTGTCCGGGTCGAGGCCGATGTTGAACTGGTCTTCCCAGCGGAACTCGAAACGTGCCTTCGACAGCGCGTTGTCGCGCACCTGCGCGCCGGGGTGACCCTTGGCCAGGTCGGCCGCGTGCGCGGCGAGCTTGTACGTGATGATCCCTTCCTTCACGTCGTCCTTGTTCGGCAGCCCGAGGTGCTCCTTCGGCGTCACGTAGCACAGCATCGCGGTGCCGAACCAGCCGATCATCGCGGCGCCGATGCCCGACGTGATGTGGTCGTAGCCCGGTGCGATGTCGGTGGTCAGCGGCCCGAGCGTATAGAACGGCGCTTCCTTGCACCAGTCGAGCTGGAGATCCATGTTCTCCTTGATCAACTGCATCGGCACGTGGCCGGGGCCTTCGATCATCACCTGCACGTCGTGCTTCCACGCGATCTGCGTGAGCTCGCCGAGCGTCTTCAGTTCGCCGAGCTGCGCTTCGTCGTTCGCGTCGTAGATCGAGCCGGGACGCAGGCCGTCACCGAGGGAGAAGCTCACGTCGTACGCCTTCATGATCTCGCAGATCTCTTCGAAGTGTTCGTACAGGAAGCTTTCCTTGTGATGCGCGAGGCACCACTTCGCCATGATCGAGCCGCCGCGCGACACGATGCCCGTCATCCGGTTCGCGGTGAGCGGCACGTACTGCAGGCGCACGCCCGCGTGGATCGTGAAGTAGTCGACACCTTGCTCGGCCTGTTCGATCAGCGTGTCGCGGAAGATTTCCCAGGTCAGGTCCTCCGCCTTGCCGTTGACCTTTTCGAGCGCCTGGTAGATCGGCACCGTGCCGATCGGCACCGGGCTGTTGCGGATGATCCACTCGCGCGTTTCGTGGATGTGCTTGCCGGTCGACAGGTCCATCACCGTGTCGCCGCCCCAGCGGATCGCCCACGTCATCTTGTCGACTTCCTCGCCGATCGACGACGTGACGGCCGAGTTGCCGATGTTCGCGTTGATCTTCACGAGGAAGTTGCGGCCGATGATCATCGGCTCGGATTCCGGGTGGTTGATGTTCGCGGGGATGATCGCGCGGCCGCGCGCGACTTCGTCACGCACGAACTCGGGGGTGATCTCGGCGAGCGCGTTCGCGCCGAAGGCCGCGGCACCGAACGCCTGGCCCGGGTGCTGGCGGCCCATCATCGCGGCGAGCTTCGCGCCGTTCGGGCCGCTCGACTTCAGGCTCTCGATGTACTCGGCGCGGCGCTGGTTCTCGCGGATCGCGATGTATTCCATTTCCGGCGTGATGATGCCCTGGCGCGCGTAGTGCATCTGCGTGACGTTCTTGCCGGCTTGCGCGCGGCGCGGGTTGCGGTGCAGGCCCGGGAAACGCAGGTCGGCGGTGGCCGGGTCGGCCGCGCGCTCGAGGCCGTACCGGCTCGACAGGCCGTCGAGCACCTCGGTGTCGCCGCGCGCTTCGATCCAGCGCTGGCGCAGTGCCGGCAGGCCGGCGCGGATGTCGATCTTCGCGTCCGGATCGGTGTAGGGGCCCGACGTGTCGTACACGTAGATCGGCGGGTTCTTTTCGCCGCCGAAGCCGGTCGGGGTGTCGGCCTGCGTGATTTCACGCATCGGCACGCGGATGTCGGGCTGCGAGCCGGTTACATAAACCTTTCGCGAATTGGGCAGCGGGGCGACGGCAGCGGCGTCGACATGGGCGTCCGCGGACAGAAACTTCGGATTGGCGTTCATGCAATCTCCTGTGTGAGCGCCGGACAGGCGCCACGGCGCTTGCCCGGAGCCCTTGACGAATGTGGGGCTCGAGCTAAGCAGGAGACGAGGCTTGGTGAGGCGGCGGATTTCGTCAGAAGGATGGCGGCGAAATCCGTACGCTTCCCTGCGCTGGCATTATCCAGATCAGGTTCAAAGGGTATTTCTCACCCGCAATGCCGGTTGTTTGACCGAACGCATTGCAGGACCCCCGCGTTAGCAGCGCACACGATACACTGGCTTCGCGGCGGTTTCAACCGGTGGCAGATCGGTTGCCGCGGTGCAGTTGCAGCATTGCGGGCGGCGCGCCAGCCGCGCCAGCCGCGCAAGCCGCGATGCATGACACCGCCGCACGGCCCTGCAGAGCGGCTGACAACGACGGCGCGGCGCAGCATTGCGGCACTTCTGGCAGCCCCAAAAAAATATTTTCGAAACGGCTGTCATATCCCGCGACGTCCTCCGTCTATTCGTCTCCTCAAACCCATGTTTCGGAGAGATGTCATGAAAAAAGTACTGATCGCAGCGTGTGTCGCCGGTTTCGCCATGGCCGCAACGGGTGCGTATGCGCAGAACGACGCGATGTCGAAGGAAGGCTCGTCGATGTCGAAGGATGCGATGGGCCACGACGCGATGGCGAAGGATGGGGCGATGAAGAAAGGCGCCATGAAGAAGCACGCGATGAAGAAGGACGCGATGTCGCACGACGCGATGGGCAAGTCGATGTCGGGCGACAAGATGGCACCGTCGAACTGACCGACGCGGGCGGGGCGCGGCCCGCGCATGCGGTACACGAGGCCGCCCGCGCATCGCGCACCGCCGCAACGTTTCGGGAGTCTTCATCATGCAAACCGTTCCCGCTGCCGGGCGCACGGCAGCCACGCCGCCCGCCCGCAAGATTCATCCGCTGTGGGTGCGCGTGAGCCACTGGCTCAACGCGCTCGCGGCGATCCTGATGGCACTGTCCGGCTGGCGCATCTACGATGCGTCGCCGATCTATCCGCCGTTCACGTTCGCGCACGGCATCACGCTCGGCGGCTGGCTGGGCGGCGCGCTCCAATGGCATTTCGCGGCGATGTGGCTGCTGGTCTGCAACGGGCTGTTCTACCTCGCGATGTCGATCGCGACGGGCCGCCTCGCGCGCAAGATGCTGCCCGTCACGCCGGCGTCGATATGGCGCGACGTGCGCGCGGCGCTGGGCGGCCGGTTGTCGCACGACGACCTGAGCGTCTACAACGCGGTGCAGCGTGCCGCATACCTGACCGCGATCGTCGATCTGATCGTGCTGGTGCTGTCGGGGCTCACGATCTGGAAGTCCGTGCAGTTTCCGCTGCTGCGCGAGTTGTTCGGCGGTTACGACAACGCGCGCGTCGTGCACTTCTGGGCGATGTCGCTGCTCGTCGCATTTTTCGTCGTACACGTCGCGATGGCGCTGCTGGTGCCGCGCTCGCTGCTCGCGATGCTGCGCGGTCGCTGACCCGCACGCCGCAGGCGAAGGAACCCATCATGTCGGAATCCGGAAACAACCGCGGTCAGCCGAGCTGGACGCTCGACCGCAAGTCGCTCGAGCTCGATGTGCGCCGCGAACTCGAGATGCCGTCGCGGCGCCTCTTCAACCGGCGCGTGCTGACGCTCGGCGGCCTGACGATGCTGACCGGCTGCACGCTGCAGGACGACGCATCGGTCAACGCGTTCCTCGAGAAGGTGTCGCGCATGAACGATCGCGTGCAGGCCTGGCTGTTCAGCGGCGAGCGGCTCGCGCCGACCTATACCGAGGCCGACATCACGCGGCCGTTCCCGTTCAACGCGTATTACGGCATCGACGACGTGCCGCACGTCGACGCGTCGACGTACCAGCTCGTGCTGTCGGGCCGGGTGACGGGCAAGCGCGTGTGGACGCTCGACGAGCTGTATGCGCTGCCGCACGCGGAGCAGATCACGCGGCACATCTGCGTGGAAGGGTGGAGCGCGATCGGCCGCTGGGGCGGCACGCCGTTCGGCGCGTTTCTGGCACGCGTCGGCGCCGATACGCACGCGAAATACGTCGGCTTCAAATGCGCGGACGATTACTACGAAAGCATCGACATGCCGACCGCGCTGCATCCGCAGACGCTGCTCGCATTCGACTACGACGGCCGTCGCCTGCCGCCCGAATTCGGCTTTCCGATGAAGCTGCGGATGCCGACCAAGCTCGGCTACAAGAATCCGAAGCACATCATGGAAATCTTCGTGACCGATACCTACCCGGGCGGCTACTGGGTCGATCAGGGGTACAACTGGTTCGGCGGATCGTGAGCGGCGGGGCGCGGCCCCGCACCGCCGTGCTTCACGGGTGCTTCACGGGTGCGTCAGGCGGATTCGCGTACCTGCAGATCGACGCGCAGGCCGACCGCCGCCGCCATGTTCACGAGCGCGTCGAACTCGAACCGGTTGATCTTGCCGCGCAGCAGGTCGGACCCGCGCGGCTGAGTGACATCCAGCTGCTTCGCGGCTTCGGCCGGCTGGCCCTCGCTGGCGTCACGGACATGCGTATCGCATCCGTCGGTCATCGTTTCTTCCCGATCGTCAACGCACGATAGCGCCGTGCGGCCCGCGCGACGTCCGCGCAGCGCATATCCGGCCCCGGATTCCCGTTCGTCCGGATGCCGAAAAATGTCGCGCCGAAACGTCAGTCGATATCCTTTCAGACGGGTCCGATGATGCTTTCGAATCCTTGATGCCATAATGCCGAGCGTGCGCGGCCAAAGCCGTCTGCGCGCGTGTTTTCGACCCTCTGCCGCCGCTTGCCGGTCCTTATTCGTCGCCGTTCGCACTGCCATGTCGTTCCGCACGTTCGTCTCCGCCTTCCTGGTCCCGTCAGGGCCGTTTGCCGGCATTGCCGGCGTCTTTCAGCGGAGCACGCGACACGTCGTGCGGGCGAGCTGAACGATGACGCCGCTCGACCGCCTCCTCGATTTCCTCGCCCGCCTGCCGATCCGGATCCGCCTGCCGCAAAGCCGCGGCGGCCGTGTCGCTCTGGCCCTGGTATTCATCTATTTCGTCTGGGGCTCGACCTACAGCGGCCTGCATTTCGCGCTGCAGTCGTTCCCGCCGCTGCTGCTGTCGGGGCTGCGCAACCTGCTCGGCGGGATCGGTCTGTTCATCTTCGCGCTGCGTCGCAAGCCCGAATGGCCGACGCTGCTGGAAATCCGCAATTCGGCGATCGTCGGCACGATGCTGGTCGCGCTGTCGTCCGGCACCATTGCGCTCGGGATGCGCACGGTCAGCAGCGGCTCGGCCGCGGTGATGGTCGCGACCGTGCCGCTTTTCGCGACCGTGATCGCGGCGGTGGCCGGGCGTCCGGTGACGAAGGGCGAGTGGGCGGCCGTCGCGCTCGGGATGGTCGGCATCGTCGTGCTGAATTCGGGCGGCGCGGCCGCCGCGAACTCGGCGCTCGGCACGATCTGCGTGCTCGCCGGCGCGCTGTTCTGGGCGGGCGGCGCGCATCTCGCGACGCGGCTCAAGCTGCCGTCGGACCTGTTTCTGTCGACATCGCTGCAGATCGGCCTGGGCGGGTTGATGTCCACGATCGCCGCGTGGCTGATGGGCGAGCGCATCGAGCAGGTCGCGGTCGGTCCGGTGTTCGCGTTCGTCTACCTGATGGTGTTCTGCACGATGGCCGCGTACGTCGCGTACGGCTACCTGATTCGCCATACGAGCCCGATCATCGCGAGCAGCTGCATGTACGTGAACCCGATCGTCGCGGTCGCGCTCGGCGCGCTGATGCTCGGCGAGCCCGTGACGACGGCGACCGTGGTCGCGACCGTCGCGATTCTCGGCAGCGTCGGGCTGTCGTTCGTGTTCGATCCCGCGCGCCGGCCCGCGGCGCGCGCGGCGGCCGACGCTTCATCGGCCGCGGCAACCGTGGCCGTCGAATCAGCGGCGGGTGCGGCGTCCGCACCGGATCAGGCCGCGATGCCGGACCCGGCACCGATCCTCGCGCCTTCCGCGGTATCGCTTGCGGTGCCGGTACCGGCTGCCGTCGTGGACCCGGCCGCGGTCATGGATCCCGCCCCGGCATTCACGCTTCCACCGGCCGACGAACCGGCCGCGTCTCGCGCCGACGCGTGACGCCGGCGCGCGGGGCGGCGTTCAGCCGCGCCGTGCGCCGCGATGGTGGGACCAGCCGGCGAGCGCGGCAAACAGCAGGCCGGCCGCGCACATGCCGGTCCAGCCGAACGCGTGCCACGCGGCGACGCCGGCCGACGAGCCGAGCGCGCCGCCAATGAAGTAGCACACCATGTACACGGTGTTCACGCGGCTGCGCGCCTCGGGCTTCAGCGCATAGATGCGCGACTGGTTCGAGATCTGCGCGGCCTGCACGCCGACATCCAGCACGATCACGCCGATCACGAGCCCGACGAGGCTCGTCCCCGACAGCGCGAAAATCACGAACGACGCCGCGAGCAGTGCGATCGCGAGCGAGATGATCGCGCGCGGGCCGCGCTTGTCCGCGAAACGTCCCGCGTATGGCGCGGCCAGCGCACCCGCCGCGCCGACGATCCCGAAGAGACCTGCGGCCTGCGGGCCGAGGTGGAACGGCGCGCCGGCGAGCAGCAGCGTGAGCACCGGCCAGAACGCGCTGAACGCGGCGAACAGCGCGGCGCCGGTCAGCGATGCCTCGCGCAGCCCGCGCAGTTCGACCACGAGGTGCCACATCGAACCGAGCAGCTTGCCGTACGGCAGCGTCGACGTCGGCGAACTGCGCGGCAGTCGCAGCACGATCACCGCGGCCAGCGCGACGAGCGCTGCGACCGATGCACCGAACACCGCCCGCCAGCCGAAATATTCGGCGACGAAGCCGGCCGCCGTGCGCGCCAGCAGGATGCCGAGCAGCAGGCCGCTCATCACGGTGCCGACCGCATGCCCGCGCTCGGCCGGCGGCGCGATTTCGGCCGCGAACGGCACGGCCTGCTGCGCGATCGTCGCGAGCACGCCGATCGCGAGGCTCGCGCCGGCGAGCACCGCCAGCGATTGCGCGGTCGCGGCCACGATCAGCGCGATCGACAGGCCCGCGATCTGCATCAGGATCAGCCCGCGGCGATCGAAACGGTCGCCGAGCGGCGCGAGCAGGAACATGCCGGCCGCGTAGCCGAGCTGCGTCGCGGTCGGCACCGCGCCGATCCATGACGCGCCGTCGGGAAAGGCCGAGCGAAAGCTGTCGAGTAGCGGCTGGTTGTAATAGATGTTCGCGACCGATACGCCCGCGATCGTCGCGAGCAGCAACAGCAGGCTGCGCGAATAGTGGGGCGAGGCGGCGTCGGTCGGACGGTCGGTGGACATGGCGGCAACGGAACGAAGTTGGGCGGCTGGGCGCGGGGCACGGCGTCGGCCGCGCGCCGATCGAGGGTGCCGATCATACCGGAGCACGGTGAATCCTGCCGGCCGTGCCGCCAGGCGATCGGGCGGCACGGCCAGGGCGTGACGGGCCGCTTTCCGTCGCTATCGGTCGCTATCGGTCGCGATCCGCCGAACGGGCCGCGACCGCCCGCAGCCGCCCGTCATCGCGAGCGACGCGCGCCTTCAGTCGACCAGTTCGCCGCTCGGTTCATAGAACGGATAAGGCCCGTCGCCTTCGTCCACGTACACGTGATGGGACATCATTCCCCCTTCCGGCGTATGCACGTGGACCGCGAACGCGGGCGGCTCGAGCCGGAACGCAGACGGGGCGTCCGCGCGCAGGTCGAACGCGACCTGGTGCGCGGGCGCCGGCACGGCCGACGCAAGCGTGCCGCCGAAGCGCGTGAACATCGTCCGGTGCACGTGGCCGCACAGCACGCGTTCCACGTTCGGATGGCCGCGCAGCAGCGCATCGAGTTTCGCGGCGGCGGCGGGCGCGAGGCGCAGCGCGTCCATGTGCCCGATCCCGGATGCGAACGGTGGATGGTGCAGCGCGACGATCACCGGCCGGTCGCGCGCGGCGTCGAGCTGCGCGGCGAGCCACGCGAGCCGCGCGTCGCACAGGTCGCCGTGGCTGGCGCCGGGCACCTGCGAATCGAGCGCGAGCACGCGCACGGCGCCGACGTCGAGTGCGTACTGCACGAATTCGCCGTCCTGCAATTCGGGGCGATCGGCGAACGCGCGGCGCAGCCCCGCGCGATCGTCGTGATTGCCGACCATCAGGTAATAGGGAATCTCGAGCGGCGCGAGCAGGTCACGCAGATGGCGGTATTCGTCGTCGTGGCCGAAGTCGGTCAGGTCGCCCGTGACGAGCACCGCGTCGGGACGCGGCACCAGCGCGTTCAGCCTCGCGATGCAGCGCGCGAGCGCGGCGGCGGTGTCGACGCGCCGGTACGCGAGCTGGCCCGGACGCTTGATGTGGAGATCGCTGATTTGAGCAAGCAGCATCGTCGTTCCTCGGAATGTCTGGTTATCGTTGGGCGGTGTTACTCACGCGGCGAGTGCGATCAGGCCCTCCGCCGCGATCGTGAGGCCGACCGCCGTGCCGCGCGCGAGCTCGATGCGGCCCGGCACGTCGATGACGAGCGCGTCGGGCGCCGCATGCTCGATCGTGAGCCGCGTGCGCTCGCCAAGGAACGCGCACGCGCCGATCGCGCCGCGCAGCGGCGCATGCGCGGGATCGGCGAGCTGCGCATCCTCCGGGCGGAAGAACCACTCGTCGGCGGCGTGCGGCGTGACGATCGAGCCGCCGGTCGTCACGAGCGCGCCGTCCCGCCATTGTCCCGCAAGCCGGTTCAGCGTGCCGATGAACTGCGCGACCGTGCGGTTCGCCGGCCGGTAATAGATGTCGCGCGGCGTGCCGATCTGCTCGATGCGGCCCGCGCCCATCACGACGATCCGGTCGCCGAGCTCCATCGCCTCGGCCTGGTCGTGCGTGACGTACACGGTCGTTACACCGAGGTCGCGCAGCAGCGTATTCATCTCGCGGCGCAGCACGTCGCGCAGCTTCGCGTCGAGCGCGGTCAGCGGCTCGTCGAGCAGCAGCACGCGCGGGCGCACCGCGAGCGCGCGCGCCAGCGCGACACGCTGGCGCTGGCCGCCCGACAACTGATCGACCGGTTTGTCCGCATGCGCGTCGAGCCGCATCATCGCGAGCAATTCGTCGACGCGTTCGCGCAGCGCGCGCGGCTGCGTCTTGCGGATCTTCAGTCCGTAGCCGACGTTGCCGCGCACCGTCAGGTTCGGGAACAGCGCGTAGTTCTGGAACACCATGCCGACCTGGCGGCGCTCGATCGGAAGCGCGGTCACGTCGTCGCCGCCGAACAGGATCGTGCCGCCGGCGTCCGGCGTGTCGAGGCCGGCGATAAGGCGCAACGTCGTCGTCTTGCCGCAGCCCGACGGGCCGAGCAGCACGAGCGTCTCGCCCGCGCCGATCGACAGGTCGAGCGGTTCGAGCACGCGCGTGCCGCGGAACGTCTTCGCGCAGCGGGTCAGGGTGATGGGAGTGGAATCGAGTTTCATGGGAGCGGGAAAGTCAACGCAGGGTCAGCGCGGGCGACGCTTCAGCGCGCGCGTGCCGGACGGATCGACGCCGAGCCACTGCATCGCGACGAGAAGCGGCAGCGTCATCAGCAGGAACACGATCGTGTAGGCGCTGCCGACCTCGAGGCGCAGCGATGCGTAGGTGTCGGCGAGCCCGACGGGCAGCGTCTTCGTGTCGGGCGTATGCAGCATCCACGTCAGGTTGAATTCGCCGATCGACAGCGTGAGCACCGCGAGCGCGCCCGCGACGATGCCGGGGCGCAGGTTCGGCAGCACGATCGTGACGAAGCGCGTGACGAACGACGCGCCGAGGCTCGCCGCGCCTTCCTCGAGCGTGCACAGGTCGGCACCGGCGGCAACCGCCGCGACCGCGCGCACCATGAACGGCAGCGTGAACACGACGTGGCCGACGACGATGAACCACAGGCTCATCCGGAACGCGGTGAAGCCGCCGTACACGACCAGCAGCGCGAGCGCCGAGGCGAGGCCCGGCAGCGCGACCGGCAGCACGAGCGCTTCCTCGATCACGCGGGCGACGCGGTTCTTGCTGCGTGCGAGCGCATAGCCGGCCGGCACGCCGACGACGAGCACGATCGCGAGCGTCGCGAACGCGACGCCGAGCGACAGCGCGACCGAACCCTGGTATTGCTGCCATACCTGTTCGAGCCAGCGCAGCGTGAGGCCGCTCGACAGCCCGCGGAAATAGTTGACGGTGAGGCCCGCGAGCACCGACATCACGACGGGCACGATCAGGAACGCGCATAGCAGCAGCGTGACGCCCCATTGCAGCGCGGCGATCGCACGCGCGCCCGACACGCGCGGCGCGCGCCGTGCGGCGCCGTGCGCATGCGACGGGGCGGGTGCCGGCGACGGCGCCGACGAACCGGAAAGCGATTGCATGAAGAAATCCTCAGGCCGCGGCGGCGGCGGTGTGGCCGGTGAAGCGGCGCGCGAGCGCGAGCACGGCCCAGGTGACGATGCCGAGCACGATCGACAGGCCGGCCGCCGTCGCGATGTTCGCGTTCAGCGTGAACTCGGTGTAGATCGTCATCGGCAGCACGTTCAGGTCGGTGGCGAGCGTGAAGGCGGTGCCGAACGCGCCCATCGCGGTCGCGAAGCAGATCGCGCCGGCCGCGATCAGGCCTGGCGCGAGCGCCGGCAGCACGATGTCGACGAAGATGCGCCACGGCGACGCGCCGAGCGAGCGCGCGGCTTCCTCGAGCGACGCGTCGAGCTTCGACGCGGCCGCGATCACCGTGACGATCACGCGCGGAATCGAGAAGTACAGGTAGCCGACGAACAGCCCCGCAACCGAATACGCGAAGACCCACTTGTCGCCGGTCAGCTTCGCGGACAGCATCCCGATCAGCCCTTGCCTGCCGGCGAGCATGATCACCATGAAGCCGACCACGACGCCCGGGAACGCGAGCGGAAAGGTGAGCAGCGCGAGCAGCACGCGCTTGCCGGCGAATTCGCGGCGCGCCAGCAGCAGGCCCGAGATCGTCGACAGCGCGAGCGTCGCGAGCGTGACGCCGGCCGACAACGCAACCGTTTCACCGAGGCTCTTCATGTAACGCGCGTTGCCGAGCAGCGTCGCGTACTGCGTGAAGAACGCGCCGTCGGCGGACACCTGCACGAGTGCCGCCATCGGCAGCAGCCAGAACGCGGCGAACACCGCGAGCGCTGGCGCGACGAGCGCGACGCGCCAGCGCAGCGGGAAAGTCAGGTCGAGCATGGCTTGTGTCCGGCGCTTACTGCATCACCTGCAGGTATTGTTGGCCGAACGCCTGCTGACCGGCGGCCATCTTGCCGAAGTCGACCGATTTCGCCCGCGCATATTCGCTCGCCGGCAGGAACTTCGCGGCGACGTCGGCGCCGAGCGTCTGCGCGCGCACCGGACGCAGGTATGCGTTGGCCCACAGCTTCTGGCCTTCGTCGGACAGCACGAAGTCGAGCACCTTCCTGCCGTTCGCATCGTGCGGCGCGCCCTTGACGAGGCTCATCACGTACGGCACCGCGATCGTGCCTTCCTTCGGAATCACGAACTCGACGTTCGCGTGATCCTTGTACTTCGCGCGATACGCGTCGAAGTCGTAGTCGAGCAGGATCGGAATCTCGCCGGACAGCACGCGCGCATACGCGGTCTGCTTCGGCACGATAGGCGCGTTGGCCTTCAGCTTGCGGAACCAGTCGAGCGCCGGCTTGAAGTTGTCGAAGCTGCCGCCGAGCGCCTGGTTGACGGCGACCGCGCCCGCATAGCCGACGAACGCGCTCGACGGATCGAGGTAGCCGACCATCCCCTTGTATTCGGGCTTCAGCAGGTCGGCCCACGAGCGCGGAACCGGCTTGCCGTCGAGCGCGTCCTTGTTCACGAAGAAGCCGAGCGTGCCCGAGTGGATCGCGAACCAGTAGCCCTGCGGGTCTTTCAGGTTCGCGGGGATGTCGTTCCAGTGCGCGGGCTTGTACGGCGCGATCACGTCCTTGTCCTTCGCCTGGAACGCCGACGACACGCCGAGATAGACGACGTCGGCGACCGGGCTCTTCTGCTCGGCGATCAGCTGCGCGATCGCCTGGCCCGAGTTCTTGTTGTCGAACGGCACGCGGATGCCGGTCTTCTGCTTGATCGCCGCGATCTGCGCGGCCCAGTCTGCCCATTCGGGCGGGCAGTTGTAGCAGATCGCGGTTTCGTCGGCGTGGGCGGCGGGTGCGAACGCGACGAGCGCGGCGCAGGCGATGGGTGCCGCGAGCACGCGCAGCAGCGAGGTCAGGCGAAAGGACACGGTGGGTCTCCGGGCAGGGTAAGGGTATGTCGCCGCGCCGTGCGCGATGGCGCGGCGCGTGCGTTCAGGCCTGGTGCAACTGAAGGTCGGCGGCCGGCGGCGCGACCGTCGCGCCGTCGCGCACGGTATGCGGCAGGATCAGCGACGTGCGCTCGATCGTCGCGCCGCCGATGCATTCGACGAGACGCCGCCATGCATGGCGGCCGATGTCCTGGTTCGGCGTCGCGACGCTCGCGAGCGGCGGTGCGAGCAACTCGCCGATCGCGATGCCGTCGAAGCCGAGCACCGACAGGTCGTCGGGAATCGAGAAGCCCGCGCGGCGCAGGCCGCGCATGACGACCATCGCGAGCAGGTCGTTGCTGCAGAAGAGGGCGGTCGGGCGCGTGGCCTGCGCGGTGAGGTGCGCGAGCACCGCGTCGGGCAATTCGGCCGCGTTGAAGTCGACTTCGACCGGCGGCAGCGTCGCGACGCCGGCTTCCTCGAGTGCCTGCGCGTAGCCGAGATGGCGCTGGCGTGCGCGATCCGACGCGGCGAGCGAGCCGGCCAGCATCAGCACGCGGCGATGACCGCGCGCGGTCAGCAGACGGACGCCGTCATAGGCGGCGCGGCGGTTGTCGACCGACACCGACGGGCGGCGTTGCGTGTCGTTGTGCATCAGCACGTAATGCGGGCCGTCGCGGTCGAGCATGTCGAGCAGCGGATGCGTGTCCGCATCGGCGACGGTCAGGATCAGCCCCTCGACGCGCTGCTCGCGCAGCGTCTCGATCGCATGGCGCTCGCGCGCCGCATCGTATTCGGTCGTCATCAGGATCAGCTTGAAGCCGGCCGCGGTCGCGAGTTCGTCGATGCCCTGCAGGCAGTCGGCGAAGACCGGGTTCGACAGCGTCGGCACGACGACGCCGACGAGCCGCGTGCGCTCGCCGCGCAACTGCCGGCCGAGCGGGCTCGGGCGGAACTGCAGCGTGTCGATGGCGGTGCGGATCGTCGCCAGCGTGGCGGGGCTGACGGTGTGCGGCGCGTTGATCGCGCGCGAGACGGTGGCGATCGAGAAGCCGGCGAGCGCGGCGACGTCCTTGATGGTCGGGGTCATGAAGTTACGCGATGTAAACGTTTTCGGCAGGGAAATTATCGAAAACGTTTGTGACCTCGCGATGACGCGCGAGACGTCTGTTTCGCGAGCAGCACGACACAAACATCTGACGTTTGGCGCCCGGCGAGCGGGGCGGATTCGATTGTATCGGCGGATGCTGCGGCGCGGGACGAAATCGATGAAGGTGTCGCGTCGATGTCGATGACGGCGGATAGATCGGGGCGCGGACGGTGCGGGCCGACATGCTGCATCGCGATGCAATGCGCGTGAATCCGCTAACGCATGTGCAAGCAATGGTAGAATCGCGTCCGCCCTTTTGCCGGGGTGATGAAATTGGTAAACATAGCGGACTTAAACGATTGAGTGCCCGGCCGGAAACGGTCGGTGCAGAACCCTTCAAATTCGGCGAAACCCCTGATGTGCGCATCGAGGCAACGCCGAGCCAAGCCTCGCGGTACAGCTCAAGCGAGGAAGGTGTAGAGACTAGACGGGGGGCGCCTAAGGCGCACGGGCGGCGATCACGCCCGCGCGCGACGGCGAAGGCATAGTCCAGCGCACGAACGGCTTCGTTTCGACGCCGCCGGCTTTGAAAGAAGCAGTGTGACGAAAATCCGCCGCCTTGATTGGCTTGCCGGTTCAAGTCCGGTCCCCGGCACCAGATTCGCTTCAATGCGATGCCATGAAGTTCAGAAGACCCGCGAGAAACACGTTTCTCGCGGGTCTTTTGTTTTCAGGCCCTGCACGGGTGCCATTCACGTCCGAGGGCATGCGGGTGTATGCCGGCGTATGGGTACGGGCTGTTACGCGTCGCACGTCGTCACCCCCGGTGAAGTGGTCTTTACCACCCTGCTATCCGGTTTCCGTGCCGAAAAATAGTCTCCGTTCCGGAGAGCACCTTTCCGCTGCCGGTCACTAACAGTAGAAAAACGGCTCATTACACTGCGCCCGTCGCATCGCGGGATACATCGACGCGGCACGCATTCGCAGCGCGCAAGCCTTGCGACCAGCAAACGAGAGACCTTGGGGGGTAAATCATCATGAACAAGCGTTGGGGGATCATCGTGCCCGCCGCGTTGCTTGCCACCGCCGCGCATGCGCAAAGCAGCGTGACGCTCTACGGCAAGATCGAGGACGGTATCAACTACACGAGCAACGCACGCGGCCACGGGACCGTGCAACTGCAAAGCGGCTACGATTACGGCAGCCGCTGGGGCATCAGGGGTACAGAGGACCTCGGCGGAGGCTACCAGGCCATCTTCACGCTCGAGAGCGGTTTCGACGTCAACAACGGGAAAATGAGCCAGGGCGGCCGGGAATTCGGCCGTCAGGCTTTCGTCGGCATCGCGTCGGAGCGTTACGGCACCGTGACGTTCGGCCGCCAGTACGATCCGAGCGTCGACATTTTCTCGCCGCTCACCGCGAACGGAAACTGGACGGGCTATCTGTTTGCGCATCCCTACGACAACGACAACACCGATTACTCGTTCCGGGTGAACAACTCGGTGAAATACGTGTCGCCCGTGTGGCACGGGATTACCGCGGAAGCCATGTACGGATTCAGCAATCAGGCGGGCGGCTTTGCGAACAATCGTCTGTATGGCGCCGCGCTGCAGTACCAGCAGGGCGGGCTGACGGTCGGCGCGTCGTATTTGAAGATCAACAACGCACACAATGCCGATACGACCGGCGCGATCACCGGCGACAACACGTTCGATGCGTCGTCGCAGCAGAACATCGGCATCGGCGTGAACTACGCGTTTGCGAATGCGCTCGTCGGGTTCACATACTCGCACGTGGATGTGTACGATCCGACGTCCAATGCGTATTTCACCGGGACGACGCAGCCGGCCGGCGGCACATGGAACGCGTGGAAATTCGATAACTTCGAGGTCAACGGGCTCTATCATTTCACGCCCGCGTTATACCTCGGCGCGGCTTACACCTATACGCAGGCTCGTGTCGCCTCGACGGTCGGCTCGTTCAATCCGAAGTGGCATCAGCTGAGCACGAAGTTGAATTACGACATGTCGAAGCGCACGTCGGTATTCGTGGAAGGGGTCTATCAGCATGCAATGAACGCACACACCGGGACCGACTTCGACTACGCGTACGTTCCGGGCGCGGCCGACATCTCGTCGAGCCCGAACCAGTACGTCGTGCGTGTCGCGCTACTGCATCATTTCTGACACGGCTGCTGTTCGCGGGCACCGTTCGCCAGCCACCGCATCGGCCCGCACGCGATAGCGTGAAGGATCGCGGGCCGTTCTCCTCTTGCAGTGGTGCCGGACGGGTGGATCGTGTGGAGTCCGGCCTCGATAAGACCCGCGAGATGCCATGCTCTCGCTGGTTTTTCATTGTGCGCGCCGCCCGCATCGGCGTTGCAACGCTGCCCGCGGTGCAGCTTCGCTGCGACGAACGTGAGGCCATGTGATACTTGGAACACACGTCGCGCCGCACGCATGTGCTTCACCGGCACACGCACCTGCGCCGAGCGCTTTCAACACCATTTGCCTGTCGCAACACGATCCGCCATGACCGATTCGAACTATCACTATTACGAACCGTCGCAAGGCCACGGGCTGCCGCACGACCCGCTGAACGCGATCGTGGGTCCGCGCCCGATCGGCTGGATTTCATCCCGAGGCGCCGACGGCACGCTCAACCTCGCGCCGTACAGCTTCTTCAACGCGTTCAACTATCGTCCGCCGATCATCGGCTTTTCGAGCACCGCCGCGAAGGACAGCCTGCGCAACGTGCAGGAAACCGGCGAGTTCGTCTGGAACCTCGCGACGCGCGACCTTGCCGAGCGGATGAACCAGACCTGTGCCGCGGTGCCGTATGGCGTCAACGAATTCGAACTCGGCGGCCTGACCGCGATTGCGTCGCGCCTCGTCGACGTGCCGCGCGTGGCGGAAAGTGGCGTGAACTTCGAATGCAAGGTGACCGACGTGATCCGGCTGCGCGATCACCGCGGCGTCGAGACACCGGCGACGCTGGTGCTCGGCGAGGTCATCGCCGTGCATATCCGTCATGACCTGCTGAAGGACGGCATCTTCGACACGTTCGGCGCGGGCATCATCCTGCGCGCCGGCGGCCCATCGGCCTACGTGCACGTGACGCCCGGCAGCCGCTTCGACATCGCGCGCCCCGACGCGTGATTCATCGCCCGCCGGGGCCAGCCGGCCAGCCGGCCAAGCCGGCGCGGCAGCGCCCCGACGCACCGAGACCCCGCCGGGATCCAGGATTTCGCGGGGTCTTTTGCTTCGGATCGTCCGATATGACCGCGGTGTGCCGATCGGTCCGGCCTCGATACGCACGCTCCACCGGCCGTTGACGCAGCGCAGCACGGGCGGCGTGCGTTCACGCCGCCGCCAGCATCGATCGTCCATCGACCCCGCCATGGCAAATCTGCTCACCCGCAACGAGCGGGTTGGCCATCGACGTTTCGCGCCATAAGGCATAAATTTCCAAGGTTGGCGCGCTTATCCGTGCGCCAGCTCGCGCGTGAGCCGGCAACCGGCCGCGCGCGTCCATCAGCGTGAGACACAATCGAGCGTGGAGACGACACGATGAGCCTGTCAGAGCCATTGCGTCTGCATGTGCCGGAGCCCACCGGGCGTCCGGGCTGCAAGACGGATTTTTCCTATCTGCATCTATCGCCGGCAGGCGCGGTTCGCCGCCCGCCGATCGACGTTGCGCCGGCGGATACCGCCCATCTCGCCCGCAGCCTGGTGCGTGTGCTCGACGACCACGGCGAAGCCCTCGGCCCATGGGCGCCGGACCTCGACGATGCGCGCCTGATCGCGGGGATGCGCGCGATGCTCAAGACCCGCATCTTCGACGCGCGCATGATGATCGCGCAGCGTCAGAAGAAAATCTCCTTCTACATGGTGAGCCTCGGCGAAGAGGCGATCGGCGCCGCGCATGCGATGGCGCTGCGTCATGGCGACATGTGCTTCCCGACTTACCGCCAGCAAAGCATCCTGATTGCGCGCGACGTATCGCTCGAACGGATGATCTGCCAGTTGATGTCGAACGAAGGCGATCCGCTGAAGGGGCGCCAGCTTCCGGTCATGTATTCGGACCGCGAAGCCGGCTTCTTCTCGATCTCGGGCAATCTGGCGACGCAGTTCATCCAGGCGGTCGGCTGGGCGATGGCGTCGGCGATCAAGGGCGACACGAAGATCTCGTCCGCATGGATCGGCGACGGCGCGACCGCGGAATCCGACTTCCACACCGCGCTGACGTTCGCGCACGTGTATCGCGCGCCGGTCGTGCTGAACGTCGTCAACAACCAGTGGGCGATCTCGACGTTCCAGGCGATCGCGGGCGGCGAGGGGACGACGTTCGCCGGGCGCGGCGTCGGCTGCGGCATCGCTTCGCTGCGCGTCGACGGCAACGACTTCCTCGCGATCTACGCGGCATCGACCTGGGCGGCCGAACGCGCGCGCCGCAATCTCGGCCCGACGCTGATCGAGTGGGTGACCTATCGCGCCGGCGCGCACTCAACGTCGGACGATCCGACCAAATACCGGCCGAGCGACGACTGGGCACATTTTCCGCTCGGCGATCCGATCGCCCGCTTCAAGCAGCACCTGATCGCGAAGGGCATCTGGTCGGACAGCGCGCACGACGCGCTCACGGCCGAGCTGGAGGCCGAGGTGATGGCCGCGCAGAAGGAAGCGGAGAAGTTCGGGACGCTGGCCGACGACCGGATTCCGTCGCCGGCCTCGATGTTCGACGACGTGTACAAGGAGCTGCCCGCGCATCTGCGCCGTCAGCGCCAGGAACTGGGAGCCTGACCATGGCGCAACATGAAACGACGACGGCATCGGCGCAGCCGATGACGATGATCCAGGCGCTGCGCTCCGCGATGGACGTGATGCTCGGCCGAGACGACGACGTGGTCGTGTTCGGGCAGGACGTCGGCTACTTCGGCGGCGTGTTCCGCTGCACCGAGGGGCTGCAGGCGAAGTACGGCAAGTCGCGCGTGTTCGATACGCCGATCTCGGAAGGCGGGATCGTCGGCGCCGCGGTCGGGATGGGGGCGTATGGATTGCGGCCGGTCTGCGAGATCCAGTTCGCGGACTACTTCTATCCGGCGTCCGACCAGATCGTGTCGGAAGGCGCGCGGCTGCGCTACCGCTCCGCGGGCCAGTTCACGGCGCCGATGACGATCCGGATGCCGTGCGGCGGCGGCATCTACGGCGGCCAGACGCACAGCCAGAGCCCGGAGGCGATGTTCACGCAGGTCTGCGGATTGCGTACGGTGATGCCGTCGAATCCGTACGACGCGAAAGGACTCCTGATCGCCTCGATCGAGAACGACGATCCGGTGATCTTCCTCGAACCGAAACGCCTGTACAACGGGCCGTTCGACGGGCATCACGAGCGTCCCGTCACGTCGTGGCTCAAGCATCCGGGCAGCGCGGTGCCGGAAGGTTATTACACGGTGCCGCTCGATACGGCTGCCGTCGTGCGGCCTGGCAACGACTTGACGGTGCTGACGTACGGCACGACCGTGCACGTGTCGCTGGCCGCCGCCGAGGAGACCGGCATCGATGCGGAAGTGATCGACCTGCGCACGCTGTGGCCGGTCGATCTCGACACGATCGTCGCGTCGGTGCGCAAGACCGGCCGCTGTGTGGTGGTGCACGAAGCGACGCGCACCTGCGGCTACGGCGCGGAGCTGGTGTCGCTCGTCCAGGAGCACTGCTTCTACCATCTGGAAGCGCCAATCGAGCGGACAACCGGCTGGGACACGCCGTATCCGCACGCGCAGGAATGGGCGTATTTCCCCGGCCCGGCCCGGGTCGGCGAAGCGTTGCGACGCGTGATGGAGGCCTGAGATGGGGATTCATGTCATCAAGATGCCGGATATCGGCGAAGGGATTGCCGAGGTCGAGCTGGTGGCCTGGCACGTGCAACCGGGGCAGACGATCGCCGAAGACCAGCCGCTCGCCGATGTGATGACCGACAAGGCGGCGGTGGAGATTCCGTCGCCGGTGGCCGGCAAGGTGCTGGAGCTTGGCGGGCGAATCGGCGAGATGATGGCGGTCGGCAGCGAGTTGATCCGTCTCGAAGTCGAAGGCGACGGCAACCTGAAGCCGGGCCCGAAGGCGCGCGATGCCGGCGCGGAGGTGACGCAGCCTCCGGCGGCGGTCGATGCGCGTGCGGAGCCGTCGTCCATCGCTGAGGGATCCGAAACACATGCGTCACCGACGGCGCCGCCGCCTGCCGCGGCCCGCGTGCCGGCCGAGCCGCGCCGCACGGAACACGCGGCGGCGCCGCGCGCGGCGCTCGCGCCGGGCGAACGGCCGCTCGCGTCGCCGGCGGTGCGCCAGCGCGCATGGGACATGGGCATCGAGCTGCGCTACGTGCGCGGCACCGGCGAAGCCGGGCGGATCCTGCATGCGGACCTCGATGCGTACGCACGCACGGGCGGCGGCGCGCCGCGCGGATCCCAGGCGCGCGGCTACGACGAGCGCAACGACGAAACCGACGTGCCGGTGATCGGCCTGCGGCGCGCGATCGCGCGCAAGATGCAGGAAGCGAAGCGCCGCATTCCGCACTTCAGCTACGTCGAGGAGCTCGACGTCACCGAGCTCGAATCGCTGCGCGCCGAGCTGAACCGGCGCCACGGCGACACGCGCGGCCGGCTCACGCCGCTGCCGCTGCTGATTCGCGCGATGGCGATCGCGTTGCGCGACTTCCCGCAGATCAACGCGCGCTACGACGACGAAGCCGGTGTGGTCACGCGCTACGGCGCGGTGCACGTGGGCGTCGCGACGCAGACGGACGGCGGTCTCACGGTGCCGGTCCTGCGTCATGCGGAAGCGCGCGACGTGTGGTCGATCTCGGCGGAAATCGCGCGGCTCGCCGACGCGGTGCGCGCGAACCGCGCGCAGCGCGACGAACTGACCGGCTCGACAATCACGATCTCGAGCCTCGGCGCGCTCGGCGGCATCGTGTCGACGCCGGTCATCAATCATCCCGAGGTCGCAATCGTCGGCGTGAACCGGATCGTCGAGCGGCCGATGATCCGCGACGGCGCGATCGTCGCGCGCAAGATGATGAACCTGTCGTCGTCGTTCGACCATCGCGTCGTCGACGGCGCGGATGCGGCCGAATTCATCCAGGCCGTGCGCGGGTTGCTCGAGCGTCCGGCGCTGCTGTTCGTGGAGTGAGCGCGATGAAGAACGAACACACCACGTTGCTCGTGATCGGCGGCGGGCCGGGCGGCTACGTCGCTGCGATTCGCGCGGGGCAGCTCGGCATTCCGACGGTGCTGGTCGAGCGCGAACGGCTCGGCGGCACGTGCCTGAACATCGGCTGCATTCCGTCGAAGGCGCTGATCCATGTCGCCGATGCGTTCGAGCAGGCGTGCGGTCAGGCCGGCGACGGGATGCTCGGGATTCGCGTGCGCACGCCGGAGATCGACATCGCGAAAAGCGTCGCGTGGAAGGACGGCATCGTCGGGCGGCTCACGCGCGGGGTCGGCGCGCTGCTGAAGAAGCATGGCGTGCGCGTGTTGCACGGCGATGCGCGCGTCGTCGACGGCAAGACGGTCGACGTCGTCACCGGCGACCACACGACGCGGATCGCATGCGAGCACCTGTTGCTCGCGTCGGGTTCGGAACCGGTCGCGCTGCCGTCGATGCCGTTCGGCGGCCACGTCGTGTCGTCGACCCAGGCGCTGTCGCCCGCGTCGTTGCCGAAACGGCTGATCGTCGTCGGCGCCGGGTACATCGGGCTCGAACTCGGATTCGTCTATCGCAAGCTCGGCGTCGACGTCGGCATCGTCGAGGTGGCCGAACGCGTGCTGCCCGCATACGACGCGGAACTCGCGAAGCCGGTCGCCGATTCGCTCGCGCGGCTCGGTGTCGGGCTCTGGCTGGGCCACAAGGTGCTGGGCCTCGCGAGCGACGGCGCGGTGCGCGTGCAGGCGCCCGACGGCGCGGAGAAGACGCTGCCGGCCGATCGCGTGCTGGTTGCGGTAGGCCGCCGGCCGCGCGTCGACGGCTTCGGGCTCGAATCGCTGCCGCTCGATCGCAATGGCCGCGCGCTGCGCATCGATGACGAATGCAGGACGTCGATGCGCAACGTATGGGCGATCGGCGACGTCGCCGGCGAGCCGATGCTCGCGCATCGCGCGATGGCGCAGGGCGAGATGGTGGCCGAGCTGATCGCCGGACGCCGCCGCAAGTTCACGCCGGCATCGATCCCGGCCGTGTGCTTCACCGATCCCGAGGTCGTCACGTCCGGCTGGTCGCCCGACGACGCGAAGGCGGCCGGCGTCGACTGCATCAGCGCGTCGTTCCCGTTCGCGGCGAACGGCCGCGCGATGACGCTGCAGGCGACCGATGGCTTCGTGCGCGTCGTCGCGCGGCGCGACACGCATTTGATCGTCGGCTGGCAGGCGGTCGGGCGCGGTGTGTCGGAACTGGCCGCGGCGTTTTCGCAGTCGCTCGAGATGGGCGCGCGGCTCGAAGACATCGGGGGCACGATCCACGCGCATCCGACGCTCGGCGAAGCGATGCAGGAGGCGGCGTTGCGCGCGCTGGGGCATGCGTTGCATGTGTGATCTCCGCGTCGTTGCTCATATCGATCGAAGCCCCGCCACGGCGGGGCTTTTTTGTGTGCGCGGGGTACGGGCGCGGCCGTTCGACCGTCCACCGCAGCTGAAGAGCATCGCGACGCTGCTGAACACGAGCGAGCACAGGCTCACGCGCCCGCTGCAGGAAGAGGGCGCATGCTTCGGCGACATCTCGAATGCGGTGCGCAAGACGCACGCGCAGGCGCTGGTCGCCGAATGGCGGTTGTCGATCAAGGAAAATCGCGGCGGAACTGGGGTTCAGCGACATGTCGCCGTTCTCGCAGGCGCACAAGCGCTGGACCAGCGTCGCGCCGAGCGTGTCGTGGCTGGCGGGAACGCGCTCGTAGCGGGCGGGATGCGGGTTGCGGTTGACCCTCCCGCGCGGACCGTTCATCGTGTCGGTTCCACGCCGATTCACCGGCCTCACACGGAATGACTTGCCATGAAACTGTTGCTCGTCGGCGCGACCGGACTCGTCGGGCGTCACGTCCTTGAAGCCGCGCTGGCCGATGCGCGGGTGGACCAGGTCGTCGTGCTCGCGCGCCGGACGTTGTCGCCGCATCCGAAGATGCGCGCGCTGGAGGTCGACTTCGATCATCTGCCCGAGGCGGCCGACTGGTGGCAGGCCGACGCGGTGATCTGCACGCTCGGCACCACGATGCGCGTCGCGGGCTCGCAGGCCGCATTTCGACGCGTCGATCACGACTATCCGCTCGCTGTCGCGCATCTCGCGCACCGGTCCGGCACGCCGACCTACGTGCTGAATTCCGCGCTCGGCGCCGATCCGGGCTCGCGCATCTTCTACAACCGCGTGAAGGGCGAGGTCGAGCGCGCGCTCGCGGGCATCGGGTTCGCGTCGCTGACCTGCGTGCGACCGGGCCTGATCGGCGGCAGCCGCGACGAATTCCGGTTCGGCGAACGGATGCTGGTGCTTGCGTTGAGCGTCGCCGGGCCGCTGCTGCCGCGGAAGTGGCGCGTGAATCCCGCGCCGCGCATTGCCCGCGCGCTGCTCGACGCCGCGCTCGAGGCGCGCCCGGGCGTGCATGTGATCGGATCGGAACGGTTGACCTGAACCGGAACGGGCGACGCCGCGCTGCCGACGGCACGGATGAACGAACGGACGGCCTGCGCCGGCTGTTCGCGCACGACGCCGTCGAGCGGGCCGAACTGCTGTAAGACTGTTTCGTCACACCACGCAATGGCGGACAAGTGGCTGCACGCTGACCTACGATGAAGACATCGCGTCCATCGTCTGCCCAACCGTGTGCACCCACTACCGCGCCCCTGATGAAGACCCGGGTATCAGCGAGCTGAGGATCGGCATCGGCGACCTGTTTCGTCGCGCTCCGTGGGAGCCCGACGTCTATCCGGATTACGCGGCACCCATCGCGCGTGCCGATGGTGACGGCCTCGCGGTCGTTCGCGCGGTGTTCGGCTTCTGGCCGAAGTTCATGCAGCCCGAGCGTCTCGACGAGAACGGCCGTAAGCGAAAGAAGCTCGATACGGTGAACGCGCGCGCGGAAACGATCGGTTCGTCGCGACTCTACGGCAACGCCTGGCGCAACGGCCAGCGCTGCCTGATTCCAGTGCGCTGGATCTTCGAGCCGTGCTACGAAACGGGCCGCAACGTATGGCACCGGATCGGTGTCGACGGCTGGCAACCGTGCTGCGTCGCCGGTCTCTGGCGGCGTTACGAAACCGCCGATGGCCATGAGTGCATCGGCATGACGATGCTCACGGTCAATGCCGACGATCATCCGGTGTTCGCGCGCATGCATCGGCCCGGCGACGAGAAGCGGGGCGTCGTGATCCTGCGTCGCGACGACTACGACGAATGGCTGCATGCGCGCGATGTCGAGGCTGCGCGGCGCATGCTGACGCTCCTTCCCGCCGGCGACATGGTCGCCGCATCCGATCAGGTGTCGCCCGCCGGCACCTGAGGTTTCGTTTTCCCTGCATTTTTCATACGTTCAACTGACGCTTCCGGCCGCCGGATGTGCTCGGTTTTCCCGGGCGATCCGCAAAACTGCCAGACACCGGGTAATCACCGATATCAGCCATGTTGTATATACAAGATGATCCGCTGGCACTCTCGGCGCGGGTCGTGCCGGCTGCGCGCCCGCGTGCGGACCTTGCGTGGCGCGTGCCCCGGCGATCCACGGCGCGCCGCACCCGACGAGTCGGAGGGGCGGCTCGGCACGTTCCCCGTCTCGTCCAAACCATTTGCGATCCTCAGTATCCTGGAGATTTTCCCGTGTCGACGAATCCCAATGGAAAAGCCGGTGGCCTGATCGAGGTACGCTCGATCGATTTCATTCCCGACGCCGAACGCCACGGCGGCCTGTTGAGCCAGTTCACGCTGTGGCTGTCGGCGAACATGCAGATCACGGCCATCGTCACGGGGGCGCTGGCGGTCGTGCTCGGCGGCGACGTGTTCTGGTCGCTGGTCGCGCTGCTGCTCGGCCAGTTCGTCGGCGGCGCGGTGATGGCGTTGCACGGCGCGCAGGGGCCGCAACTCGGCTTGCCGCAGATGATCTCGAGTCGCGTGCAGTTCGGCGTCTACGGCGCGATGATCCCGATCGTGCTCGTGTGCCTGATGTACATCGGTTTTTCCGCCAGCGGCTCGGTGCTCGCCGGGCAGGCCGTCGCGCAACTGCTGCACGTCGACGACGCGGCCGGCATCCTGCTGTTCGCGGCCGTGATCGTCGTGCTGACGGTGTTCGGCTATCGTGCGATCCACTTCGTCGGCCGGATCGCGAGCGTGGTCGGCATCGTCGCTTTCGTCTACATGTTCGCGCAGCTGTTCGCGAACCATGACGTCGGCGCGCTGCTCGCGAACCGGCACTTCTCGCTCGCGAGCTTCCTGCTGTCGATGTCGCTGTCCGCGTCGTGGCAGATTGCGTTCGGCCCGTACGTCGCCGATTATTCGCGCTACCTGCCGCGCTCGACGTCGTCGGTCGCCACGTTCCTCGCGGTTGGCCTCGGCTCGGTGATCGGCGCGCAGGCGGCGATGGTGTTCGGCGTGTTCGCGGCCGCGCTGGCCGGCAGCCAGTTCGCGCACCATGAGGTGTCCTACATCGTCGGCCTCGGCTCGACGGGCGCCGTGGCTGCGTTGCTGTATTTCACCATCGCGTTCGGCAAGGTGACGGTGACGGCACTCAACGCGTACGGCAGCTTCATGTCGATGGCGACGATCGTCAGCGGTTTCCGCGGCAAGGGCGCGGTGTCGTCACGCAGCCGTCTCGCGTACATCTTCGGGATGATCTGCGTGTCGACGCTGATCGCGCTCGCCGGCCGCCATTCGTTCCTGAAGGAATTCACCGCGTTCATCCTGTTCCTGCTCGCGTTCTTCACGCCCTGGAGCGCGATCAACCTGGTCGACTATTACTGCTTCACGCGCTCGCGCTACGATGTGCCGGCGCTGTCCGATCCGGACGGCCGCTATGGCCGCTGGAACGTGATGGCGATCACGATCTACGTGGTCGGCATCCTCGTGCAGCTGCCGTTCATGTCGACACACATCTACACGGGCCCGCTCGTCGACGCGCTCGGCGGCACCGACATCTCGTGGATCCTCGGCCTCGTCGTGCCGGCCGTGCTGTACTACGTCGGTGCGCGTGCATCGCGACGCAGCATCCCCGAGCGCCTGATCCTGCCGCTCGAACGCGGCGAGGTTCAGCACTGAACTGACTGGCGCATCGCGTCGCCCGCGTGCCGGCAGGCAGCCGAGCTGTCCGTGCCGGTGCGTGCGTTTCCCGATTGCGGTGCCGCATACCGGCACCGTGCGGATCGCCGTGTGCTTACGAACTCGCGGCGACCGGCGCGCGGCGGCGCTGGATCATCTGCAGTGCGACCAGCGCGAGTCCCGCCGCGGCGATCAGCCCGCCGACGAGCGGCACCGCCCCATAGCCGAAGCCGGCCGAAATCGCCGCGCCGCCGGCTGCCGCGCCGAGCGCGTTGCCGAGATTGAACGCGCCGATGTTGACGGCCGAGGCGAGGCCCGGCGCTTCGTGTGCGGCACGCATCACGCGCATCTGCAGCGGCGGGACCACCGCGAACGTCGCGACACCCCAGACGAGCAGCGTGACCGCGGCACCGACATGCGTGCGGGCGAGCAGCGAGAACGCTGCCATCGTCATGATCAGCAGTACGAGGAAGCCGATGAGCGTGCCGTCGAGCGAGCGATCGGCGAGGCGGCCGCCGGCGATGTTGCCGATCGAGAAGCCGACGCCGATCAGCACGAGCATCGCGGTGACGAAGCCGGGTGTCGCGCCGGTCAGGTGTTCGAGCGTCGGGGCGACATACGTGTACAGCGTGAACATCGCGCCGGCGCCGAGCACCGTGGTCCCGAGCGCGCCGAGTACGACGGGGCGCGTGAGCACGGACAGTTCGGCACGCAGGTTCGGCATCTTGCCGGGTGCGCCCTTCGGCAGGGCGGCCAACAGGCCGGCGATCGCGATCAGGCCGAGCGCCGCGGTTGCCGCGAACGACATGCGCCAGCCGATCATCTGGCCGAGCCAGGTCGCGGCCGGCACGCCGCCGACGTTCGCGATCGTGAGGCCCATGAACATCGTCGCGACCGCGCTGGCCTGCTTTTCACGCGGCACGAGGCTCGCCGCGACCACCGAGCCGAGCCCGAAGAACGCGCCGTGGTTGAGGCTCGTGACGAGCCGTGCGAGCAGCAGCGTCGTGTAGTCCGGCGCGACGGCCGACAACAGATTGCCGATCGTGAAGATCGACATCAGCGCGATCAGCGCCGAGCGATGCGACCAGCGCGCGAGCAGCAGCGTCATCAGCGGCGCGCCGACCATCACGCCGATCGCATACGCGCTGATCAGCATGCCTGCCTGCGGAATCGACACGTGCACGCCGTCGGCGATCACGGGCAAGAGGCCCATCGGCGAGAACTCGGTCGTGCCGATGCCGAAGGCCCCGGCGGCGAGCGCCAGCAGCGGCAGCGCGGCGCTGCCGCCGGGGCGGGAAGGGGAAGAAGTCGTGCTGTTCACGCGATGAGCTCCTGCAAGCATTGGGCAACGGCACCGGGCCATTGCGGACAGGGTGAAGTGTGCCTGCATTACTTTTGCGGAAAAAGCCGCGCTCCGGCGAAATTATCTTGATTCGATATCAATAATCCGGAGTCGAGGCGGCATGCGCGTGCGGCCCGTGGGAAGCAGGTTTCAGCGATTCGTCGGCGCGGCTCGCCGTCGAAAAAGCCCCGGTCACAGGGGGGCCGTGACCGGGGCGAAAAGCATCCTCTCTTTGGCACGAGGGTTGGATGCGGGCGCAGTATATTTCGGGGCATAGGCTTTCGAACTGACGTTTAACGGCCTCTTTTCGTGCCAATTTAACAATTCCGACGTGACGGCGTCATTCGCCTTCGATCTGAAAGATTTTTCGTCGGTCCGAGCGGATGTTTAGTGCGCGATAACGGCGAAGTCGGCTGAATCCACGGCCATGCGACGAGGCGGAATCCACCGCCCGCGCGCGGATGGCGCATGTCGGCGATCGATCATTCCGCCTGGCCGGCCGCGTCGCGCACCGCTTCGAGAAACCGCGCGACGACGGGAGACGCCGGTACCGCCGCCCCGTCGAATACGAACTCGATGTCGAAGCGGCTCGCGAGTTCGTCGAGCGCGACGAGCCGGACCGTGCGCGGGCACGTCGGCGACGCGCTTTCCGGCACGAATGCGCAGCCCATGCCGGCCGCCACGAGACCGATCAGCGTCGGGATGTCGCTACCCACCTGCGCGATGCGCGGCGTGAAGCCGGCCTGTTCGCACTGCACCATCAGGAAGCGGTGGTGCGCGGCGGAGCGCTGCGCGTCGAACCAGACGAACGGTTCGTGTGCGACGTCGGCGAGCGTGCGCGGCGCGCGGAAGCGGCCGCCGGGCGGCGCGGGCATCGCGAGCACGAAGCGGTCGCTCAGCAGTCGCACGCCCGACAGATGCGGCGCTTCGTCTCGGCGCCACGCCATGATGCCGCCGTCGAGCTGGCCGCGCGTCAGCGCTGCCGCCTGTTCGGCAGACAGCATCGGCGCGATCGATAGCTTCACGTCCGGACACGCGTCGCGAAACGCCTTCAGGACGTTCGCGACGACCGGCAGCGGCAGGCAGTTCGGCAGCGCGCCGAGGCGCAGCTCGCCGAGCTGGCCGGACGCGCTGCGCAACGCGCGTTCGCGGCTGTCCTGCAACGTCGCGAGCAGGCCCGTCGCATCCTGCAGGAAACTCGCGCCGGCCGCCGTCAGCGTGACGCCCGTCGCGCGGCGGATCAGCAGCGGCGTGCCGATCGCATCCTCGAGCTCGCGAATCTGCCGCGACAGCGCAGGCTGGACGATGCCGGCCGCGCGGGCGCCGGCCATCACGCTGCCGGCCTGCGCGACGGCCACGAAGTAACGCAGGTGACGCAGTTCGATCTGGCGCATGCGGTGTCGACTCCGGTTGTCGGCCTTGATTGGGTGGATATGCCTGTCAAGCATAGCAAGTGCCATTCGATGGTATTGGAAAAGCATGGCGGACGTGCCGTACGATGATCGACGTTGCCGGGCCCGTTCACGGGCCGCGTGCGTTCCCTTTGTCCCGACCGTGTCCCGCACCATGCCGCTTCATATCCAGACCCCCTATATCCGCTCGCAAATCGCGTCGCGCCGTCTCGGCAAGCACATCCGATTGAAGCTCGACGCGCTGCAGCCTTCCGGTTCGTTCAAATTGCGCGGCATCGGCGCGGTGTGCGAAGCGCGGCATGCGGCCGGCGCGCGCCGGTTCGTGTCGTCGTCGGGCGGGAATGCGGGCATCGCGGTCGCGTATTGCGGTCGCGAGCTCGGCGTGCCGGTGCTCGTCGCCGTGCCGGAAACCGCGTCGGCCCGCGCGCGGGCGCTGATCCGCGCGGAGGGCGCGGAGGTAGTCGTACACGGCGCGAGCTGGGTCGAGGCGAACGCTTACGCGCTGTCGGCCGTCGGTGCGCAGGACGCGTTCGTGCATCCGTTCGACGACCCCGTGCTGTGGCAGGGGCACGCGACGATGATCGACGAGATGGCGGCGGCCGGCCCGAAACCCGACGCGGTCGTGCTCGCGGTCGGTGGGGGCGGGCTGCTGTGCGGCGTCCTCGAGGGGCTCGCACGCAACGGCTGGCACGACGTGCCGGTCGTCGCGGTCGAGACGGAGGGCGCGGACAGCTATGCGCGCTCGGTCGCGCAGGGGCATCCGGTCGAATTGCCGGCGATCACGAGCATCGCGACGTCGCTCGGCGCGAAGCGGCCGTGCGACGCGGCGGTCGAGTGGGCGAAGCGGCACGCGATCCATCCGGTCGTCGTGTCGGATGCGCAGGCGGTGGCTGCGTCGCTGCGGTTCGTGGACGAGCACCGGATCGTCGTTGAGCCGGCGTGCGGCGCCGCGCTGGCCGCGCTCGAACAGTCGGTGCCGGTGCTTGCTCGTGCGTCGGATATCGCGGTGATCGTGTGCGGCGGCGTGACGGCGACGGCCGAGCAGTTGCAGACGCTGAACGCGACGTTGCAGTAACGCGGTGGCGCGCGTGCCGCGGCGCAGCCGGGCGGCGATGCGGGCGAAGACGTAACGACGGCGTGATCGCGCGGCGGGAATGATCGGGGGCGTCCGAGGACCCGGGATTCATGTGGTCCGCGCGACGGGTTGCACTCGATCGCCGGTCACGTTACGGCGCGCATGCGCAACCGGCCTTCGGGTGTACGACGATCACGTGGCGCGGCGGGGAAGGGCGCACATGGCGCGCCGCGCGCGACGGGCGCACGACGCGGAGAGACGGTCGCGCGATCAGTTCGCGGACGGCGCGCTGGCACCGGTCGGTGCGGACGAGGCGACTGGATCGGCGGCAGCGGGCGCGGGCGCCTTGTCAGCCGATACCGGAGCAGCGTTTACGGGGGCCGGTGCCGAGGCTGCCGGGGCAGGCGCGGCCGATGCCGACGTTGGCGCAGTTCGCGTGGCAGCGGCAGGCGTCGATGCGGGCGGTGCCGAGGCAGACGCGGGCGTCCGAACGGAGGCAGGTGCCGAAGCCGAGATCGAAGCAGGCACAGCCGACGCGGGTGCCGGAGCGGATGCCGAGGAGGAAGCCGGGACTGCGGCCGAAGCCGACGCAGGTGCCGAAGCCGAAGCCGGCACGCCACCCCGCATCGCCGCCGGCGCGACCACGGCCGATGCCGCAGGCGAGGCAGGCGCGGCCGACATGCCCGAAGCCGGCGCGACGCCCGGCCCCGACAGCGGCACCGGCGCGGCGGGCGGCGTCGGCACGACCGGCGTCGTCATCTTCATCGGCTCGCCCTGCGGCGTCGGCGCGGGTTCGGGCAGCGGCGTGACGGGTTCCTTCTCGGCCGCCTTCACGGTCGCGCGGTCGCGGCGGGCCGGATCGATCTTCAGAAAATGCTCGACGAGATTGAAGAAGCGCTCATAGAACACGCCGGCGGGAATCGTCTCGCTGGCGGTCTTGACGAGCGCGTCGTCGCTCGACCCGATCGGCAGCGACAGCGAGCCGAACACGCTGAGCCCGACGCTCGCCGACGTATTCGACTTCTTCAGCGTGTAGCGGTCCTGCACCGCGTTCACGTACGCGATGCTCGACGAGCCGTCGGCATTCGCGTCGGCGCACACGACGTGAAACTCGATCACGACGTGCATGTCGTTGCTCGGCTGGAAATTCTTGCTGCCGTCGACCGCGTCGTTGCGCGACGACGACACCACGTAGCCCTGGCTCAGCAGCGCGCGCCGCGCGGCCTCGCAGGACGCGTCGGATTTCGAGCGGAACGTGTGCGCGTACGGGCTGCTCGTTGCGTCGAACTGCTCCTGCTGGTAGATCGGCTTGGGCGGCGACGAGCACGCCGCCAGCACGGTCGCGGCCGCGAGCGCGCACGAAACGGAAAACAGGCGAAATCGGTTGTGCATGGCGTCTTTCAGAAGGCTCGGCGAGATGCGCGGGGCTGCGGGCGCAGCGGCGGGGCCGGTGCGATGCGCGTGGCAATCTCGTATGGCCGGGGCGTCATTATAGTTTCGTTTGATGTCGCGCTCGCTTCAGGCGGTCGGCGCCGGCCGCGCGGCGGCGAGCAGTCGCGACGCCAGCGGGTGGTGTTCGCCGCGCCGCGAGCGGATCGCATGGATCTCCTCGGTCACGTCGCCCGCCCGGCCGAGCCGGCGCAGCCCGCGCAGCAGCGACGCGTCGTTCGCGCCGAGTTCGCTGAGCGGAAACACGCCCAGGCCGCGCGCCGCGAACACGGCCATCAGCGCGCTGTCCTCGAATTCCCCGGCCACGCGCGGCACGATCCGTTCCCGTTCCAGCCACAGGTCGAGGCGGGCGCGCAGCGCCGAGTGGGCGGTCGGCAGCAGCACCGGCAGCTCGGCGAGGCACTGCGGAAAGCGCTGCCGCGCAGCCGGCGTGACGAGTGCCGCGGGTCCGTACCAGTCGACCGGCGACGCGACGAGCCGCTCGCTCGTCACGCGCAGGTTCGACCCCGACGGCGCGCCCTGGCCCGCCAGCACGAGGTCGAGGTGATGCAGCGCCAGTTCCGCGAGCAGCGCGTCGTGCTCGCCCTCGTGGCACAGCAGCCGCAGCGTGGGCGTATCCAGCACGGGCGCGAGGATCGCGTGCGCGGCGAGCTTGGAGATGCCGTCGGCGAGCCCGACCGCGAGCCGCACAGTCGGCTGGCTGGCCGCCGCGCGCACTTCCTCGGGAATCAGCCGGCCCATCTCGAAGATGACCTCCGCGCGCGCATATGCGGCCTGGCCGGCGTCGGTCATCGCGACGCCGCGCCCGGCGGGGCGCAACAACTGGTGCCCGAGCGCCTTCTCGAGCTCGCGCACCTGCGCGCTGATCGTCTGCACGGCCATGTCGAGCCGCGCGGCCGCGCGCGCGAAGCCGCCTTCCTTCACGACGACCCAGAAATAGTACAGATGTCGGAAATTGAGCATCGGATCGTAATTTCGGAAAAACCGAACCAAAAATCAGATTCTCTCTGATTTTTGCGAAGTTCGTGGCGGCATATCATCTGGCTTTCCACTTTCGTATCGGCCCATTCATGGACTACCTGCTGACGCTTGCCGCCGACCCCGCCGTCTGGGCCGCGCTCCTCACGCTCGTCGTGATGGAAGTCGTGCTCGGCATCGACAACCTGATCTTCATCTCGATCCTCAGCAACAAGCTGCCGGAAGCGCAGCGCGCCCGCACGCAGCGCCTCGGCATCGCGCTCGCGCTGGTGATGCGCCTCGCGTTGCTCGGCAGCGTCGCGTGGATCGCGAGCCTCACCGAACCCGTATTCACCCTGTTCGATCACGCGTTCTCGTGGCGCGACATGATCCTGCTGTCGGGCGGCCTGTTCCTCGTGAGGAAGGCGACCACC